>NZ_JBFAQY010000041.1:0-54579 GCF_040678965.1 Streptosporangium sp. NPDC049248
CTGCGCCCACTCCGTCCGATCCAGCAACCCCGCCTCCGCCGAACCCGGCTCGGCGAACAACACCTCACGCAACGACCCGCCAAGCAACGGATCCAGCTCCGCGACCACCTCGTCCAACGCCGCCGCGAACACCGGGAACCGCGCGTACAACTCCCGGCCCATCCCCGCCCGCTGGCTGCCCTGACCGGTGAACAGGAAAGCGACCTTGTCCCGCCACCCGCTCTGCCCCAGCAGGACGCTCGCACTCGGCCGGCCCTCGGCCACGGCCCGCAACCCGGCCACGGCGTCCTCGCGAGCACCTGCCAGCACCGCCGCCCGGTGCTCGAAGACCGATCGTGCCGTGACAAGGGAGAAGGCCACGTCGGCCAGATCCAGGTCGGGTTCGTCGTCCAGGTATGATGCCAGCCGCTCGGCCTGCGCCCGCAGCGCCTCCGCCGTACGACCGGAAATCAGTATCGGGGCCACCGCCGCGGTCGCCGCCGGCCCCCGCTCCTCCGGTCCCGCCGCGATTCGGGTGTTCTTCGGCGCCTGCTCAATGATCACGTGGGCGTTGGTGCCGGTGAGGCCGAACGAGGACACACCCGCCCGCCAGGGCCGGTCCACCTGAGGCCAGGACCTGGACTCGGTCAACAACTCCACCGCGCCCGCCGACCAGTCCACATGCGACGACGGCGCGTCCACATGCAACGTCCGGGGCAGCACCCCGTGCCGCAGAGCCATGACCATCTTGATCACACCCGCCACACCGGCGGCCGCCTGGGTGTGACCGATGTTCGACTTGATCGACCCCAGCAGCAGCGGCCGATCCTCGTCCCGGTCCTGCCCATAGGTGGCCAGCAGCGCCTGCGCCTCGATCGGGTCACCCAGCGTCGTACCGGTGCCATGCCCCTCGACCGCATCCACCTCGGCGGGCTTCAACCCGGCGCTGCCCAGCGCCTGACGGATCACCCGCTGCTGCGAAGGACCGTTCGGCGCGGTGAAGCCGTTGGACGCGCCGTCCTGGTTGACCGCCGACCCGCGCAGCACCGCGAGTACCTGATGGCCGTTGCGCTGCGCGTCCGACAACCGCTCCAGCACCAGCATGCCCACACCCTCGGCCCACCCCGTGCCGTCCGCCGCGTCGGCGAACGCCTTGCACCGGCCGTCGGGCGCCAGCCCACCCTGCCGGGTGAACTCCACGAACGCGCCAGGGGTGCTCATCACGGTCACCCCGCCCGCCAGCGCCAGCGAGCAGTCACCGCTGCGCAGCGCCTGCGTCGCCAGGTGCAACGCCACCAGCGACGACGAACACGCGGTGTCCACCGTCACCGCCGGGCCCTCCAGACCCAGCGTGTACGACAGTCGGCCGGAGGCCGCGCCCGCGCCCATGCCGGTCCCGACGTTGCCCTCGAGATCGGCCAGCGAGCTCACCATCAGGTAGGAGTAGTCCTGGCCGCTCATCCCGACGAAGACCCCGGTACGGCTGCCACGCAGCCGGGCGGCGTCGATCCCGGCCCGCTCGACGGCCTCCCACGACACCTCCAGCAGCAGCCGCTGCTGCGGGTCCATCGCCAGCGCCTCACGCGGCGAGATCCCGAAGAACCCGGGGTCGAAGTCCGCGATGTCGCGGACGAAGGCCCCCCTGTCGGTATCGCTTCGAGGCCGACCCTCCGAATCACGACCCGACAGCATGTCGAGATCCCAGTCGCGGTCGGCCGGAAAGCCCGAGACGGCGTCACCGCCTTCGACGATCAGCCGCCACAGGTCCTCAGGGGAGGACACCCCGCCGGGGAACCGGCAGCTCATCGCCACGATGGCGATCGGCTCGGTGGTGACCGCGACCAGCTTCTGGTACTGACGCCGTAGCCGTTCGGCCTCCTTCATGGAAGTCCGGAGCGCCTGTACGACCTGCTCACTGGGCGTATCCATCACAGCCTCCGTACGTCGGGCGGGGTCGGGAAACCTGCGGCCGACGTCACCGGTACCAGGACAACCACCCCTGCCGCGTCGATCGCGTCACCACATCCGTCTCCGCGCACACCGGCGACCGGTGCTCTCGCCTGGCGCGACGTCTCCGCCGTGGAGGGGAGGCGACAGCACCGGTCTCCGCATGGTTGAAGAGGATGACCGGCGGCATACACGGTCGTCGAGCATGCCGCCCATCGGTGAGGTTAGGCCGATGGCGACTCGGCAAACGCCTAGTCTTTGGGCCGCCCCGACGGGCCGACCACGTCCGCGGGCCGGCCCCCGGGAAGACTAGTGATCCCCCTAATGTCGCCGCGATACCGTGCGGGCACGCCGACGTCAGGACACGAAAGACGGTCACGGCGATGACGTATCCGTACCGGAGCAGGCGCCTGCGTGTCACTGGCTGTTCGGCGGTCCGGCTCCCGCGATGGAGGTATGTGATGGGCGAGAGCCGCAAGCCAGTGCTGTTCGTCAGCAATCCAGGGGCCGGTGTCTTCAATCCCCTGTGCGTGATCGCCGCCGAGCTGGCCCGGCGTGGTACGGAGGATCTGTGGTTCGCGACGGATGAGTCCTGCAGGGCCGACATCGAGAAGATCGGCGAGGGAAGCGGCGTGCGGTTCGCCTCGCTCGGCGAGACCGATCCGAGGCATTCCCCCGCCGACTGGGACGACGAGATGTACCGGCTGGCCACCCAGCGGTCCCGTTGGAAGGCACATCACGCGGTGGTGCGGCGCGGGTTCGACCCGAGCAGTGGGGAGCAGAAGTATCTGGCGCTCGACGCCCTGGCCGAAGAGCTCAAGCCGGCCCTCATGGTCTTCGACAGCGTGAACCCGCTCGCGCTCATAATAGCGCTCAAGAGGAAGATCCCATTTATCCTCAGCTCGCCTTTCCTGCCGAGCAACCTGCTCATCACCAGGACACCGCGCGGATTCCCCATGCTGCACACCGGGCTGCCCTTGAACATGTCGTTCCAGCAGCGGGTCCACAACACCGTGTTCAAGCTCCGGGCCGGGCTGATGTTCCTGCATCCGACGATGCTCAGGCTCGCGCTCAAAAGCATCTCGTACGCGAGGATGCTCCAGCTCCCGCAGGAGGCGCTCCGCCCGTCGTCGAAAATCGACTGTGCCGATGCCGTCCTGTGCTATTCGGTCTTCGGGCTGGAGTACCCGTTCCCCCTTCCGGACAGGTTCCACATGCTCGGCGCCATCATCCCGCCGTTGCCGGAGGCGCCGGACGACGACGACCTGTCCCGTTGGCTCGACGCCAACCCCTCCGTGGTCTACGTCGGGCTCGGCACCATCACACGGCTGACCCGCCACGAAGTACACGCGCTGGTGGAGGTCGCCCGCCGGTTGGACGGCAGGCACGCCGTGCTGTGGAAGCTCCCGACCCAGCAGCAACACCTGCTACCGCCCAGGGACGAGTTGCCGCCGAACCTCAGGATCGAGAGCTGGATTCCCTCCCAGCTCGACGTGCTGGCTCATCCCAACGTCAGGCTCTTCTTCAACCACGGCGGCGCCAACGCGTTCCACGAGGGCCTGTATTTCGGCAAGCCGCAGGTCATCCGGCCGCTGTGGGTCGACTGCTACGACCAGGCGGTGCGCGGCGTGGACAGCGGGGTCAGCCTCACGGTGGACGATCCGCAGACCGTCGACGTCGACGACGTGGTCGGCAAGATCACCCAGGTGCTGAACGACCCCGCCTTCCGTGAGCGCGCCGAATTCTTCGCCAAGGCGCAGCGCGAGGCGGGAGGCGTCCGGGCAGCCGCCGATCTGATCCTGGGCAACCCGGCACTGAAATGATCTGACAGGCACTGCCGAAGGATGTGGCGACAGCATGGAAACGCACAGTGGCGATCCGATCTCCATCGAGTTCCCGAGGCGGCGGCGCGGGCAGCTCTCTCCCCCGGACGAGTACGCCTCGCTCCGGGCGCAGGCGGGGCCGGTCAGGTCGGCGCTGCCAGGAGGCAGCACCGTGTGGCTGGTCACTCGGCATGATGACGTGCGCACCGTACTCACCGATCCCCGGATCAGTGCCAGCCCCTTACACGAGGGCTTTCCGACGATCGGGCGCAACGGGACGGTGCCGCCGCCCGATCAGATTCCCGGCTGGTTCGTCGCGTACGACCCGCCGGAGCACACCCGCTTCCGCAAGGCTCTGATCCCCGAGTTCACCGTACGACGGATCGCCGAGCTTCGCCCGGCCGTCCAGCGGGTCGTCGACGGCTGCATCGACGCGATGCTCGCCGACGGCACCACCGCCGACCTGGTGGCCGCGTTCGCGTTGCCGGTGCCATCGCTGATCATCTGTGAGCTGCTCGGCGTGCCGCGTTCGGACCGTGAGCTTTTCGAGTCGAGGACGCGCGTCCTGGTGACCTTGACGTCGACCGACGATGAACGTGAGGCCGCGACCAGGGACCTGCTGCTCTACATCTCCAAACTGATCACCATGAAGCAGCGGTTCCCCGGCAGGGACCTGACCAGCCGGCTGTTGTCCGCCGGGGTGCTGACCCCCAAGGAGATCTCCGGTGTCGCCCTGCTGCTGCTGATCGCCGGGCACGAGACGACGGCGAACAACATCGCGCTCGGCGTGGTCATGCTGCTGCTGAATCCGCAGTGGATCGGCACGCCCGGGGTGGTCGAAGAGGTGCTGCGCTATCTGTCCGTCGCGGACCGGGTGGCGCTCCGCGTGGCCATCGAGGACATCGAGATCGGCGGGCACGTCATCAAGGCCGGCGAGGGCATCGTGCCGCTCGGCGCCGCGGCGAACCACGACCATGCCACGTTCGAACGGGCCGACGAGTTCGATCCGAGCCGTTCGGCCCGCCACCACGTCGCGTTCGGGTACGGCGTGCACCAGTGTCTCGGGCAGAACCTCGTCAGGGTCGAGATGGAGGCCGTCTTCACCTCCCTGTTCCGGCGGATTCCGACCCTTCGGCTCGATCTCGCGGTCGAGGACCTGCCGTTCAAGTACGACGGTGTGTTGTTCGGGCTGCACGCGCTCCCGGTCCGTTGGTGACGGACCGGGAGGGTATACGGCCCCCGGTCTCTCAAGGATGAGGAATGTCATGCGTGTCAATGTGAACGCCCAGCACTGCATCGGCGCCGGCCAGTGCGTGCTCATCGCACCGGAGGTCTTCGACCAGAGCGACGAGGGAACCGTCATGGTCCTGGTCGAGACCCTGGACGACTCGGCTCAGGCCGTGGCCCGGGAGGCCGTCGTGGCCTGCCCGTCCAGGTCCATCTCGCTGGCCGAAGGCTGAGGTACGCACCGAGCGGGTGACCGCGATCTGACCGCACGAATCCGACCCGGCCGGGGAACGCCCCCCGGCCGGGTCGTTCGGCTCACTGCGCTCCACCGTCGAGGGCCGCCCGCACCAGCTCGTCGAGTCCCATCGAGTCGAGCGCGTCATCGGCCTCGTCATCGGTGGACGCCTCCGGGGCACCGGTCAGGTGCAGCAGCGCGTCCAGCACGCCGATCTCCCGCAGCCTGGTCATGGACAGCGACGCGAACAGCGCCCGCACCCGCGCCTCCTCCTCGTCGACCCCCGAGACCGCGCCCGTCTCCTGCAGGAGCCGCTCGATCACGTGACCGGCGAGGGCCTCCGGGGTCGGGTAGTCGAAGATGAGCGTGGAGGGCAGTTTCAGTCCCGTCGAGGCCGTGAGCCGGTTACGCAGCTCGATCGCACTGAGGGAGTCGAACCCCAGGTCCCGGAACGCCTGATCGGCACCGATCGCCTCGCGGCCGGAGTGCCCGAGAACCATGGCGATCTGACCGCGCAACAGGTCGAGCAGCACACCGAGCCGCTCGGAGCCGGCAAGGCCGGCCAGCCTGTCCCGCAGGGCGGACGCCGACTGCCCGGCCTCCCGCGCCGAGCCCGCCGACTCGACCAGCTCACGGTATCCCGGCAGTTCGCACAGCAGCCTGCTGGGCCGGCCCGCCGTGTAGGAGCGGACGAACCGCTCGTGCTCGATGTCGGCGACCACGGCGACCGGTTCACCCCCGGCGACGAGGCCGCTCAGCGCGGAGACGGCCAGTTCGGGGTCCATCGGGCGCACGCCCATGCGCCGGGACGCCTCCTGCGCCGCGGCCACCTCCGCCATGCCGCCACCGGCCCAGGCCCCCCACGCCACCGAGGTGGCCGCGAGCCCGCGCCCGCGCCGCCGCTCGGCCAGGCCGTCCAGCACCGCGTTGGCCGCGGCGTAGTTGCCCTGGCCGGGAGTGCCGAGCGTCCCCGCCGCGGACGAGAACAGCACGAACACCGGCAGATCCAGCTCTCGGGTCAGCTCGTCCAGCACGACCGCCGAGGTCACCTTGGCGCGGAACACGGTCTCGAACCGCTCCTGCGTCAACCCGTCCACCACGCCGTCGTCGAGCACGCCCGCGGCGTGCACCACACCGGTCAGCGGAAACTCGGCCGGGATGGCGGCCAGCACGGCGGACAGGGCATCCCGGTCGGCCACGTCGCAGGCGACGACGGTCACCCGGGCCCCCAGCCCGGCCAGCTCGGCGCGCAGTTCGGCGGCACCGGGGGCGTCCATCCCCCGCCGGCCGGCCAGCAACAGGTGTTCCGCGCCATGCCGGGCCAGCCAGCGGGCCAGATGCCCGCCGAGTGCGCCGGTGCCACCGGTGATCAGTACGGTTCCGGACGGCTCCCACTCGTCGGGCCTGTCGGCCCTGTCCGCGGGAGCCTGCACCAGCCGCCGCGCGTACACGCCGGAGGCTCGGACGGCGACCTGGTCCTCGCCGTCCAGCCCGGCCAGTACGCTCGCCAGCCGTCGCGCCACTCCCCGGTCGACGTTCTCCGGCAGGTCGATCAGACCGCCCCACCGCTGCGGTTGCTCCAGCGCGGCGACTCGGCCAAGGCCCCAGACGGCGGCCTGCGCCGGACTGCGCAGACCATCGTCCGGAGCGGCCGCGACCGCGCCTTGGGTGAGGCACCACAGCGGCGCGTCGACACCGGCGTCGCCCAGTGCCTGGATCAGCAGCGTGGTCAGCACGAGCCCATCGGGAACTCCGGCCTCCAAGGACTCACATGACTCCTGGGAGTCCTGGGACTCCCGCAGGGCCAGCAGCGACACGACTCCGGCGTACGGTCGGGCTCCGGCGGGTACGCTCAGCCGCTCGGCCAGCGCGGCCCGGTCCTGGGACGTGGCGGTGAGGTCGGCCACCTCCAGGCGTACGACCTCCGCGCCCATGGCTCCGATCGCGTCGATCACCGCGCTCGTCCAGGCGTCCGCCGTCGGCTTCTCGGGAAGCGCGACCAGCCAGGGGCCGGTCGCCGCGGTCCGGCCCGGCGCCTCCGCGCCGTCGCCGGTGAGCGGATTCCACGCGATTCGGTACCGCCAGGCGTCCATGGTGGACCTGCGGCGCCGCTCCCGGCGCCATGACGACAGCGCCGGCAACACCTTGGCCAGCGCGTCGCCGTCCACGTCGAGCCGCGAGGCCAGCGCCTCGGTGCCCTCTTCCTCGACGGCGGCCCAGAATTCCGCGTCCACCGGGTCCGGGGCACCGGTCACGGCCGCCTGCCCCGTCTCGGGCCAGAATCGTTCGTGCTGGAACGCGTACGTCGGCAGGTCCACCGGCCGGGCGCCGGTACCGGCGAAGATCGAGGTCCAGTCGGGACTCATCCCGTGCACGTGCAGCCGGGCGAGCGCGGTGACGAGGGCCCGGTGCTCGTCGCGGTCCCTGCGCAGCAGGGGGACCAGCTCCACCTCGGCCTCCGCGGGGATGGTGTCACGGGCCATCGCGGTCAGGGTCCCGTCCGGGCCGATCTCGACGTAACGGGTCACCCCCGCCTCGTGCGCCGCCCGGATCCCGTCGGCGAACCGTACGGCGCTCCGTACGTGCGCCACCCAGTGGTCCGGAGAGCACAGCTCGGACGTGACGACGTCGCCGGTCACGTTCGAGATCACCGGAATTCGCGGCGCGGAGTAGGAGACGCCTTCGGCGACCGCCCGGAAGTCCGCCAGCATCGGCTCCATCAGCGGCGAGTGGAACGCGTGCGAGACCCGCAGCCGCCTCGTCCGGCGCCCGCTCTCCGCCAGCGCGCCCGCCACGTCGAGCACCGCCCGCTCCAGCCCGGCTATCACCACGGCCTTTGGGCCGTTGACCGCGGCGACGGAGACCTGGTGCTCGTGCCCGGCCAGCGCCCGCAGCACCTCCTCCTCGCCGGCCTGGACGGCGACCATCGCGCCGCCGGCCGGAAGCCGCTGCATGAGCGCGCCTCTGGCCGCCACCAGCGCGCAGGCGTCCTCCAGTGACAGCACGCCCGCGACGTGCGCCGCGGCCAGCTCGCCGACCGAGTGTCCGATCAGCAGGTCAGGGGTGAGATCCCAGGACTCCAGCAGGCGGAACAGGGCGACCTCGACCGCGAACAGCGCCGGCTGGGTCCACCCGGTCCCGTCGAGCAACTCGGCCTCGGGGGTGCCCGCCGGGGCGAACAGGATCTTCCTCAGCGGGCGGTCCAGCCTGGTGTCCAGGTGCGCCAGCACGGCGTCGAGCGCATCGGCGAAGACCGGGAACCGGTCGTAGAGCTCGCGGCCCATCTCCGCCCGCTGGCTGCCCTGGCCGGTGAACAGGAACGCCGTCTTGCCCGCTCGCCCGATCCGGCCGTCGAGCACGTGGGGAGCCGGGTTTCCGTCCGCCGCCGCGGTCAGGCCGTCCACCAGCTCCGCGCGGCTGCCGGCCAGGACGACGAGCCGCTGCCGGAAGCTCGACCGGGTGGTGGCCAGGGAGTAGGCGAGATCGGCCAGGTCGAGTTCGGGGTGCTCGGCGAGGTGGTCGAGCAGGCGTAGCGCCTGTGCCCGCACCGCGGCCGGGCTCTTGGCCGACAGCGGCACCGGCAGAAGGGTCCCGTGGAGCCCGGTGGCGACCTGTGACGGCTCGGTGTGGTCGGCGGGCGGCGCCTCCTCGATGATCACGTGTGAGTTCGTGCCGGTGGCTCCGAAGGACGAGATCCCGGCCCGGCGCGGGCGTCCGGCGTCAGGCCACGGCCTGGACTCGGTCAGCAGTTCCACCGCGCCCGCCGACCAGTCCACATGCGACGACGGCGCGTCCAGGTGCAACGTCCTCGGCGCCACCCCGTGCCGCATCGCCATGACCATCTTGATCAGTCCGGCGACTCCGGCCGCCGCCTGGGTGTGCCCGATGTTGGACTTGATCGACCCGAGCAGCACCGGTCGCTCCCGATGCTGACCGTAGGTCTCCAGCAGGGCCTGGGCCTCGATCGGGTCGCCCAGCCTGGTGCCCGTGCCGTGCGCCTCCACCACGTCCACGTCGGACGAGGTCAGCCCGGCAGCGACCAGGGCGCGGTTGATCACCTTCTGCTGGGACGGGCCGCTCGGCGCGGTGAACCCGTTGGACGCGCCGTCCTGGTTGACGGCCGAACCGCGCAGGACCGCCAGCACGTGATGGCCGTTGCGCCGGGCGTCCGACAGCCGTTCGACGACGAGCATGCCGACGCCCTCCGCCCAGCCCGTGCCGTCGGCGGCGTCGGAGAACGCCTTGCACCGGCCGTCCGGGGACAGCGCCCCCATCTCGCCGAACTCGACGAAGCCCACCGGGGTGGACATCACGGTGACACCACCGGCGAGAGCCAGCGAGCACTCCCCGGACCGCAGCGCCTGCGCGGCCAGGTGCAACGCCACCAGGGACGAGGAGCAGGCGGTGTCCGCGGTCACCGCGGGCCCGGTCAGGCCGAAGGTGTAGGACAGCCGGCCGGAGATCACGCTGGCCGCCTGGGCCGTCTGCGCGTGGCCGTGATGATCGCGAGGCGGCCGGTAGTCACCACCGGTGGCGCCGACGTAGACGCCCACATCGCCGCCCCGCAGGCCGGCGGGGTCGATGCCCGCCCGTTCGAACGCCTCCCAGGCGGCTTCGAGCACCAGTCGCTGCTGCGGGTCCATCACCATCGCCTCACGGGGCGAGATGCCGAAGAAACCCGGGTCGAAGTCGGCGACGTCGTAGAGGAAACCGCCTCCGGCCGCCGTGCTGCGGCCACGCCCGTCGGCGTCCCCACCGGACAGCACCTCCAGGTCCCAGCCCCGGTCGGCGGGGAACACGCCGACCGCGTCCACCTCACCGGTGACCAGCCGCCACAGGTCCTCCGGCGAGCGGACGCCGCCCGGATACCGGCAGCTCATGCCGACGATGACGACCGGGTCGTCCGAGAGCGCGGCCGATACGGGCGCCCGGCTCTCCTCGCCGAGGCTCTCCTCGCCGAGCACCCGGGCCGCCAGGTGTTCGGCGAGTTCCACCGGTGTCGGGTGGTCGAAGACGAGCGTGGCCGGCAGGGTCAGCCCGGTCGCGGCGTTGAGCTGGTTACGCAGGTCGACCGCGGTGAGGGAGTCGAACCCGAAGTCCCGGAAGGCCCGGTCGGCCTCGATCGAGGTGCCGTCCGCGTGCCCGAGGACCGAGGCTGCCCTGGCCACCACCAGTTCGAGGACGAGGCCCGGACGCTCGGCCGCCGGCAGCCCGCGAAGACGGTCCCGGAGCGCGGCCGCCGCGGTGGGCTCGCCGTCGTGGGCGCCGTCCACCGCCTCGATCGCCCGCCGGGCCTGGGGCAGCTCGTCCAGCAGCGAGGTCGGCCGCACCGCGAGGAAGGCCGGGGCGAACCGGTCCCACGCCACGTCGGCGACCGTCACCGCACTCTCACCGTTCGCGACGATCCGGCCCAGCGCGCCGAGCGCGAGCTCCGGCGCCAGCGCGGGCAGCCCGTTCGCCCGCAGGTGCAGGTCCATCCCCCTGTCCGCGGCCAGGCCGCTGTCCGCCCATGCCGACCAGGAGACGGCGGTCCCCACCGCGCCTCGGGCGCGGCGCGCTTCGATCAGTGCGTCCCGGACCGCCTCCGCGGCGGCGGCGGCACCTCGGCCGGCGACGCCCCAGACACCGGAAAGCGAACAGAACACGACGAACGCATCCAGCTCCCGCTCTTCCAGCAGGGAGTCCAGGTGGATCGCCCCGGCGGCGTAGGCCGCGGCGGTCTCGGCCAGGTCCGCCGGCTCGGTCTCTGCCAGCGGGGCGGCCTCGGCCGGTTCCTCGGCGTAGATGACCGCGTCCGGCGGGAACTCCGCCAGCAGGGCGGCCACGGCCTCCCGATCCGCCAGGTCGCAGTGCCTGTTCGTCACCCGGGGATCCACCTCGGCGGGCTCCGGCGCGGCGAAGCACCCGGCCAGCACGACCCGGTCCGCCCCCGCGTCGGCCAGCCGGCGGGCGATGCGCTCGCCGGAGACTCCGGTGTCCCCGGCGACCAGTACCGTGCCACGAGGTCGCCACGACCGGTCGGCGTCCCCGGCCGGGGCCGGGACGAGCCGACGGCCGAACACCCCGGAGGCGCGTACGGCGACCTCGCCCTCGCCGTCCGGGCCGCCGGCCAGCACGCCGGCGAACCGGGCGACGGCCCGCCGGTCGAGCAGCCCGGGCAGGTCGATCATGCCGCCCCAGCGCCGGGGGTGCTCCAGCGCCGCCACCCGGCCGAGGCCCCAGATCGCGGCCTGACCCGGGTTCGGTGGTGCGTCGGATCTGCCCACGGACACCGCGCCTCGGGTGACGCACCACAGCGGCGCGTCGACACCCGCGTCGCCCAGCGCCCGCACCAGCGCGGCCGTCGACGCCACCTCGGGCAGACCGTCACCGCCCGTCCCGGCGAACGCCAGCAGGGAGATCACCCCCGTCGGCGCCCGGCCGTCGGCCTCCGGGCCGCCGAGCTGTTCGGCGAGCTGTGCGGCCAGCCACGCGTGGTCGGTGTGCGTGACGTCGAGACGCGTCAGGGCATCGGGGCCGGCCAGGGCGGCGCCCACGGCATCGAGCACCTCCGCCCACTCCGCCTCGGCCCCACCGGCCGGGACGGCCACCAGCCATCTCCCGGACGGCGGGGTGGACGGCACGGCGGCCAGGGGCTTCCACGCCACCCGGTAGCTCCAGGAGTCCACGAGGGTGCGCTCGCGGCGCGAGCGGCGCCAGGACGACAGCGCGGGCAGCACCGTCGACAGCGAGTCCGCCTCCAGATCCAGCGTGGCCGCCACGGACGTCAGGTCCGCACGCTCGATCGCGGCCCAGAACTCGGCGTCCACCGGGTCCCCGATCGAACCGCCCGCTGAGCCGACCGCCGGGGCGACGGCCTCGGGCCAGTACCTCCGGCGCTGGAAGGCGTAGGTGGGCAGGTCGACGCGGCGCGCGCCGCATCCGGCGAACAGGGACCGCCAGTCCACCGGCAGCCCGTGGACGTGCAGCCGGGCCAGCGCGTCCACGGCCGACGCCTCCTCGCCGCGGTCCTTACGCAGCATCGGCACGACCAGGGTGCCCGCCTCGGTGCCGTCGGCCGCCAGGCAGTGCTGGGTCAGCGCGGACAGCACGCCGTCCGGGCCGAGCTCGACGAACGTGCTCACGCCGGAACCGCGCAGGGTGCGCACGCAGTCGGCGAAGCGGACCGCCTGCCGGGCGTGGTCGACCCAGTAGCCGGGTGAGCAGAGCCGCTCGACGGCGATCGGCTCGCCGGTCAGGCCGGAGACGAGCGGGATGGCCGGCGGGGAGAACCCGAGCCCTCGTACGGACCGGCGGAACTCCTCCAGCATGGGGTCCATCAACGGCGAGTGGAACGCGTGGCTGACGGCCAGCCGGGTGGTCTTGCGACCCTCGGCCGCGAGGTGGGCGGCGATCTCGGTGACCGGCCCCTCCACCCCGGCGACCACCACCGCCGACGGTCCGTTGACCGCGGCGATCGACACCTCGTGCTCGCGCCCGGCGAGCAGCGGGAGAACCTCCTCCTCGGTGGCCTGCACCGAGACCATCGCGCCCTCGGCCGGTAGCGCCTGCATCAGCCGCCCCCTGGCGGCGACCAGGGTGCACGCGTCCGCCAGCGTCAGCACACCGGCGACGTGCGCCGCGGCGATCTCGCCGATCGAGTGCCCGGCCACCAGGTCCGGGCGCAGTCCCCACGACTCCGCCAGGCGGAACAGGGCCACCTCGACCGCGAACAGCGCGGGCTGCGTCCACCGGGTCTGGTCAAGCCGCTCGGCCTCGGGCGACCCCGCCTCGGCGAACAGGATGGTCCGCAGCGGCTGGTCCAGCTCGACGTCGAACTGCGCGAGCACCGCGTCCAGTGCCTGCGCGAACACCGGGAACCTGGCGTACAGCTCCCGGCCCATGCCGGGGCGCTGGGAGCCCTGTCCGGCGAACAGCATCGCCGACCTGCCCGCGACGGTGGCGGCCTCGCCACGCGCGACCTCCGACACGCCGTCGGCGGTGGCCAGCAGCACCGCGCGGTGCCGGAACATCGACCGGCTCGCCAGCGAGTAGCCGACGTCCACCGGATCGAGGCCGCGGTCGGCGGCCGGTACCTGGTCGAGCTGGGCCCGCAGCGCCTCCCGGGTCCGGCCGGAGACGACCCACGGCACGACCGCGGGAACCCTCCGCTCGCCTTGCTCGCCGGGGGGCCGCTCGTCCAGGGGCGCCTGCTCCAGGATCACGTGGGCGTTGGTGCCGCTGATCCCGAAGGCGGAGACGCCGGCCCGCAGCGGTCGTCCCTTCCCCGTCCACCGCCGGGGCTCGGTCAGCAGCTCGACGGCCCCGGACGACCAGTCCACGTGCGACGCCGGTACCTCGACGTGCAACGTCTTGGGCAGCATGCCGTGCCGCATGGCCAGCACCATCTTGATCACACCGGCGACACCCGCCGCCGCCTGCGTATGGCCGAGATTGGACTTGATCGATCCCAGCAGGAGCGGGTGATCCCGCTCCTGGCCGTACGTCGCCAGCAGGGCCTGCGCCTCGATCGGGTCGCCCAGCGCCGTGCCGGTGCCGTGCGCCTCGGCCGCGTCGACCTCGGCCGGGGACAGCCCCGCCGCGGCCAGTGCCTGCCGGATCACCCGCTGCTGCGACGGGCCGTTCGGCGCGGTCAGCCCGTTCGACGCGCCGTCCTGGTTCACCGCCGACCCGCGCACGACGGCGAGGACCGGATGACCGTCTCGCCGCGCGTCCGACAGGCGTTTCAGCACGAGCACGCCGACGCCTTCCGACCAGCCGGTGCCGTCGGCCGCGTCGGAGAACGCCTTGCACCGCCCGTCGGGGGCCAGGCCGCCCTGGGCGCTGAACTCGACGAACGAGTCCGGGCTCGACATCACCGAGACGCCGCCCACCAGCGCCAGCGAGCACTCGCCGGCCCGCAGGGCCTGCGCGGCCCAG
Organism: Streptosporangium sp. NPDC049248; assembly: GCF_040678965.1. Taxonomy (NCBI): domain Bacteria; kingdom Bacillati; phylum Actinomycetota; class Actinomycetes; order Streptosporangiales; family Streptosporangiaceae; genus Streptosporangium; species Streptosporangium sp. NPDC049248. The sequence goes on from NZ_JBFAQY010000041.1 coordinate 14,131, forward strand.
TGCAGGGCGACCAGGGAGGACGAGCACGCGGTGTCGACGGTGATCGCGGGACCCTCCAGCCCCAGCGTGTAGGACAGCCGCCCCGACATGACGCTCGCCGTGGTGCCGGTGGCCACGTGCCCCTGCACGTCCGCGCCGGAACCCTTGAGCAGGCCGACGTAGTCCTGGCCGTTGGTGCCCACGAAGACGCCGCCGTCGCTGCCCCGGAGGTCGAGGGGATCGATGCCGGCCCGCTCCAGCGCCTCCCAGGACGCCTCCAGCACCAGGCGCTGCTGCGGGTCCATCGCCAGCGCCTCACGCGGCGAGATGCCGAAGAACTCGGCGTCGAACTCGGTGGCGTCCCGCAGGAAGCCGCCGACGCTCGTGGCCGACATCCCTCCGGCGAGCGCGTCCAGGTCCCATCCCCGATCGTCGGGGAAGGAGGAGACGCCCTCTCCCCCGTCCACCAGCAGCCGCCACAGATCCTCGGGGGAGCTCACCCCGCCGGGGAACCGGCAGCTCATGCCGACGATCACGATGGGATCGTCATCGGCGGCGTGTGCCGTCACGGCCCGCGACCCGGGCCGTGCCTCCTCGTGCGGCATCGAGCCGAGCAGTTCGGCCAGCAGGAAGTCCGCCAGCGCGCTCGGGGTGGGATAGTCGAACACCAGCGTCGCCGGCAGGGTCAGCCCCGTCGTCGCGACCAGCGCGTTGCGCAGCTCGACGGTGGTCAGCGAATCGAAGCCCAGCTCCTTGAACGGGCGGTCCGGTGCGATGCCGTCGGCGTCGGCATGGCCGAGCACGGCGGCCACCCGGCCGCGCAGCAGGTCCAGGACGGCCCGGCCCTGCTCGGTGGCGGGCAGATCGGCCAGCCGTCGCCGGAACGGCGGCTCGGCCGTGGCGGCCTCGTCCCCTCCATCGCCCGTGGCCCCGGCCCCCGTCGCCGCGGCGACCTCGGGCAGGTCGCTCACCAGCGGGTTGCGCCGGATCGCGGCGAAGGCGCCGACGAATCGGGACCAGTCGACGTCGGCGACGGTCAGCGTCGTGTCGTCGTGCTCGATCGCCTGCCGCAGCGCGAGGATCGCCAGGTCCGGGGGCATCATCTCCAGACCGGCCCGGCGCATCCGGTTCTCCACGCCGGCGGCGTCCACCGCCATGCCCGACCCGGCCCACGGACCCCAGGCGATGGATGTCGCCGCGAGCCCCCGCGCGCGCCGGTGCTCCGCCAGCGCGTCGAGCACGGCGTTCGCGGCCGCGTAGTTGGCCTGCCCCGGCGAGCCGAAGGTGGCGGACGTGGAGGAGAACAGCACGAACGCCGACAGGTCCATGTGCTCGGTCAGCTCGTGCAGGTTGAGCGCGGCGACCGCCTTCGACCGCAGGACCGCAGAGAGGCGTTCCGGCGTCAATCCGTCGAGCACCCCGTCGTCGACCACGCCCGCCGCGTGGAAGACCGCGGTCAGCGGCTGCTCCTCCGGGATTCCGGCCAGCACGGCGGCCACGGCGTCGCGATCGGCGACGTCGCAGGCCACGACGCTGACCTGGGCGCCGAGGCCGGCCAGTTCGTCCCGCAGCTCGGCCGCGCCCGGGGCGTCCGGCCCGCGGCGGCCGGCCAGCAGGAGGTGCGCGGCACCCGCACCGGCCACCCAGCGGGCGACCCGCGCCCCGAGCGCACCGGTGCCTCCCGTGATCAGTACGGTGCCTCCGCCGAAGGACTCGGTGCCTGCGCCGGTCGGGGCGGTGCCCGGCGGGGCGAGCTCCCGCGCGACGGGATTCTCGCCGATCGGAGCGTGCGCCAGGCGGCGGCCGAAGACCCCCGGAGGGCGTACCGCGAGCTGGTCCTCATCCTTGAGGCCGGAGTCCTGGATGCCGGACAGCACGTCGATCAGGCGGGAGATCGTGATGGAGTCGAGGTTCTCCGGCAGGTCGACCAGCCCACCCCACAGATGCGGCTGCTCCAGCGCCACGGACCGGCCCAGACCCCACACGGCGGCCTGCACCGGCCGGGACACCTGTTCCGAGCGCCCCACCGACACCGCGCCGCGGGTCACGCACCACAGGGGTGTCTCGGCCCCGGCGTCGCCGAGGGCCTGCGCCAGTGCGACCGTCAGCGCCAGACCGGCGGGAACCCCCGGACAGCCGGCGACGTCCCGCTCGTCCAGCGCCAGCAGCGACACGATCCCGATGGGCCGAGGTCCGGCGGAGCACAACTCCCGTATCCGCACGGCCAGCGCCGCCCGGTCGGGTTCGCCGACCTCGATCCGGTCGGCCTCCGCGCCCAGCGCGCCCGCGAGCGAGGTCGTCCACTCCTCACCCGCGTGCCCCGCCGGGATCACCACGAGCAACCGGGCTCGTACGTCCGGAGAGAGCTCCGGGGAGAGCGCGGTGAGTGGCGACCAGGGCAGCGGCTTCCAGACGGATCGGTACCGCCAGCCGTCCACGGCGGAGCGCTCCCGCCGGTCGCGGCGCCACGAGGACAGCGCCGGGAGCAGCGCCTCCAGCGTGTCGCCGCCGACCGCCAGCCCCGCTGACAGCGCCGCCACATCACCGCGTTCCACCGCGTCCCAGAAGTCCGTGTCCGCCGCACCGGAGGATGCGGGTACGGCGGCCGCCCCGGCGTCCGGCCAGAACCTCCGGCGCTGGAAGGTGTAGGTCGGCAGGTCGACCGTCTCGGCGCCGGTGCCGGCGAAGAACCCTCTCCAGTCCACGGCGACGCCCCGGAGATGCAGCCGGGCCACCGCGGCGGTGAGGGCCTGCTCCTCGTCTCGGTCCCGGCGCGCCACGGGGACCGTCTGGGCGCCTGGGTGGTCGGCGAGACAGTCGGCGGCGATGGCCGTGAGCACGGCGTCGGGGCCGAGTTCGAGGAACGTGACGACGCCCTGCTCCGCCAGCCGGCGCACGCCGTCGCCGAAGCGAACCGGTCGCCGGATGTGCTCCACCCAGTAGTCAGGCGAGCAGAGCTGCTCCGCGGTCGCCGGCTCGCCGGTCACGTTCGACATGACCGGGATCTCCGGAGGCGCGTACGACAGACCGCGCGCGACCCGGCCGAAGTCGTCGAGCACGGCGTCCATCCGCGGTGAGTGGAACGCGTGGGAGACCTGGAGCCGCCTGGTCCTGCGCCCCCCGGCGGCGAGCCGCGCCGCGATCTCCAGGACGGCGTCCTCCTCGCCGGCGACGACCAGCGAAGCCGGGCCGTTGACCGCCGCGATCGACACCTGGTCCTCGCGCCCGGCCAGCAGCGGGAGCACCTCCTCCTCGCGGGCCTCAAGGGCGGCCATCGCCCCACCGGCGGGCAGCGCCTGCATCAGGCGGGCGCGGGCCGCCACCAGGGTGCACGCGTCCGGCAGCGACAGCACACCGGCGACGTGCGCCGCGGCGATCTCCCCGACCGAGTGGCCCGTGAGGTGGTCGGGCCTGATGCCCCACGATTCGAGCAGCCGGAACAGGGCCACCTCGAAGGCGAACAACGCCGGCTGGGTGTAGCCGGTCTCATCCAGCAGGGCGGCCTCCGCCGTACCCGCGGGGGCGAACAGCACCTCGCGCAGCGGGCGGTCCAGGTCCGTGTCCAGGTGGGACAGCACCTCGTCGAGCGCGTCCGCGAACGCCGGGAAGCGACCGTACAGCTCGCGGCCCATTTCCGCGCGCTGGCCGCCCTGGCCGGTGAACATGAAGGCCAGCGAGCCGCGGACGGCGGTGCCGCGCGCGACGCCCCCCGGAACGGCGGCGCCGTCCGGCGGCTCTTCGGCCAGCGCCCGCAACCCGTCGACGATCTCCTGGCGCTCCCGCCCGACCAGCGCCGCGCGCTGGTCGAGGTGCGACCGCGAGGTCGCCAGGGAGAAGGCGACGTCTGTGGGGTGGAGACCGGGCGACTCCTCCAGCAGGGACAGCAGCCGCCCCGCCTGGTGGCGCAGGGCCTGCTCGTTCTTGCCCGACACCAGCACGGGAACGACGACGGGCTCGGCCGTCCCCGCACGTGCGGCGGCGGGCGGCGCCTCCTCCAGCACCATGTGGGCGTTGGTGCCGCTGAGCCCGAACGACGACACCGCGGCCCGGCGCGGATGCCCGGCGCGTACCCATTCCCTCGGCTCGCTGAGCAGTTCGATGGCGCCCGCGGTCCAGTCCACGTGCGACGACGGGGTGTCCGCGTACAGGGTCCTGGGCAGCAGGCCGTGCCGCATCGCCATGACCATCTTGATCACGCCGGCGACGCCGGAGGCCATCTGGGAGTGCCCGATGTTGGACTTGACCGACCCCAGCAGCAGCGGGCGGTCCGGGTCCCGGTCCTGTCCGTAGGTCGCGAGCAGCGCCTGTACCTCGATCGGGTCGCCCAGCGCCGTACCGGTCCCGTGGCCCTCCACGGCGTCGACGTCCACCGCTGAGAGCCCGGCGTTGGCCAGCGCCTGCCTGATCACCCGCTGCTGCGACGGGCCGTTCGGCGCGGTCAGCCCATTGGACGCGCCGTCCTGGTTGATCGCCGACCCGCGGATGACCGCGAGGATCGGGTGCCCGTTGCGCTCGGCGTCGGACAGCCGCTCCACCAGCAGCAGCCCGACCCCCTCGGCCAGGCTCATCCCGTCCGCCGAGTCGGAGTACGCCTTGCACCGACCGTCGGGGGCCATCGCCCGCTGCCGACTGAACCCGATGAAGGCATCGGGGGTGGACATCACGGTCACCCCACCGGCCAGCGCCAGCGAGCTCTCACCGTCGCGCAGCGACTGACAGGCCAGGTGCAGCGCCACCAGTGACGACGAGCACGCCGTGTCCAGCGTGACGGCCGGGCCCTCCAGCCCGAACAGGTACGACACCCGGCCGGACAGCACGCTTGAGATGGTGCCGGTGATCAGATGGCCTTCCAGGCCCTCTCTCCCCCCGGCCATCGCCAGGCCGTAGTCCTGATAGCTGGACCCGATGAAGGTGCCGGTCAGGCTGCCGCGCAGCGACGAGGGGGCGATCCCGGCCCGCTCAACGGCCTCCCAGGCCGTCTCCAGCAACAGCCGCTGCTGCGGATCCATCGCCAGCGCCTCCCGGGGCGAGATCCCGAAGAAGTCGGCGTCGAACTCCGCCGCGTCGTGGAGGAAGCCGCCCCACGTGGAGTACGTCTTGCCGGACCGGCCCGGGTCGGGGTCGTAGAGCCCCTCCGCGTCCCAGCCCCGGTCGGCGGGGAATCCGGAGATCGCGTCGACCCCGTCGACCACGACCTGCCACAGCCGCTCCGGTGAGCGGACCCCGCCCGGGTAGCGGCAGGCCATCCCGATGATCGCGATCGGCTCGTCCGAGGCGGCCCGCGCCGGGCCTGCCACGGCCGCCGGCCCGGCCTGCGTTCCGGCGATCTCGGCGCGCAGGAACTCCGCCAGCGCCTCCAGGTTCGGGTGGTCGAACACCAGCGTGCTGGGCAGTGCCAGGCCCGTCGCGCCGGCCAGCCGGTTGCGCAGATCGACCGCGGTCACCGAGTCGAAGCCCATGTCGCGGAACGCCTGCCGCTCGGCGACGGCGTCGGCCGAGGCGTGGCCCAGCACGGTCGCCGCCTGGGTGCGCACCAGCTCCAGCAGCCGGCGGTCCCGCTCGGACGCCGGCAGCCCGCGCAGCCGGGTGACGAATTCCCCGTCGCTCGCGGCGACGGCCGGCCGCCCGGCGGTTTCGGCCAGCCGCCGTACCGCGGGCACCTCGCTGAACAGCCGGCTCGGCCGCGCCGAGGTGAAGACCGGGAGGTACCGCTCCCAGTCGATGTCGGCGATGGCCAGCACGGTCTCCTCGCCGGCCAGCGCCTGCCGGAACCCTTCGAGCGCCAGGTCCGGCTCCATGAACACGAGCCCGCTGCGCCGGATCTGCTCGGGATCGACCCGGCCGAGATCGCGGTCGTCCGACCAGATGCCCCAGGAGATCGACGTGGCCGGCAACCCCCGGGCACGCCGGTTCTCCGCCAGCGCGCCGAGGAAGGCGTTGCCCGCCACGTAGGCCGCGTGCCGCCCGCTGCCCCACATCCCCGCCGTCGAGGAGAACAGCACGAAGGCGTCGAGCTCGTCCGCGTCCAGCAGCTCGTCCAGGTGCCGGGCGCCGACGACCTTGGCCCGTACCACCTCGGCGAACGCCTCCATGGTGGTGTCCTGCAGGGTGTGCAGCTCGATGGAGGCGGCGGTGTGCACCACCGTACGGACGACGTGGCCCTCCGCCCGCAGCCGCGCGAGCAGACCGGCGACGGAGTCGCGGTCGGACACGTCGCACGCCACCGTCGTGGCGGTCGTGCCGAGTTCGGCCAGCTCGGCCAGCAGTTCGGCCGCGCCGGGGGCGTCCATGCCACGGCGGCTGGTCAGCACCACGTGCTCGGCCCCCTCGGCCGCGAGCCGGCGGGCCAGGTGCGGGGCGAGCGTTCCGGTGCCGCCGGTCACCAGGGTGGTCCCGCGCAGCGCCCAGCCGCGTGCCGGCTCTCGATCCGCCGCCGATACCGGCGCCGGCACCACCCGTCTGGCGAACAGGCCGGAGGGCCGGATCGCGAGCTGGTCCTCGCCGCCGCCGCCCGCGAGGACGCCCGCCAGCCGCCGCGCCGCGCGCTGGTCGAGCGTCCCCGGCAGGTCGACCAGGCCGCCCCATCGTCGCGGGTGCTCCAGCGCGGCCGTCCAGCCCACGCCGTGGACCTGAGCCTGGACGGGGTTGGTCACCTGGTCAGACCGGCCGGTGGAGACCGCGCCCGTGGTGAGGCACCACAGGGGCGCGTCGATCTCCGCGTCGCCCAGGGCCTGCACGAGCGCGACGGTGAGTGCCAGACCGACGGCCAGCTCCGGGTAGCGGTCGGCGGGCTGCTCGGCGAGGGCGAGCAGGGACACGACGCCGGAGATGTGCTCTTCCTCGCCGGGCGAGGCGTCCGGTCCCCCGGCGTCGCCAAGCGCACCGTCACCGTCCGGAGCTCCGGACGGCGGACCGGTCAGCACGCGCGCCAGCAGGGCGCGGTCGGTGCACGACTCGTCGAGCGCGACCCTGCGGACCCGCGCGCCGTGCGCGGTGAGCGCGTCCGCGACGTCGTCGCCCTCCAGGCCCTCCGGGGTGACGAGCAGCCACGTGCCCGACAGGGAGGTGGAGGCGGGGCCGATCACCGGCCGCCAGGCGACGCGGTAGCGCCAGGAGTCCACCGTGGACCGGGCCCGCTGCCGGCGGCGCCAAGAGGACAGCGCGGGTACCACCGCGGCCAGTGTCCCCGTGCCCACGTCCAGTCCCGAGGCCAGCGAGTCGAGGTCCTCCCGCTCCACCGCCGCCCAGAACCGCTCGTCCGCCGGGTCCGCCGCGCCGGCCGTCGGCGCCTCGGCGCGCCGTATCCAGAACCGTTCCCGCTGGAAGGCGTACGTCGGTAGTTCCACCCGGCGGGCGCCCGTGCCGTCGAAGACCGTTCTCCAGTCGACCGGCACGCCGCGCACGAACACCTCCGCCAGGGAGGTGAGGAAGCGTTCCGTGCCGCCCTGGTCGCGGCGCAGGGTCCCGGTGACCACCGCCGAGGTCCCGCCCGTCTCCTCGGCCGTCTCCTGGATCGCGCCCGTCAGCACCGGGTGCGGGCTGACCTCGATGAACGCCCGGTGCCCGGCGGCCAGCAGGCATCGCACAGCGGGTTCGAACCGGACGGCCCGCCGCAGGTTGCGGTACCAGTAGTCCGCGTCCAGCTCCGTGCCGTCCAGCCACTCCCCGGTCACCGTGGACAGGAAGGGAACCTCGGCCCGCTCCGGCCGGATCTCCGACAGGGCTCGCGGCAGCTCCTCCTGGAGGCGTTCGACGTGGGCCGAGTGCGAGGCGTAGTCGACCGCGACCCGCCTGGAGCGCACCCCCTCCTCGGTCAACCGCTCCGACAGCTCGTCGAGCGCGCCGGGCTCGCCGCACACCACGACCGAACGCGGCCCGTTGACCGCCGCGACCGAGATCCGCTCGTCCCAAGAGCGCAGTCTCTCCTCGACGTCGGGCAGCGGAAGCGAGACCGACATCATCCCTCCGGCGCCGGCCAGCCGCCGTCCGATGGCCTGGCTGCGCACCGCCACCACCCTCGCGGCGTCGTCCAGGGACAGCGCGCCCGCCACGCAGGCGGCGGCGATCTCCCCCTGGGAGTGCCCGATCACCGCGTCGGGCTCCACCCCGTGAGCGCGCCACATCGCCGCGAGCGAGACCATCACCGCGAACGACACCGGCTGCACGACATCCACCCGGTCCAGCGACGGCGCTCCCTCCACCTGGCGCAGCACGTCGATCAGCGACCAGTCGACATACCGGCTCAGGGCGAGGGCGCACTCGGCGACACGTTCGGCGAACACCGGGGACTGCTCAAGCAACCGGGCGCCCATACCGGCCCACTGCGCGCCCTGGCCGGGGAACACGAAGACCGTCTTGCCCTCGGCGTCCGCCACGCCCTGGATCACACCCGGCGCGGGCTCGCCCGCGGCCACCGCGCCCATCGCGGCGGAGAGCGACTCGCGGTCACCGCCCACTACGACCGCGCGGTGCTCGAACGCCGACCTCGACGTCACCAGCGAGAAGCCCACCGCGGCCGGATCGAGCTCATCGCGGCCGGCACCGTGGTCGGCGACGTGGTCGGCATCGTGGTCGGCGACGTGCGAGGCGAGCCGTCGCGCCTGCGCGCGCAACGCCTCCGCCGTCCTGCCAGACACCACCCACGGCACCGCGCCGAGCGCAGGAACGGGAAAGCGGCCGGGAGCCGCGGCCGCGGAATCCTCACGGCCGTCGGGACCGGCGAGCGCGACCTCGCCGACCGGCTCCTGCGCGTCCGGCGCCTGTTCGAGGATCGCGTGGGCGTTCGTGCCGCTGATCCCGAAGGAGGACACGGCGGCCCGGCGCGGCCGTCCGGTCTCCGGCCACGGCGTGGCCTCGGTCAGCGGCTCGACCGCGCCCGCCGTCCAGTCCACGTGGGTCGAGGGCGTGCCCACGTGCAACGTCTTGGGCAGCACCCCGTTCCGCATCGCCATGACCATCTTGATCACGCTGGCCACGCCCGCCGCGGACTGGGTGTGGCCGATGTTCGACTTGACCGACCCGAGCAGGAGCGGGCGCTCCCTGTCCTGCCCGTACGTGGCGAGGAGCGCTTGGACCTCGATGGGGTCGCCCAGGCCCGTACCCGTGCCGTGCGCGTCGATCGCGTCGACCTCGGCCGGGGACAGCCGCGCGCCTGCCAGGGCCTTCCGGATCACCCGCTGCTGGGAGGGACCGTTGGGCGCGGTCAGCCCGTTGGACGCGCCGTCCTGGTTCACCGCCGAACCGCGCACCACCGCCAGGATCGGGTGGCCGTTGCGCCGCGCGTCGGACAGCCGCTCCACCAGGAGCAGGCCGACCCCTTCTGCCAGGCTCATCCCGTCGGCCGCGTCGGAGAACGCCTTGCACCGGCCGTCGGCGGCCAGGGCCCGCTGGCGGCTGAACGCCACGAAGGCGGCCGGGGTGGTCATCACCGTCACGCCGCCCGCCAGGGCGAGCGAGCTCTCGCCGTTGCGCAGTGACTGACAGGCCAGGTGCAGCGCCACCAGCGACGACGAGCATGCCGTGTCGACCGTGACCGCGGGCCCTTCCAGGCCGAGTACGTACGACACCCGGCCGGACAGCACGCTCGGGATGGTGCCGGTGACCTGGTGCCCCTCGGCGTCGGCGGCGTCCGAGCCGTACTCCTGGTAGCTGGAGCCGATGAACGTGCCGGTCGGGTGGCCGCGCAGCGCGAAGGGATCGATCCCGGCCCGCTCGATGGCCTCCCACGCGGTCTCCAGCAGCAGCCGCTGCTGCGGGTCCATGGTCAGCGCCTCGCGCGGTGAGATCCCGAAGAACCCGGGGTCGAAGTCGCCGGCGTCGTGCAGGAACCCCCCTTCGACCGAGTACGTCGTGCCGGAGTGATCGGGGTCGGGGTCGTAGAGCCCTTCCGCGTCCCAGCCCCGGTCGGCGGGGAATCCGGAGATCGCGTCGCCCCCGTCGGTCACCAGTTCCCACAGCTGTTCCGGAGAGCCGACGCCGCCGGGGAACCGGCAGGCCATCCCGATGATCGCGATCGGTTCGTCGGTGTGGGCGGCGACCGGGGCTCCGGCGGCGTCGGCGTCCGCCGTGCCCGCCGTGCCCGCGATCTGTGAGCGCAGGAACTCCACCAGCGCGGCCGGGTTCGGGTGATCGAACACCAGTGTGCTCGGCAACGCCAAGCCGGTCACCGCGACCAGCCGTTTTCTCAGCTCCACCGCGGTCAGCGAGTCGAACCCCAGCTCGCGGAAGGCGCGCCGCTCGGAGACCACCTCGGCCGAGGCGTGCCGCAGCACGGCCGCCACCTCGGTGCGCACCAGATCCAGCAGCCCGCGCCGCTGCTCCTTCTCCGTCAGGTGCCGCAGCCGCGCGACGAATTCGGGGGCGCCGGAGGCGCCGGCCCCGTCCTCGGTCTCGTGCTGTGCCCTGACCTCCGCGAGCTCGCCGAACAGCCGGCTGGGCCGGGTCGAGGTGAAGATCGGATGGAACCGGTCCCAGTCGACGTCGGCGACCGTCACCACCGCGTCCCGGCCGCCGACGGCCCGGCTCAGCTCGCCGATCGCGAGGTCGGGCGGCAGCGCGGCCAGCCCGCGCCTGAGCAGGTAGTCGGCCATGCCCTCGGTCGTGGCCATGCCGGCTTCGGCCCACGCGCCCCAGGCCACCGACGTCGCGGCGAGACCCCGCGCACGCCGGTGCTCGGCCAGCGCGTCGAGATAGGCGTTGGCCGCCGCGTAGGCGCCCTGCCCCGCGCTGCCCCACACCCCGGCGATCGAGGAGAACAGTACGAAGAAGTCGAGCTCACGATCTCCGAGCAGGTCGTCCAGGTTGGCGGCGCCGGCCGCCTTCGCCGTCATCACCTCGGCGAGTCCGGCGGCATCCGCCTGCCCGAGCGGCGCGGCGGCCTGACCCACCCCGGCCGCGTGGACCACCCCGGTGAGCGGGTGCTCGGCCGGGATCGCGGCCAGCACGACGGCCAGCGCGTCGCGATCGGCCACGTCACAGGCGACCACGCTCACCTCGGCCCCCAGCGCGAGCAGTTCGTCGCGCAGCTCCGGCGCCCCGGGGGCGTCCATGCCGCGCCGGCTGGTCAGCACCAGGTGCGTGACGCCGCCGCGTACCAGCCACCGCGCGGTGGCCGCGCCCAGGGCGCCGGTCCCACCGGTGATCAGCACCGTCCCGCCGGACCCCGGCGCGGTGCCGCCGGAGGAGCCGGCCGGATCGGGCGCGGCCGGATGACGCCGCAGCCGCCGGCCGAACACGCCCGACGCCCGCACCGCCACCTGGTCCTCGCCGTCCAGGCCCGCCAGCACGCTCGCCAGCCCCTGGGCGGCACGCCCGTCGACGACCTCGGGCAGGTCGACCAGGCCGCCCCACCGCTCCGGATGCTCCAGGGCCGCGACCCGGCCCATACCCCATACCTGCGCCTGGACCGGGCAGGTCACTCGATCGCCGGGAGCCGCGGACACGGCGCCCCGGGTGACGCACCACAGTGGCGCGCCGATCTCCGCGTCGCCGAGCGCCCTCAGGAGCGCGACCGTGCGCACGAGACCGCTCGACACCGCCCCGCCGTCCGCGGCTGGCGCCTCCGCCAGCGCGAGCGTCGACAGCACCCCGGAGATCTCGCCCGTCTCCCGGAGCCGGGCCACGAGCGACGCAGGGTCGGTGTCCGTCCCGTCCAGCACGAGCCGCTCCACTCGCGCCCCGTGACCGTCCAGCGCGGCGACCACGTCGCCGTCCGCGATCCCGTCGGCGGTCACCACCAGCCAGGTGCCCTCCAGCACGGCGAGAGGGGGCGTACGTCGGGGCTTCCACTCCACCCGGTAGCGCCAGGAGTCGAGCGTCGACGCCTCGCTCCGGCTCCGCCGCCACGACGACAGGGCCGGAAGCAGGGTGTCCAGTGAGGAGGAGTGTTCGTCGCGCAGGCCGAGGATCGCGGCCACGTCCCCGGCGTCGCCACGCCCGACCGCGTCCCAGAGCCGCGCGTCCGCCGGATCGGCGGCCGTTTCGTTCACCGCCGGCGGCGGCTCCGGCCAGAACGACTCATGCTGGAACGCGTACGTCGGCAGGTCCACCCGGCGGGCCCCGCGGAGCAGGGCCGACCAGTCGACGCGCACGCCGTTCACATGCAGCTCGGCCAGCGCGGTCATGAGGGCGGTGCTCTCGTCGCGGTCGCCGCGCAGCACGGGCAGCAGCAGCGCGTCCGCCTCCGCGGGAAGGGCGTCCTGGGCCATCGCGGTCAGCACGCCGTCCGGCCCGATCTCCAGGAACGCGGTCACGCCCGCCCGGTGCAGCTCCCGCACGCCGTCGCGGAACCGGACCGTCTCCCGCACGTGCCGCACCCAGTAGGCCGGTGAGCACAGTTCGTCCGTGGCGAACCCGCCGGTCACGTTGGAGATCACCGGGATTCGCGGGGGCGCGTACGACACCGTCTCGGCGACCGCCCGGAACTCCGCGAGCATCGGCTCCATCAGCGGAGAGTGGAACGCGTGCGACACCCGCAGCCGCTTGGTCCTGCGCTCCCTGGCGGCCCACCCGGCGGCGACCTCCAGCACCGCGGCCTCGGCCCCGGCGATCACCACCGACGCCGGGCCGTTGACCGCCGCGACGGACACCTCGCCCTCGCGCCCGGCCAGCGCCTGGCGGATCTCCTCCTCGCCGGCCTGGATCGCCACCATCGCGCCGCCGGCCGGGAGCGCCTGCATCAACCGGCCCCGCGCGGCCACCAGCGCGCAGGCGTCCTCCAGCGTCAGCACCCCGGCGACGTGCGCCGCGGCGAGCTCCCCGATCGAGTGCCCCGCCAGCGCGGCCGGGCGCACGCCCCACGACTCCACCAGCCGGTACAGCGCGACCTCCAGGGCGAACAGCGCAGGCTGCGTGTACGCCGTGCGGTCGAGCAGTTCGGCGTCGAAGAACAGTGCCTCCCGCAGCGGACGGTCCAGGTAGGGAGCCATCCGGGGGGCCAGCGCCGCGAGCACGCCTTCAAGGGCCTCGGCGAACACCGGGAACCGCTCGTAGGTCTCCAGGCCCATGCCCACTCGCTGAGCACCCTGGCCGGTGAACAGGAACGCCGGCTTCTGGTCGTACCCGGCCTGGCCGCGTGCGACTCCCGGCGCGGCCCGGCCGCCGGCCAACGCGCGCAACCCGGCCAGCGCTCCGGCGTGGTCCTCGGCCAGCACGGCGGCCCGGTGCTCGAAGGGGGAACGGGTGGTCGCCAGCGAGAACGCCACGTCGGCCAGCGGCACCTCGGGACGGCCTTCCAGATGGGACAGCAGCCGCGCGGCCTGCTCCCGCACCGCCTGCTCCGTCCTGCCCGAGACCGGCAGCGGCACCGGCAGGCCCGCCATCGGCGGCTCGACGGCCGAGGGTGCCGCCCCCTCGGCCGACGGAGCCCGCTCGGCGGTGTCCTGCTCGATGATGAGATGAGCGTTGGTGCCGCTGAAGCCGAACGACGACACCGCGGCCCGGCGCGGGTGGTCCGTCTCCGGCCACTCTCGCGCCTCGGTCAGCAGCTCCACCGCGCCCGCGGTCCAGTCCACGTGCGAGGACGGCGCGTCGACGTGCAACGTCCTGGGCACGATGCCGTGCCGCATTCCCATGATCATCTTGATCACGCCCGCGACACCCGCGGCCGCCTGGGTGTGGCCGATGTTCGACTTGATCGACCCGAGGAGCAGCGGGCGGTCCCCGGGCCGGCCCTGACCGTAGGTGGCCAGCAGCGCCTGCGCCTCGATCGGATCACCCAGGGTGGTCCCGGTCCCGTGCCCCTCCACCACGTCCACGTCGGCCGGGGACAGCCGCGCTCCGGCCAGGGCCTGGCGGATCACCCTCCGCTGGGAGGGGCCGTTCGGCGCGGTCAGCCCGTTGGACGCGCCGTCCTGGTTGATCGCCGAACCGCGCAGCACCGCCAGCACGTGGTGACCGTTGCGCCGGGCGTCCGACAGGCGCTCCAGCACCAGCACCCCGACGCCCTCGGCCCAGCTGACGCCGTCCGCGCCGTCCGCGAACGACTTGCACCGCCCGTCCGCGGACAGCCCCCGCTGCCGGGAGAACTCCACGAACGGTCCGGGGGTGGCCATCACGGTCACCCCCCCGGCCAGCGCGAGCGTGCACTCACCCGAGAGCAGCGCCTGCGCGGCCAGATGCACCGCGACCAGCGAGGACGAGCAGGCCGTGTCGACCGTCACGGCCGGGCCCTCCAGGCCCAGCGTGTAGGACACCCGGCCGGAGACGACGCTCGCGGCGGTCCCGGTGCCCCGGTAGCCCTCGAACTCGCCCGCGCCCAGCATCCCGCTGTAGTCGGTGTACATCACCCCGGCGAACACGCCCGTCCGGCTGCCCCGGAGCGTGACCGGATCGATTCCGGTCCGCTCGACGGCTTCCCACGAGGTCTCCAGCAGGAGTCGCTGCTGGGTGTCCGTCGCCAGGGCCTCCCGCGGGCTCATCCCGAAGAAGTCCGCGTCGAACTCCGCCGCGTCGTGCAGGAAACCGCCCTGTCTGGTGTACGAGCTGCCCGCGTGGTCGGCGTCCGGATGGTAGAGCGCGTCCAGGTCCCAGCCGCGATTGACCGGAAATCCCGTGATCGCGTCCCGGCCCTCGGCCACCAGCCGCCACAGGTCCTCCGGTGAGGTGACGCCCCCCGGGTAGCGGCAGCTCATCCCGACGATCGCGATCGGGTCGTCGGCGACCGGCGCGACCGTGGCCGGAACGGCCACGTCCTGCTCGCCCAGCACCTCGTCCAGCAGGAACTCCGCCAGAACGGCGGGCGTGGGGTGGTCGAACACCAGCGTGGCCGGCAGGCGCAACCCCGTCACCGCGTTCAGCCGGTTGCGCAACTCCACCGCGGTGAGGCTGTCGAAGCCCAGCTCGCGGAACTCCCGCCGGACGTCCACGGTCTTCGGTGAGGCGTGCCCCAGCACCAGCGCCACCTCGGCCCGCACCAGGTCCGCCAAGACCCGGACACGATCGGCGCGCTCCAGGCCGGCCAGCCGCCGGACCAGGGTGCCGTCACCGGCCGCGGTCATCGACGCCGCCGACCTGCGCGGGTCCCGCACAAGCCCGCGCAGCAGATGCGGCACCTCGCCATGCGCCCGCAGCGCCGCCAGGTCGAGCCGGACCGGGGCCACGACCGGCTCACCCGAGCCGACGGCCGCGTCGAACAGCGCGACCCCCTGCTCCGGGGCGAGCGCCGGCATCCCGGCCCGCGCCATCCGCCGCAGATCGGCCTCATCCAGCCCGCCGGTCATCCCGGCCTCCTGCGCCCACGGACCCCACGCCAGCGACAACCCCGCCAGCCCCTCGGCCCGCCGAAACTCCGCCAGCGCGTCCAGGAACGCGTTCGCCGCCGCGTAGTTACCCTGACCGGAAGCCCCGATCGTCCCCGCCACCGACGAGAACACCACGAACGCCGCGAGATCCATGTCCTGGGTCAGCTCGTGCAGATGCCAGGCCGCGTCCACCTTCGGCCGCAACACCGCGTCCAACCGCTCCGGCGACAACGACGGAATCGTCCCGTCATCCAGCACACCCGCGGTATGGATGATCGCGGTCAACGGATGATCGGCCGGAACCCGCGCCAGCAGACCCGCCACCTGATCGCGATCGGCCACATCACACGCCACGACCTCGACCTCGACCCCGTGCGCGACCAACTCCGCCCGCAACTCCACCGCGCCCGGAGCCTCCAGACCCCGGCGACCGGCCAGCAGCAGACGCCGCACCCCCCGCTCGGCCACCACATGCCGCGCGAACAACGCCCCCAGACCACCGGTCCCACCGGTGATCAGGACGGTTCCCTCCGGGTCCCAGGCACGGTCCTCACCCGGACCGGAACCGGACGCCACCCGCGCCAGGCGCGGCACCCGCATCTCACCCCCGCGCACCGCCACCTGCGGCTCACCCGAGGCCAACACCCCCGGCAACGCCGGTTCCTCATCCATATCCACCAGCACGAACCGGCCGGGATTCTCCGACTGCGCGCTGCGCACCAGACCCCACACCGCCGCCGCCGCGAGATCGGCCACCACCTCGCCGTCACCCGCCGCCACCGCGCCCCTGGTCACCAGCACCAGACGCGAATCGGCGAACCGGTCATCGGCCAGCCACGCCTGCAGCAGGCCCAGCACCCGAGCGGCCGACTCGTGAACCGACTCCGTCATCTCCCCGGCCGGGTCCACGACCACCCGCGTCAGCACCACCCCGGGTACCGGCCCCGCCTCCACCAGCGACGGCAGGTCCACATGAACCGGAACCGGATCCCCACCCGGCCGCCACGCGGCGACGACATCCGCCGCTTCCGAACCCAGCACCGCCACCGGCACCTCACCGGCCACGGCACGATCCGGCAGCGCCGTCCACTCCACGCGGAACAGCGCGTCCCGCCCGAGCCCCCGGCCGCCGGCGGCCGGCAGGTCATCGGCCGAGAACGGCCGCAGCGCCAGCGAGCGCGCCGACAGCACCGGCTCCCCCGCACCGTCCACCGCGATCACCGAGACCGCGTCGCCACCGGTCCTGGCCAGCCGCACCCGCAGCACCGACGCGCCACCGGCGTGCAGACACACCTCTTCCCAGGAGAACGGCAACCGGCCGCCCCCGGCATCGTCCAGCCCGGCGAACGTCACCGCGTGCAGCGCCGCGTCCAGCAACGCCGGATGCACCCCGAACAACCCCGCGTCAGCCACCTGTCCGGGCAAGGCGACCTCCGCGAACACCTCACCGTCCGCACCCCGCCACGCCGCCCGCAAGCCCTGGAACACCGGTCCGTAGCCCAGCCCGTCCTGGGCCAGCCGGTCGTACAACCCGTCCAGTTCGACCACCGACGCGCCCCGCGGCGGCCACACCGTCGTATCGAACACCGTCGTATCGAACACCGTCGTATCGAACACCGTCGTATCGAAGCGCGTACCGGCCACATCGCTCAGCCCAGCGGTGTGATCACTGCTCGCCAGCACACCGCCGGCGTGCCGTGCCCAGTCATCGTGATCTTCGGCCTCCACCGGCCGGGTGTGAATGCTCAGCTCCCGGCGGCCGGCCCCGTCCGCAGGTCCCACCCGCACCTGCACCGTGACGGCGTCGTCCTCGCCCAGCACCAGCGGCGCGGTCAGGGTCAGTTCCTCCAGCACGTCACAGCCGACCTGGTCACCCGCCCGCACGGCCAGCTCGACGAACCCGGTGCCGGGGAACACCACCAGCCCGCCCACCCGGTGATCGGCCAGCCACGGGTGCGACCTCGGTGACAACCTCCCGATCAGCAGCGCCTCGTCGGAGTCGGCCAACCCCACGGCGACGCCCAGCAGCGGGTGCCGGGCAGCCGTCAGGCCCGCCGTCGTCAGGTCTTTCACCCGCGATCCCGCGCCGTCCGGCCAGAACCGCTCACGCTGGAAGGCGTAGGCGGGCAACTCCACCCGGCGGGCGCCGGGGAAAACCGCGTGCCAGTCCACCGGCACCCCGCGCCCGTGCAGGGCGGCCAGCGCCGACATCACCGCGCGCTGCTCGTCCCGGTCCCCGCGCAGCGCCGGCACCAGCACCTCGTCCGGCTCCCACCCGGAGTTCTGGGCGCGTAGCCGCGAATCCGGCGTCGAGCCGGTGTCGCGCGGGTTCGCTTCGGCGGCCAGGGTGTCGGCCGCCATCGCGGTCAGCACCCCGTCCGGGCCCAGCTCCAGATACGCCCGCACACCCTGGGCGCGCAGGGTGCGCACCCCGTCGGCGAACCGGACCGCGCCACGCACCTGGTCCACCCAGTAGTCCGGCGAGCACAACCGCTCGGCCGTGGCCGTCTCCCCGGTCACGTTCGACACCACCGGAATCCGCGGCGGGTCGTAGGTCAGCGTCCGGGCCAGGGCGCGGAAGTCGGCCAGCATCGGATCCATCAGCGGCGAATGGAACGCGTGCGACACTCGCAACCGGCGGGTCTTGACCCCTCGCTCCGCCAGGACGGCGGCGATGTCGAGAACCGGCTGCTCGGCCCCGGAGATCACCACCGAGGCCGGGCCGTTCACCGCCGCGACCGACACCTCGCCTTCGTGCCCGGCCAGCAACGGCTCGACGTCCTCCTCCGAGGCCTGCACCGCCACCATCGCCCCACCGGACGGCAACGCCTGCATCAACCGCGCCCGGCCCGCCACCAGCGCGCACGCGTCCTTCAGTGACAAAACCCCCGCCACATGAGCCGCGGTGATCTCCCCGATCGAGTGCCCGGCCAGCACATCCGGTTTGACACCCCACGAGGACACCAGCCGGAACAACGCCGTCTCCACCGCGAACAGCGCGGGCTGCGCCCACCCGGTCCGATCCAGCAACCCCGCCTCAACCGTGCCCGGCTCGGCGAACAACACCTCACGCAACGACCCGCCGAGCAACGGATCCAGCTCCGCGACCACCTCGTCCAACGCCTGCGCGAACACCGGGAACCGCGGGTACAGCTCCCGGCCCATCCCCGCCCGCTGACTGCCCTGACCGGTGAACAACACCGCCAGCTTGGCCTGCCTGCCGCGGCCCTTGATCACTCCGGCGGCGGCGCCGCCGTCCGCCAGCGCCGTCAATCCCGCGCGCAGCTCGGCGCGATCGGCGGCGAGAACCCCCGCCCGGTGCTCGAACGCCGACCTCGTCGTGGCCAGCGAGAACGCCACGTCGACCACGGCCGTCTCGGGCACACCGTCCAGGTGCGCGAGAAGACGCGCCGCCTGGGCACGCAGCGCCTCCTCCGTCCGGCCCGACAGCAGCACCGGCACCGCGCCCGCGTCCGAGGGCGCCCGATCCTCCGCGGGCGCGTCCGCCTCGGCCCGCGGCGCCTCCTCCAGCACCACGTGGGCGTTGGTGCCGCTGACCCCGAACGACGACACCCCCGCCCGGCGCGGCCGCCCGGTCTCCGGCCAGGACCGCTGCTCGGTCAGCAGCTCCAGCACGCCCGCGGACCAGTCCACCCGCGACGACGGCGTATCCACGTGCAACGTCTTCGGCAGCACCCCGTGCCGCATCGCCATGACCATCTTGATCACACCGGCCATGCCCGCCGCCGCCTGTGTGTGACCGATGTTCGACTTCACCGAACCCAGCAGCAAGGGCCGATCCCGGTCCTCGCCGAACGTGGAGACCAACGCCTCGATCTCGATCGGGTCGCCCAGCGTCGTCCCTGTCCCGTGCCCCTCCACCACGTCGATGTCCGCCGTCGACAGCCGCGCGCCGGCCAGGGCCTCACGGATCACCCGCCGCTGCGACGGACCGTTCGGCGCGGTCAGACCGTTCGACGCCCCGTCCTGGTTCACCGCCGAACCCCGGATGACCGCCAGCACCTGGTGCCCGTTACGCCGCGCGTCCGACAGGCGCTCCAGCACCAGCACGCCCACGCCCTCCGACCAGCCCGTGCCGTCGGCGCCGTCGGCGTACGCCTTGCATCGCCCATCGGGCGACAGGCCGCCCTGGCGGTTGAACTCGATGAAGGTGCTGGGCGTCGACATGACCGTCACGCCGCCCGCGAGCGCCAGGGTGCACTCGGCCATGCGCAGCGAGTGGGCGGCCCAGTGCAGCGCGACCAGGGACGACGAGCAGGCCGTGTCCACCGTCACCGCCGGGCCGACCAGGCCGAGCGTGTACGACAGCCGGCCGGACAGCACGCTGTTCGCCGTGCCCGTGAGCCCGAAGGCGTCGATGTCGTGCGGCAGGGTGTCGCGGTAGTCCGGCGACATCGCGCCGACGAACACCCCGGTCTGGCTGCCCCGTAGCGCGGCCGGGTCGATGCCCGCCCGCTCGACGGCCTCCCAGGAGGCTTCGAGCAGCAGCCGCTGCTGCGGATCCATGCCCAGCGCCTCCCGGGGGGAGATGCCGAAGAAGCCGGCGTCGAAGTCCGCCGCGTCACGCAGGAACCCGCCGGACAACGACTGCGGGACGGCGCCGCCGTACTCCTCCCGAAGCCGGTCAAGGTCCCAGCCACGGTCGGCGGGCGGCTCGGATATCGGATCACCGCCCTCTGTGAGCAGGTGCCACAGGTCCTCAGGCGATGACACGCCGCCCGGGTACCGGCAGGTCATCCCGACGATCGCGATCGGCTCCAGGTGCTGTTCTTCAAGGTCGTGGACGCGTTGCCGGGTGCGCCGCAGATCCGCGGTCGCCCGCTTGAGGTATTCCCGGAGTTTCGCTTCGTTGTCCATATCAGCTCAACCCTTTTCGACGACCGGCACGAACTCATCAACTCGGGCGATCACAACGCCGCCATGTGCGCTTCGCCGGCGGGAACACACGGATCCGTGGCTGGCAGGAAGGTACGGGGGCGAGAGGTCAGGGGTTTGGCGCCTTCACCGACACCGCGCGCCACACCATCCGGCCTCATATCGCCGCGTCGAGTTCACAGGCTCCATCCACATCGGCCCAGTCTCAGCCCGGCGCTCCCTGAAAATCATTAGTAACCGCGGCACCGTCCCGGCCGGTCACCTTCCCGACATCGGCCCTGTGATCCGGCGGGTGCGCGGGCCGTAAGCCCAGGTGGTCCGTGACTCTGGGGAAATGACCAGCGCGCGGGACCTTACGCTCGCGCAATGGCCGGTCAGCTTCAGATCACATCAGAGTTGTCAGACTACGTTCACGAGATGTCGTCACGGGAGGACGAGATCCTCCGCTCCCTCCGGGAGGAGACCGCGGCCCTGCCCGCGGGCAGGGCGATGCAGGTCATGGCCGAGGAGGGGCAACTGCTGGGACTGCTGGCCCGGCTCACCTCCGCGCGGACCGTGCTGGAGGTCGGCACCTTCACCGGCTACAGCACGCTCTGCCTGGCCCGCGCGGTCGCCCCCGGAGGCCGCGTCATCACCTGCGACATCACCGAGCGGTGGCCCCGCTTCGGAGCGCCCTACTGGAGACGAGCCGGCGTGTTCGACCTGATCGACCTGCGGATCGGCGACGCGTCGGACACCCTCGCCGCACTGCTGGTCGACGAGGGGCCGGGGTCGGTCGACCTGGTGTTCATCGACGCCGACAAACCGAACTATCCGAAGTACTACGAGGCCGGCCTCGCGCTGCTCAAGGACAACGGGCTCATCGTGGTGGACAACACCCTGTTCTTCGGCAAGGTCGCCGACCCGGCGGCACAGGACGCGGACACCGACGCCATCCGCGGGTTCAACGCCCTCCTCCGGGAGGACCGCCGGGTGGACATCTCACTGCTGCCGATGGCGGACGGCATCACCCTGGTACGCAAGAAAGGCCCGGCGGAACCGCCCTGCTAGGCGACGGGCGAAGGACTGAGGACATCTGAGAACCGGATCTCGGGTGAGGACCCGAGATCCGGTGCGATGAGGTCCATCGTGGCGGGCGGGTCCTGCGGCGTCGGGACGAGGTGAAGCCTTTCCAGGCCGCCGACGTCGGAGACGGGCAGCCTCTCCAGACACGGACAGGTCTCGCCGCCGAACCCGCTGAACCGGTAGGCGATCTCCATCATCCGGTTGCGGTCGGTCCGGCGGAAGTCGGCCACCAGGTGCGCGCCGGCGCGCGCGGCCTGGTCGACCAGCCAGCGCAGGATCACCGCGCCCGCGCCGAAGGACACCACCCGGCACGACGTGGCGAGCAGCTTCAGGTGCCACACCTCTGTGCCCAGTTCCAGCAGAATGACCCCGACCGCGCCGTGCGGCCCGAAACGGTCGCTCAACGAGGTGACCAGGACGTGGTGCCGGGGGTCGTCGAGCAGCCGGACCAGCGTCTCCTGTGAGTAGTGCACGCCGGTGGCGTTCATCTGGCTGGTGCGCAGGGTCAGCTCCTCGACGCGGGCGAGGTGCTCCACGGTCGCGTGCTCGATGCGCATCACCAGGTCGAGCGAGCGGATGAACTTCTCGTCCGGACCGGTGAAGCCGGACTTCGCGGCCTGCCGCCGGAAACCGGCCTGGTACATCTCCCGCCGGCGCCGGGCGTCCTCGGTCACCGTCTCCGGGCTGAACTCCGGCAGTCCGGCCAGCTCCGCGACCTGATCGGCCGAGTAGCACCGTACGTCGGGAAGATGGAACGCCACCTCGGCCCGCTCCGCGGCCTGGTCGTCCACGAACGCCACCGCGCCGTGGGCGAAGTTCAGCTCCTCCGCGATGCGCCGGATCGAGCCGGACTTGGGCGACCAGCTGATGTGGGGCAGCACGAAGTATTCCGCGATGCCCAGCTCCTCAAGCTTCGCCCAGGCATGGTCATGATCGTTCTTGCTCGCGACGGACTGCAGGACGCCCCGGGAGTCGAGCACCCGGATGAGTTCACGGACGGACTCCGGCAGCCGGACCTCGTCATCCTCCAGCAGGGTCCCCTGCCACAGCGTGTTGTCCAGATCCCACACCAGGCATTTCACCATCGCGGTCTTGTCGGGCACCTGTCCTCCTCGTCTCGGTCAGCGCGACTGCGCGACGGCGTGCTGGGCGAGAATGAGCTGGCAGATCTCAGTGCTGCCCTCGATGAGTTCCATGAGCTTCGCGTCCCGGTAGGCCCGTGCCACCACGTGGCCGTCCTGCGCCCCCGCCGACGCCAGCACCTGTACGGCCGCCGCCGCGCCGCGTGCGGCCTCGGTCGAGCCGACGTACTTGGCCAGGACCGTGGCGATCACCATCTCCGGCGACCCCGCGTCCCAGCAACGGCTCGCGTGCTCGCAGACCCGGGTCGCCGCCTGCTCGGCCGCCATGAGTTCGGCGAGGTGGCGGGCCACGAGTTGGTGCTCCGCCAGTGGCCGGCCGAACTGCCGGCGGGTCCTCGCGTGCGAGCCCGCCGCCGAAAGGCAGGCACGCAGGATTCCGACGCAGCCCCAGGCCACCGATATCCGGCCGTAGGCCAGCGCCGTGGTGACCAGCAACTGGAGCTGCTGTCCGCCGCCGCCGAGCACGGCGCTCGCGGGCAGCCGGACGGCGTCGAGGCTGACGTCGGCGTGCCCGGCGGCCCGGCAGCCGCTCGGGTTGGGCACCGGCCGTATGGTGACTCCCGGAGCGTCGGCGGGCACGACGACGGCGGCGCCGGCGTCCCCGTACCGTCCGAATACGACGATCGAATCGGCGTAGCGGGCCACGGTGGTCCACGCCTTCCGCCCGTCGACCACCACCGTGTCGCCGTCGGCGCGTATCTCGGTGGCCATCGCCGTCACGTCGCTGCCGGCGTCACGTTCGCTGAAGGCGACGGCGGCCAGCTCGCCACCGGTCAGCCTGGGCAGGTACTCCTGCCGCTGGCGGGCGTCACCGAGCCGCCTGATCGTCCATGCCGCCATTCCCTGTGACGTCATCACACTGCGCAGGGAACTGCACAGGCTGCCCACGTGTGCGGTGAAGGCGCCGTTGTCCGAGCTGTCCGCGCCGATGCCGCCGTATTCGACCGGCACCTCGGCGCACAGCAGGCCCTGCTTGCCGAGGGCCCGGAGCGTCTCGCTGGGGAGGACGCCGGCGAGGTCCCAGGCCGAGGCCTGGTCCCCGACCAGCTGTGTGACCCCTTCGCACGCGTCGGCGCGCCACTCAGCCACGATCCGCCACCGGTGTGTCGAGCAGCCGCAGCACGAGGGACGTCATCTGCTCGACGGTGCGGAAGTTGTCGAGCTTCAGGTCCTCCCCGACGATGGCGATGCCGTACGCCTGTTCCAGGTAGACGACCAGTTCCATGGCGAACATCGAGTTGACGAGCCCGGAGGCGAACAGATCCTTGTCGACGGCGACGTCCGTCTTGATCCGCTCTTCGAGGAACCCCCGGATCCGCCGATGGACGCTGTCGAGGGTCGGCTGGACCATCTCTTCTGATTCCGTGTTCACGAGAGCACCTTCTCGTAGTCGTAGAAGCCCTTACCGGACTTGCGTCCGAGATGTCCTGCGGCCACCTTTTCCAGTAGCAGCTCACAGGGCTGAAAACTCGCGTTGCCGGTGCGCTCCCACAGCATTCGCAGCGCGTCGGCCAGGTTGTCCAGTCCGATCAGGTCGGCCGTGCGCAGGGGTCCGGTGGGATGCCCGAGGCAGCCTCGCATCAGGTCGTCGACCGACTCGGCGGTGGCCACGCCGGCCGCGACGATCCGCGCCGCCTCGTTGATCATGGGGTGGAGGAGCCTGCTCGTGACGAACCCCGGGGCGTCCCGGACGACGATCCCGCGGCGCCCCATCCGCGCCAGCAGCCCGGTGACCGCGGTCATGGTCTCGTCGCTCGTCCGGTCGCCTCTGATCACCTCCACCATCGTGATCAGGTAGGCCGGGTTCATGAAATGGATGCCGACCAGCTCGTCCGAGCGGTCGACGAATCTCTCCAGCTCCCCTATCGGGATGCCCGAGGTGTTGGAGACCAGCGGCGTGCCGGTCTTGACCAGCCTCGACACCTCGCCCAGCACTTTCGCCTTGATCTCGGCGTCCTCGGTGACCGCCTCGATGACCGCGGTGGTGCCGGCGACGGCCTCAAGCTCCGTGGCCGTCGCCAGAGCGGCCACCGGCCCCTCCGCCGGCACCACGCCCATGAGCCGCGCGTGCCGGAGCTGGGTGTCGACACGGCGCCGGGCGTCGGCGAGCCTGTCCTCCGACACGTCGACGAGCACGACCGGGATACCGTGGCCGATCGCCACGACGGCGATCCCGGTGCCCATCACCCCGGCCCCCAGAACCCCCAGACGAGCATCTTCCACTTCACTCATCCCTGAGCCTCACATAACGGTTGGAGTTTGCCGGTACCTGTGTTTCATTGATCGTTTCTCCTCATACGCCCTGACACAGGGACGGCCGGACGGTCGTATGAGAGCTCCGGTGAGCTCACCAGCTCGATGCGAGGATGAGGTCTCCGAACTCCCGCTCGCGCGAGGCGTTCTGGAGATCGGACTCCACCATCATGTGCATGAGTTGCTCGAAACCGACGGTCGGCTCCCAGCCGAGTTCGGCCTTGGCGCGACTCGGATCGGCGCAGAGGGTCTCCACCTCGGCGGGACGCACCAGCCCCGGGTCGATGACGACGTGGTCCTGCCAATTCAGTCCGACGTACTCGAAGGCCATTCGTACGGCGTCGTGCACCGAGTGCATGCAGCCGGTGCCCACGACGTAGTCGGTGGGTTCGTCCCGCTGCAGCATGAGATGCATCGCGCGGACATAATCGCCGGCGAACCCCCAGTCACGGACCGCGTCGAGATTTCCCAGATACAGCTTGTCCTGCAGGCCGAGTTTGATCTGGGCGACACCGAGGGAAATCTTTCGCGTCACGAATTCCGCGCCCCGCCGCGGCGACTCGTGGTTGAACAGGATGCCGGAGACGCCGTACATGTTGAACGACTCGCGATAGTTCCGGGTGATGAAATGGCCGTAGGTCTTCGCCACCCCGTAGGGGCTGCGCGGGTGGAAGATCGTCGTCTCGTGTTGCGGACTCTCCACGACCTTGCCGAACATCTCCGAGGACGACGCCTGGTAGAAGCGGATCTGACCACTGCTGTCGTTACGGGACTTGTCCAGCCCGCACACCAGGCGGATCGCCTCCAGCGTCCGGAGCACGCCCATGCCGTTGACCTCGGCGGTCAGTTCGGCCTGCTGCCAGGACATCGGGACGAAGGAGATGGCGGCGAGGTTGTACACCTCGTCGGGCTGCACCTTGTCCACCGCCGTGACCAGACTCCCCTGGTCGAGCAGGTCTCCGTTGACGAACGACAGGTCGCTGACAAGCCGGCTGATGCGGGACTTGCGGGGATTGGCCTGCCCTCTGATCAGTCCCCAGACCTGGTATCCCAGGGACAGCAGATGCTCAGCCAGATAGGAGCCGTCTTGACCGGTGATACCGGTGATCAGCGCGCGCCTGGACATGCACTTTCCTTTCAGGACCGCGGACGAGTAATCCGATCGGACACCATCGCGACCGCGAGGACGCTGACGGTGCGCCCACGGCGGGAATCGAGCCTCCCCGGGGCCGACGGCCCGCGAACGCTACTCATCGACCCAGCCGTGTGTCCGGGCGAGGTCGACGAGGCAGCTGCGAACGCTCAGGATCTGCTCCGCCGTCATCGTCGGCACGGCCGCGAGCACGGCTTCCGTGACCTCCCGCGTCAGGTCCTTGGCGGACAGCACGTCACAGAAGCCGGTGTCGTTGCCCTGACGATCGGATGCGGGGGTGGCCGGTTCCCGTGACGCCGTCGCGATCGACGTGGGTGTCGGTGTGGGCTTCGGCATGGGGGACAGAGGGAGACTCGGTCCGCCGGGCCGGTCGAGCATGCGGACCCGGGATGCCTTCAGCCCCTTGCCGCCGTTCTCGACCAGGAATTCGACCCGCGTGTCGATCGAGATGAGACGCTTGTCGCCATCAAAGTCGTTGACATGCATGAAAACATCTTCACCGCCCGGGTCCGGAGCGATGAAACCGAACCCGCGAAATTCGTCGAAGCTGATGACCTTACCCGTTACCATGACCACACCTCACCAGGACCACGCTCCTCGAAATGAGGAGTCCTGCCAGTAGAACCACCTGTCACGACCATCTGGGATTCGCTCGCGGATCACCCGGGAGTCGAATCTCCGACGACACGGCACATAGGCTCCCGCTCGTTTCGGGAACCGGCCGGATAAAGCTATTCGGCTATCTTGGTGCGTTCGGACCATTGGAATACCGGGAGATTCTCTCCCTCGATCGTCAGAAACTCGCCGTTGTGCACGAAGTGCTCATATCCTGCACCGAGGAGAATCTTCACCTTCTCCTGCGGATTTACCGGCTGTTGGGCGCGACCACAAGCGAACAAGCGCTCCGGCCCACCGGTGAGTACAATTTTTGCACTGGTCACGATGACACCTCCCTTACCATGGCGGTCCTCTGTGGAACGCGATCGGGAACGGCGGCGATTTTCCGGCGAAGTCGGCCGGCACTATCCGGTCGAGATCGCTTCGGAATCGCTACGGCAGAACAAGATAAACATCGTGGAGCAGTCGGGTCGAAGGCTCTCCACACCGGCGCCGCCGGTCGCTCCGAACACTGCTCTCCGGCCGCTTGACTACGCGGTCAGCCAGATCACCGCGTTACCGCCGGCCGCTTGCATGGACTTATTTCACGAATTCCGGCAGGACCCGGGGCGGCCAGGAGCCGAGCCGGAAGATGCCCATGGAGTATGCCTTGGAGACCAGGGCCGGGCGGTTGCTGGCCTTCAGCTTCCGCAGCAGCGTCGTCACGTGGTATTCCACACCGCCACGGCTGAGGTACAGCATCGACGCGAGCTGCACGGTCGACACTCCCGCCGCGACCCCTTCGATGACGCGCGCTTCCATGCTGCTCAGCAACCGCTTCCGCCCGGTCAGCAGGTCGTCGCGTTGCTCCCGGTCGGACCGCACCAGCACCATGATGCTCTCGACGTGGCCGGCCTCGTCGTGCAGCGCGATCCCGGTCAGCTCGCCGCCGAGCACCGTGTGGTCCGGCCGTACGGCGACCATGCGCTCTTCGAAACGAGCACGCTGTTGGTCCGTCAGACGGGCGAACTGCTGCCCCATCTTGTCGCGGACGCTCGGGTGTAACAGCTCACAGAACGCCCGCCCACGAATGTCGGCCAGGGAACGTCCGAACTGCCGAGTAAATTCGAGATTCGCCTCGATTACCCTGGTCGCGTGGTCGAGATTCGCCACACAAATCCCTGACTGATCAAAAAAAGAACGGTATTGATCTATGCTGTCAGTGGGTTGACCGACCAGGAAAAAACCTTCTTCCTCATCGACCAGGGCGGCTCCGGCACCAATGCTCATCTGATGACCATCCCTCTCCTCCGGTAGACCAGGCGATGCTCCGGTAAATTTGGAGTAACGGCTGAATCCACTTATTACTATGATATTAACCAAGCGGAAAGCGAGTCAACATGGGCCCGGCACCGGCGGTGAAAGACTGTGGTGTGCAAGGCGGTTGGTTCGGAGCTTGCGGTGCGGTCTCCCGATCGCGTTCGGTACCGAACTCCGCGTGCTTCATAAGGTGGTTCGCGCCCCGTTCCAGGAACGTTCCATGAATCGGGATACACGGTTTCACGTGGACAGATGGCAGCACGGCGGGTATCCGGAAATGATGTGCCGCGATCCGGGTCGCGCCGGGCCGGCGAACGGCGACACGCGCCGCCGCGGGGCGGTTCCTTTATGACCGAGCCGTCAGCTGAAATATATTCGCACGGCCTTTGTGTGGCTTATTCGCCCGCGTTCCGCGCGCTCAACTCTTCGACGAGCGCCGCCCGGCCGTTCACCCCGAGCTTGCGATAGGTGCTCGTCAGACTTTTTTCGACGGCGCGGCGGGTCACGCCAAGGGAATCGGCGATCTGCTGGTTCGTCCAGCCCTGCAGCACGAAGGCGACGACCGTCTCCTCGGCCTTGGTCAGTTCAACGCGTTCCGGCGCGACCAGCCGCAGCGCCGGGCCGTTCAGTTCCGAGTCCTCATCGCCCTCGCCCCATGAGACACCGCGTTCCCGGGCGGCCCGCCTGCCCTCGGAGATGAAGTACTCCGCGTCGTCGGAGCCCTTTTCGGCAAGCCTTCTGCCGAGAATCGTGAGCGTCCGGGACAGCTCGATCCGATCCTCCGAACAGCGAAGCGCGTCGGCGGCCTGCCGGAGAAGGCCGATGCCCTCCTCACCTGGGGTGATCGTGCCACGCAGCCGCAACGCGCGGCCGTATGCCGCGGGTGCGCCCCATGCCAGCGCGAAGGCGTGCTCCTCGTCGGCAAGCTCGGCCGCCACCTGCGCGCGCCCGAGCCGGTGGTTCATCGCCGCGGCCCACACGCGCCAGGGGTACAGCGCCGTGTTCGTCCATCCGCGGCGCGACAACTGCTTGCCGCTGTCGAGGAACCTGTCCAGCGCGGCAGCCAGATCGCCACGCACCGCGTCCAGCATCCCCCGCACCATGCGATGCGCGACGACCACGCGAAGGTCGCCGCTCTCCGGACTCGTACGGATCACTCGTTCGCCCAGCTCGACGTCCCGCGTCTCGAGCGCGACCATGGCGAGCGTCCAGATGGACAGCGTCGTCGCCTCCGGCCAGGCCGGGTCGGCGTTGTCGACCACGCTCAGCGCGGTGCTCCTGGCCTGGGCCAGATGCCCGGACGCACGGAGGATCGCGCTCCGCTCCGCGTTGACCAGCGCGGTGACCCCGTCGAGTTCCTGGCGCTGAGCCTGGTCCCGCACCGCGTCCAGCCACTGGGCCATCGGTGCCGCCGCGTCGGCGAGGACAAGGGCCGGGACCAGCAGCGGGAGCGCGGTGTAGGCGTGCCCGGCGCGCTGCGGCTCTCGCTCCAGGACCCGGGTGGCCAGGGAGGAGATCTCACCGGCCGTGACGCCGCCGGTGACGGCCGCCGCGTACGCGAGCACGGCCAGCAGCTCGCGCCCGGCGCCGCTGGAGAGCGGCACATCCGTACCGAACCCCCGCAGCCGGTCGACCGCCGCGCCGAGATGCGCGGCGTCCTGGACGCGGAGATAGCGGGTACGGGCTTCCAGCCGCAGGCCGAGATCTCCCCGGGCGTACGCCGATCCAAGATCGTGGAACCGGTACGCCACGTCCTGGACGAGCGTGCCCAACGACGGGCTGACCGCGCCGAGCGCGGGCGGGATCCACAGTGCCGCCGCCGCGCGTTCCGTCTCCGAGGTGAGCATCGGCACGGCCTGCGCGATGTGAGTGACCGAGGACGCGAGGTCGAACCCCCGCTCGGCGGCGGCCAGGTCGACCAGGCGCCGGCCCCGAGCCTCGCTGTCGGGTGGGCAGTGCAGCAGCGCGTGCCGGAGGTAACGAACCGCCTCCCTCGCGGCACCGCGTTCGAGTGCGGCGCCGGCGGCCGCGCGCAGGGCGTCGATCTCCCACGGCTCGTACCCGGAGGTGACCAGCAGGAGCTGGTCGGCGACGTGCTCGGCGGGGTGCCCGGCATTGTGCAGCAGCGTCGCCGCCCGGCGGTGCATCACCGCTCGCGTGTTGACGCTCATCTCCGATTCGATGCCGTACCGCACGCTCTGGTGAACGAATCGCGGGAACTCTCCGCCGGCGAGCAGGCCGAGGCGGTCCAGGGTCTGCACCGCGGACTTGTAGTCGATGCTGTCCAGGCCGGCGAGTTCGCTGATGAGCTCTGGCTCCGCCAGGTCTCCGAGCACGACCATCGCCCGCGCGAGATCCCGGACGATCGCGGGCTGGATGCCGAGGCAGAACATGCGCCGGTCGCGCAGGAACGGCTGGCTCGCGGCGCGAACCTCACCGGCCCGCGGCGAGACGGGCTGGAAGCCGGCCGTGTGCAGTCCGCGAAGCATCGCGGCCAGTGAGGCGGGATTCCCACCGGACACCTCATGACAGGCCTGGGCGAAGTCAGGATCACACGCCTCCCCGAACTGCTCGCCGATCAACTGGCGCACGCCCTCCGTCGACAGCGGCATCGGATACAGCGTGCGAGCCGCCGAGGCGGCGATCTCCCTGAGCAGCGTGTAATCGGAGGCCTCGCATTCCTCCGAGAAGGCTCCGGCGACCAGAACTCGCGCGCCGTCCAGACGCTTGGCCAGGTACGCCAGCCAGCGCAGGGACGGCGCGTCCACCCACTGGAGGTCGTCGACCATGATCAGCAGGGTTCTGTCCTTGCTCAGATTGACGATCAGCGAGTTCAGCCCCTGCAGGATCGCCTCCTGCCCGAACGACCGGTACGGGCCGATGGACCACGCCCCGCCGAGGAACATCCCCCGCACCACGCTCGCCGCGCCCCGGAAACAGGCCGCCCAGTGGGCCTCCGGCACTTCGGCCACGAGCGGCTCCAACAACTGCTGGGCGATGCCGAACGTGAAGTCCTGTTCGAGCAGCGTGCCGCTGGCGCGCAGGACCCGCGCGTGCGGGGTGGCCGCGTCGGCGAGGGAGCGCAGCAGGGCCGACTTGCCGACACCGGGCGAACCGATGACCGCCATCATGGATCCGGCGCCCGCCTCGGCCGCGCGGACCGCCTGCTCCGCCCGGGCCAGCTCCTTTCCGCGTTCCAGCAGCATGGAATCAGTCACCCACGTTCCGCGGCGCCGGGATCGGGGCCAGGAGCGAGGCGAGCTCGTTGCGGCTGGTGACGGCGAGCTTGCGGTAGACCCCGGTCAGCCGCAGCTCCACGGTTCGGACGCTCACCGACAGGACGCTCGCGATGTAGGCGTTCGAGCGGCCCGCGGCGGCCAGCCCGGCGATTCGTTCCTCCTGGGCGGTCAGCAGATGCCTCGTTTCGTTCGGCGTCGACGCTCTTTCCTCGACGGCTCTCTCGGTGACTCCACCGGAAGGTGCGGGAACCCTCCTCGTGCTCTCCCCAGGCGGCCTCGGCGCCCCGGGACGCTCCCCCGACACCGCGGTCAGCTCGGCCGACGCCCTCGCGTAGCAGCCGCGCGACACCGAGTCCCGCAGGACCCGAACGGCGCGTTCGAGTTCGCCCATGGCCTCGGCACCGCCCAGCACCCGCGACGCGTACAGATGCGCCAGCCCCAGCGTGCTGGGGGCGCCCCACTCCCGCGCTCGCTCCACCGCCTCCATCGCCAGTCGCCTGGCGGCCTCGGTGTTCCCGCACGCGTTGTGCGCCACGGCGGCCACCGATCGCCAGGACAGCATCGCGGGATTCGTCCACCCCCTGGCCAGCAGGAGACGCCCGCACTCGTTGACGTCGCGCAGCGCGGTCTCCGGATCGGCCAGTTCCATGCGCACCTTGGCACGCGCGTACAACAGCATCGCCCAGGCCGCGCCCTGGTCCGCCCCCGAGGGCAACCTCTGGGCCAGCACCCGCTCCGCTTCCTCCACGGACCGGTCGGCGAGGTGCAGGCACGCCTCCATCGCGACGAAGTAGGGAACCGCTCGCGGGTGCCACGAGGTGAGCGGCAGCTCCGCCCGTGCCGCCTCGAAGTCACACACCGCCTGCCCGAGGTTGCCCCGCCGCATCTCGCATCGGCTGCGCTGGATCAGCGCCAGCGCGGCCGGCGCCCGTGCGCCGCAGCGTCGAGCGTCGGCCAGGACCTCGTCCAGCCCGACCACCGCCTCGGCCACCTCGTCGGCGAAGAACAGCGCCCTGGCGGCGTAGATCCTCGGGCCGAACGGCTGCTCCTCGCCCTTGGCCTGGAAGGCCGTCCTGGCCAGCTCCCGCGCCCGGGACATGCGCTCGCCGCGGGCGGCCAGCATCCAGGCCGCGATGCCCGCCTGGACAGGATCCTCCGACCGGTCAGGCGGGTCCGGGAAGGACGGCACGGGCAGCACCGGGTCGGTCGTGCAGTCGTTCTCCGCCAGCCAGCCGATGGCCGCCAGCGACCCGAGATCCGCTCCCCTCTCCTCTCGCCGCGCGTAGGCCGTCGCGACGGCGCGATAGGTGGCGGACGCGTCGCCCCTGGAGTTGAGCAGGTCGGCCGCCCGTACGAGTGCCGCGACCGGCACCTCGGGGCCGCTGTCCAGCAGCACCTGCTGGAATCGCCGGTCGCTCGTCGCCGGGCTGCGCTCCACCTCCGTCATCGCGAGCTCGATGAGCAGCCGCTGCCGCTGCTCGCCCGCCGCAGGCTCCCGCAGCGCGCGGCCGAGCAGGGCGGCGGCACCCTCGTGATCGCCATCGAGACGACGCCGCCTGGCCACTCGGCGCAGCAGGTTCACCACCCACTCGGCGCCGACCGGCCGGGCGTTGAGCAGCAACCGGGCCAGCCGGTCCTCCGGAATCGCCGCCCGGTACCCGAGCTCGACGGAGCGCGTCGCCAGCGCCTGCCGCTCCCCGACGTCCATCCCGGCCAGCGCCATGTCGGCGATGAGGGGGCTGACCGGCCGCGGGTCCTCCCCACCGGTCACCAGCCCCAGTCGCACCAGGACGGACAACACCTGCTCGGGAAACATCGTCCTCGGCGACGCCAGGGACGTGAGCAGGTCGAAACCGAGGCCGTTCTCGCAGACCGCCATCGCGCGGAGCAGCGCGAGGGCGTCCGCGGGCAGGCGGGACAGGGACCCGGCCACCCGGTCGCCGCTCACCTCGGCGGCCCGCTCCAGCAGGACCGGGACGTAGCGCGCGGCGGGCGGCAGGGAGGCGTGCGCGAAATGGTCGAGTACCGCGAGCAGGGCCGCCGGGCTACCCCCCGTGGCCTCGGTGGCGGCGGTCACGAATGCTCCGTCGACAGGCCCGGCGTACCGGGAGGCGATCACCTGCCGGACCCCGCGCTCCCTCAGCGGCGGCACCTGGATCACGCTGTGCGGCACCGGTCCGGGCCCGGTGGCCGATCCGACGACACCGCCTTCGCCTTCGCCGAGGGCCCTGGCCTGAACCAGGAGCATCGGAACGCCTCGCAGCCGGTGCGGCATGGCGGCCAGCCACGCCTTCGATTCCTCGTCCGCCCACTGGGCATCGTCCAGGGCGATCAGCAGCGGATGCTCCCGGGCGAGCGCCACGAACTCCCCGCACAGCGCCGGGATCAAGGCCGCGGCCGGCTGGTCTTCCACCCACAGCCGCCGTGCGAAGGCCGGATATCCGGCGCCGGCCAGCCCGGAGGTGATCTGCGAGACGACGCCGTAGCGGAGATCGGCCTCGGCGGGCGAGCAACGGGCGAGGACAGCCAGCAATCCGGCCTCCCTGGCGCGCGCGACGGCCGCCCTGAGCAGGGCGCTCCTTCCCGTACCCGGCTCTCCGAGCACGGTCGTCATGCCCGGCCGTCCGAACTGAAGCTCGGCCACCTGCCTGCCCAGCCGGCGTATCTGCCCCTCCCGCTCGGCCAGGAACTCCGGTGCGGCGTCCCTCCAGCGGGCGCCCGGGTCCGTGACGCTCACCGGCCATCCGGGGGCCGGCCGCCATGTGCTCGGCACCGGCTCGCCCGCGGTCGACGAGGCCGCTTCGGAACCCCCGCCGGAGTCCGCCATGACACGGGAACGGGCCGAAGGCCGCCGGTGGTCAACGCCGCCACCGGGATTGGGGAGCTCGGCCACGATCGCATCGGCACCACGGGCGGGCAGAAGGATCGTGCTCCTCGGTCCAACCGGTCCGGCCGTGACCCCGGTTCCGACTCTGTGTCCAGTTCCGCTGGGCATTCGCACCTCAAATCGACGATGCATGCGCCTGAGCTCAAGCACCCCAATCGCCTATTGAGCAGACCCTAGTCATCTCCATGTTTGTTTGCAAGCGTTTGGCGTTGGTTTGCCTGTGATTACCTTTATTTGTCTGCGATCCCTCCCCTGGCCGTTTCCGGCGCCGTGACAGCGGCTGCGACATGAAGCCGATGATCCGTTGAACGGCCGCTCACAAGCCGGTACGCCCTCTGTCCGGCCACTGCCCGATACCGCGACCTCGCCCGGAGATCAGGGATCGCGGAGGCACGCGAGGGCGCCGACGGCCCGCTCACAAAGGGATGTTGGTGTGACGGCCTCGACGTACCGGAGCGGCGGCCAGCGCCTCGCCGAGCCGCAGCCGGGTCCACGCCGGATCGATCACCTCGTCGACGACGCCGATGCCCACCGCCCTGGCCACGCCCCCCGCGATCCTTTCGTGCTCCGCGGCCAGGCGGGACAGCAGCGCCTCGCGCTCGTGCTGCGCCACGGCCGCGAGCTTCTTGCGGTGCAGGATCTCCACCGCCGCCTTCGCCCCCATGATCGCCACCTCGGCCTCCGGCCACGCGAGTACGGCGGTGGCGCCGAGAGACCGGGAGTTCATCGCGATGTAGGCGCCACCGTAGGACTTGCGCGTGACCAACGTGACCCGCGGAACACTGGCCTCGGCGAACGCGTGCAGCAGCTTCGCGCCTCGGCGGACCACGCCCTCCCACTCCTGCCCGACGCCGGGCAGATAGCCGGGGACGTCGACCAGCACGAGCAAGGGCACGCCGAACGAGTCGCACATCCGGACGAATCTGGACGCTTTATCCGAAGACAGCGAGTCGAGGCAACCGCCCTTGCGCAGCGGATTGTTCGCGATCACTCCTACCGT
The DNA here is from genome assembly GCF_040678965.1 of Streptosporangium sp. NPDC049248. Taxonomy (NCBI): domain Bacteria; kingdom Bacillati; phylum Actinomycetota; class Actinomycetes; order Streptosporangiales; family Streptosporangiaceae; genus Streptosporangium; species Streptosporangium sp. NPDC049248. The sequence goes on from NZ_JBFAQY010000041.1 coordinate 48,901, forward strand.
CCGCCCGGCGAGCCTGCCGAACCCGATCACCATGTTCGGCGCCCATTTGGGCTGTAACTCAATGAAACCGGATGCTCCGTCCTCCTCGTCCAGAATCGCCTTGACCAGCGGGCGCACGTCGTACGCGCGCCTGGGCGAGTCGGGGAGCAGGGCGCGCAGTGGCTTTTCCTCCCGCACCGAATCCAGGTCGACGAATCCCGGCTTCGCCAGCAGCGTGACGATCTGGCGGGCGCGGGCGAAGGCGGCCTCCTCGGATTCCGTGCCGATGTGGGCCACTCCTGACTTCCGGCCGTGCGCGTCCGGGCCGCCCAGGCTCTCCATGTCGATCTGCTCGCCGGTGACCGACCGGACGACGTCCGGGCCGGTGACGAAGACGCGGGCGGCATCAGACATGATCACGATGTCGGTCAGCGCCGGACCGTAGGCCGCGCCGCCCGCCGCGGGGCCGAGCACAACGGACAGTTGCGGGATCTCACCCGAGGCACGGACCATCGCGGCGAACATCTCCCCGATCCCGTGCATCGCCGACACGCCTTCGTTGAGCTTCGCGCCACCGGAATGCCACACGCCGATCACCGGGCAGCGTTCACGCACCGCGAGATCAATGGCATTGACGATCGGCGGGCACTCGTCGACCCCGATCGCGCCACCCTTCAGCGTGGCGTCGGTGCAGTAGACCACCACTCTCGTACCGTTGATCCGCCCGTAGGCGACCGCCACCCCCACGCCTTCGCGCCGGTAGACGATCTCAAGTGAGCCGGCATCCAGCAGTTGTGACATCCGAACCATCGGGTCACGCCGGTCAAGGCTCGGCTCGTCTCGGTCCACCACGGCCAATGTAGGAAATGTCATCACTCACCCCTGCGAATCGCCCGTTGTCCGAGCCGCAAGTGAACCAGGAGCGGTATCGAGAAAACCCTAGTCTTGGCCCGCCCGCCCCGGAACGACCGGCGCCCGCGCCCCCTCCGCGCGTGCGCCGCGAGCCCCGCGTCAGGGCAGCCGGCGCAGCCCTTCGTGCACACGCATGATCAACTCAACCGACGGCCGGCCGTCGACCTCCGCCGGAGGGTGCGCCCTGAGCAGGTTCCAGCCGATCGAGTCGCTGATCAGAACGAGGACCACCCCGATCGGCAACCTGAGGCGACCGGCGATCTCGATCACGGCCATGGGCTCCCGGCACATGCCGAAGATCCAGCGATATTCCTGAGGCAGCGCGGGGTTGTCGGCTCGCAGGGCGCCCTCGGGCGTCACCGAGATCAGCGAGTCGATGCGCAGCAGGTCATCACCGCGGGTACGCCCCCCGGTGAGAACGTACGGCCGCGCTTTGACCGGCAGCGACTCCTGCGGTTGCTCCGCGAGGTACGGCCTCGGCGGGCCCTGGTCCGCCACCGGCACGGGGCCCGCATCCGGGGAGGTCCCGTGGTGATCGCCGTCGTCGGCCCGCGGCTCCGGTGGATCGCCGAGCGCTCCTTCCCGCGTGACGTCGACGGCGGTGGCGTCGGCCTCCAGCGCGTCGTCGTCCGCCCCGTCCTCGATGGGCTTGGGCAGGAACTGGTTCTCGGCCCAGGTCTTGTAGTCACCCCAGCCGCCGAAGGCGAGAGGGTGGTACTTCGGTCCGTCGGCCTCTCGCCGTTGTCGCCTCCTGCGGGACATCGCGGGGATCTCACCTGCTCTCGAAAGATCGCGCGATGGCCGGCGGTGAGCATGTCTCCGAGCTCACCGCCATCCCCTACCCCCGCGATTTCGTCGCGCGGTCGTTGCCACCGCGAAGGTCTGCTGATTGTCTCCGCCGATTCCTAGGCATTTGCGCAGTGTTCAGCGAATCCGGTGGCGAGCAGGAACGCTTCGCGCGACGGCACTGCCGGTCGGTTCCTGGTCGTGCGTCGATCGAGCCGGCCCGGCCTGCGATGTCACCCGGCCGCCGGCGTGTTCCGGCCCGCCTTGCCGAGCGCGTCCAGCGCCCACCCCAGGTCCGTTCGGCCGCTCACGCCCAGCTTGCGGAAGATGCTGGTCAGATGGATCTCGACAGTGCGCACCGCGATGCGCAGGGTGCGGGCGATCTCCCGGTTGGTGGCACCGGTCGCCGCGAGTTCCGCGACACGCCGCTCTCCCATGGTCAGCACGTCCTTGACCCCGCCGGCCCCCTGGTACATCCAGCCGCCCGCCGCGACAAGCCGGTCGCGCGCCTTCGCGGCCGGCGCGCGAAACCCGCACCGCACCGACAGATACACGGCCCGGCGGAAGTGCCCACGGGCCCCCTCACGGTCGTCCATCCGCAGCAGCGCCTCGCCGAGCAGGCTTTCGGCCCGAACCAGGTACCAGCGCGCCTGGGTGTTCGCCAGCGTCTCCACCGCCTCGGTGAGCGTCTCCACCCCCTCGCTCCCTTCGGTGATCGCCCCCCTGGCCAGCAGGGCGAATCCCCGAGCGGACGCGTTCCCCCAGGTCGCGGCGAGTTGCTCACCGTGCTCGACGAACCCCTCCGCCTCGCTCCGGCGGCCCAGGTCGGCGAGCAGACAGGCCACGTCCAGCCACCACGGCGCGAATATCGGATTCCTGACACCGGCCTCGGCGAGCAGCGCGCCACAGGCGGTCAGCGACGACAGCGCGCCTTCGTGGTCGCCTCGCGACACCGCCAGGTACGACCTCGTCATCAGCACCCGTGGACAGTCGAGAAGGGACTCCTCCACGTCCCGCGAGGTCATCTGGCCGAGCACGAAGGCGGCCTGGCCGATGTCGCCTCGCCGGGCGAGCACCGCCGCCAGAGCCGTCCGTGGCGCCGTGACGCCTTTCGACCACGACCACTCGTCCGCCAGCTCGACGGCCCTGGTCGCGTCCATCAGGGCCCCGTCCAGGTCGCCCGCCTCGGCCAGGATCCACGACCGCGTGGACAAGGCCGTCGCCCGGCCCCAGGCGTCCCCGTGCTCCGTGCCGCGCGCGATCATCCGGTCCATGGCCCGAACCGCTTCCTCAACCTCGTCGGCGAGCGAGAGTACGTACGCGGCGGCGCCGAACGCCCAGCTGCAGGGAGTCTCGTCCGCACCGCTCAGCGCCTGGCGGGCCGGCACAAGACAGGCTTGGGACGAGAGTCCGGACATCGCGGAGATCATCGATCGCACGGCGAGCAGCTCGCGCTCGCCCACGGTGTGCGCCTCCGGTATCGGCATCGCCATCACCCGCTCGGAGATCACCCTGTTGGTGGACCGGCGGTTCCATCCGATCAGCGACAGCGCCGACTCGACCATCGTCCGCAGCCCATGGTCGCCGGCGCCCACGCCGTCGAGTTCCGCCAGGATGCCGTTCAGTATCGAGACCGCCTCCGGCTCCCTGCCGAGGGGCGGCGCGACCTTGGCCAGCTGGACCGCGAGGCGCGCCCTCCCCCGTACGTCACCGGTCTCCTCGATCCCACTACGGAGCATCGCGTACGCTCCCGACGGATCGTCATGTCCGATCAGCCGCGCGAAGTCGGCCTGCGCGTCGATGTCGGCGGGATCGGCCACCACCACACGGCCCAGGTAGCGCGCCGCCATCCCCAGTGACCCGTCCCGCTCGGCACGACGCGCCGCCTCACGAAGCACATCCCGCATCCAGGGCTCGGGAAGCCTGGGCAGCAGCACCAACTGCGCGCTGATCTCCTCGGCCGGCCGGCCACCGTCGTTGAGCAGCCGGGCGGCCAGCTCCCGCCACCGGTCGAGCGTGGCGACCGGCATGCCGCTCAACACCATGGTGCGTACATGATCATCGCTCAGCTCCGCCAGGTCGGCCTCGATGATCTCCTCGTCGCGCAAAATGTCGATCACGGCGGCTACCAGCGGCTCCGGCACCCCGGACAGCATGCCCAGCAGTTCCGCGTCGGCCTGCCCCAGCACGGCGCGGGCCTCCACGACCTTGCGCACGTACTCGGGCTGCCGGTCGAGCGTCGCCAGCAGTCGCCCGGCGAAGAGCTCGGCGCCGAGTTCACCGGCCCGGAGCGCACCCCGGGCATCAGGCGACACCCCCTCCTCACTCAGGTGTGCGAACAGTCTCGCGAGAAGTGCTGGATTGCCCCGGCAGACGCTGTTGCACGCGCGGACGAACGGCTCCTCCGGCACGGCGTCCCACCACCGCCGGGCCATCTCTCCCGCGTCCTCCTCGAACAGCGGCCCGAGGTCGACGGTGCGGTGCCCGCGCGCGGCGAAACCGGGAATCGCCCCTCGCCGGTTCGGCGGGCCGGAACGACGCTGGGCGAGCAGGACGAGCAGCGGAAGGTAGTACCCGCGGTTCATCAGGAAGTCCAGCCATACCAACGACTCTTCGTCACACCACTGCGTGTCGTCGAGCATGACGACCACCGGTCCTGACGCGGTCGCCTCCATGACGCGCCGGAGCAACCGGTGTGACAGCGGCGCGGTGGCGTGCTCGTCATGGAGCGGCGCCCCGCCGAACAGGCTTTCCGCGGCGTGCCAGGGCAGACCGGCCCCGGCGGGCGAACAGGAGCCGCGCAGAATCGTCACCCCGGCGCACCGGGCGTACCGCTCCAGGGCGTCCAGCAGGGCGGTCTTGCCGGACCCCGCAGGTCCCCGCATCAGGATCATGCGTGCCGGCCCCTGTCCGGCCTTGTCCAGCCCGGACACCAGCGTGCCCAACTCCGCTTCCCGGCCCACCAGCCTGGTCTCGCCATGGAAGATCCATCCTGACATGGTCACCATCCCGCTTCACGAGTAGCCGCGTTCCGCATCGGTCAGGCCCGGAAACATGCTTCGTTTCGGCCAGCCCGAAACCCGAACACGGAGACCGGCTCCGCACGACACTCACCCGAGCCGGTCCGGGAATCGATCGCGCGTACCGTTCCGATCGAGCGTCGGCCCCGCTCAGCGGACTTCCGCACCGCCCTTCGCGCTTCATCGGGGTCACAGGTCGTGCGTTGTGCGGCATCGGGCCGTGGAGTGGCGGCGGGAGCGTCCCGTACGGCGGGGGCACTACGGGCACGAGATCCTCAGCCGTCAGGATGAAGTGGCGGCCCGAAGAAGGGACGCCCGGCGCCGGAAGGCCGCGGACGGCCGCGACGCGCGGTCCGCGGTGTCGTCGAGACCGCTCGCGCGTTCCGCGAAGTGGTCGCCCGCGGACAGGAGCGCCTGGCGATGGTGGGCGCACCCGATGTCGACGGCGTGCGCGGCGCCCGTCCCCGCGCCGACGTGCCGCTCGACCGGCTCGCGCGGCATGGGTCGGACACGATCACGCCTCAGGGACGTCGCGTGCCGCCGGATCGGCCGTTTTCGCCGCCCGTACGGCCGGCCCCGCTGCGGCCGTGTCCGAGCCCGCGACCGGGGCGGGGCCCGGTAGCCGTACGGGGCCCGCCCCCGGTGCACCCGGCCCGCGGCGCGGCCTGGGCTGATGCCGAAGGCCGCGCAGCGTCTCGGACAGCGTCACGGTCACCTCACGGTGAGCATGCCGTGGGCGGCGACCGGCTCGCCGCCGCCGACACGGATGCGCACGGGTACGCCCTGCCGGATCACCGCCCCGGCGAAGATCTCGGCGAGGCGCGCCCGCAGGCCCCGCGAGGCGACGGCCGCCGTCCCCTCCGGCATCTGTGGCCTCCTTTCAGGGCTCGATGGTGACCTTGATGGCCTCGCCCCTGCTGACGATGTCGATCCCCTCCAGAACCTCCGCGAGCGGCAACCGATGCGTGATCAGATCGGAGAC
>NZ_JBFAQY010000042.1:0-51001 GCF_040678965.1 Streptosporangium sp. NPDC049248
GGCAGCACCTGGAGGTTCACCCCGCCCTCGCGCAGCTGCGGCAGCCAGCGCTCACGGAAGAACGACGCCCACCGCCGAGGGGGTCTGGCGGTGACGGCCATCAGCAGGTCGTTGTGGGTATCGGCGACCACGGAGTCGCGGTGGAGGTCGGCGGACACGGCGGGCCCTTCTGCGCGTACGGCTCTCGTTCGCCACGACGGTATCGGCACTTCGCCTTTGGCGCCTCGCGGGAGACCGCGGGTCAGCGCGCGAACTGGAAGGCGTCCGGGCGCGGGGCCCTGGTGATGCGGCGGTAGGCGGTCGTCGTACCCGGCCAGTTGTTGGTCACCCGGCCGGCCGCGTTCTTGTACCAGCTCGTGCAGCCCGCCTGCCAGACCATGCGTCCCATGGCCGCCTCCAGGTTCTGCCGCCAGGTGGCCATCGTCTCCGGCCTGACCTCCATCGGCCCGCGCGCGGCCAGCTGCGGCAGGCAGCCCATGATGTACCGGACCTGGCACTCGATCATGAAGACGATCGAGCTGTGGCCGAGGTTGGTGTTGGGGCCGTACAGCAGGAACAGGTTGGGGAAGTGCGGTACGGCGATGCCCAGGTAGGCCTCCGCGCCGTCCTTCCACTCCTCGGCCAGGTGCCGGTCGCCGCGCCCGATGACCTGGATGGAGGCCAGGAAGCCGGAGGTCTCGAAGCCGGTCGCGTAGACGATCGCGTCCGCCTCGCGGAGTCCGGCGGCGGTCTGCACGCCGCCGGGGACGATCCGGGTGATCCGGTCGGTGACGACGTCCACGTTGGGGCGGGTCAGCGCGGGATAGAACTTGCTGTCGGCGACGACCCGCTTGCAGCCGATCGGGTAGTCCGGGGTCAGCTTGGCCCGCAGCAGCGGGTCGGGGACCTGGTCGCGCAGGTGTTCCAGGGCGCGCTTGCGGAGCGGGCCGGAGCTCCAGCCTCCGGACAGGGCCGGGTAGAGGGTGCCCTCCGCGTACCGGTAGATCCACTCGCGGTAGGCGCGCTGCAGGAACGGCACGCGCCGGAAGGCGGTCCTGGCGCCGGGGCCGAAGACGGCGTCCGCCTTGGGGATCACCCAGTTGGGGGTCCGCTGGAAGACGTCCAGGTGATCGGCCACCTCGGCGACCTTCGGGATCAACTGCGCCGCCGAGGACCCGCTGCCGATCACGGCCACCCGCCTGCCGGTCGGATCGAAGGAGTGGTCCCAGCGGGCGGAGTGGAAAGCCGCGCCATCAAACGTTGACATTCCCGGAATGTCGGGCAGCTGGGGTCGATTGAGCTGTCCCACCGCCGACACCACCACGTCGAACAGCTCGTCCCCGGCCGTGGTGCGGACCCGCCACTTCCCCAGCGACTCCTCGAAGGTGGCGGCGACGACCGTGGTGTTCAGCCGGAGGCGGGGGCGCACGCCGTACTTGTCGGCGCACCTCTCCAGATAGCCCAGGATCTCCGGCTGCTCGGGGAAGCGGCGCGTCCAGCTGGAGTACTTCTCGAAGGAGAAGGAGTACAGGTGCGAGGGGATGTCGCAACCCGCCCCCGGATAGGTGTTGTCGCGCCAGGTGCCCCCGACGTTGTCCCCCTTCTCGAAGATCGTGTACGAGCGGATGCCGGCCTTCTCCAGCTGGATGGCCATGCACAGCCCGCCGAATCCGGCACCGATGATCGCGATGTTCGGTCTCACGCGCACGTCCCCCGGTCGGTGTTGGCACGGCAGCGGTTCCCGATGCCGGCAAGGATCGGGCGCCGGTGGACGTCCTCAAGCTTCGGCTGCCGCCTGCGCCCACGTCTCCCCAACTCCCCATCCCTTCATACGCCAGGAGTGCTGCGAAAAATACTGGAATCCGCCGCCCCTCGATGGGTCAGTATCCACTTACATTAGGCGATCCGTTCGCGCCGGGGAATAGGCCGATAGTCTGCGCGGGTGCCTACGCTTGCCGACATCGTCACAGAGCTGGAAACCCGCTACGACCCACGCTGGGCGGAGTCGTGGGACGCGGTCGGACTCGTCTGCGGAGACCCCTCCGCGGAGGTGCGCAGGATCCTGTTCGCGGTCGACCCGGTGGCCGCCGTCGCCGACGAGGCCCTCGGCTGGGGCGCCGACCTCATCGTCACCCACCACCCGCTCTACCTACGCGGCACCACCAGCGTCGCGGCCACCACCTTCAAGGGCCGCCTGATCCACACACTGATCAAGAACGACATCGCGCTCTTCACCGCCCACACCAACGCCGACGTCGCCGACCCCGGCGTCTCCGACGCGCTCGCCCGCGCCGTCGGCCTGACCGGCCCGCTCGTCCCGCTCATGCCCGCGGCCGACGACCCCGGACGCGGCCTGGGCCGGATCGGCTCGCTGCCCGCCCCCGTCCCCCTCGCCGAGTTCGCCCGGCAGGCCGCGCGCGGGCTCCCCGCCACGGCGGGCGGCCTGCGGGTCGCCGGGGACCCCGGCCGCCCCGTCCAGCGGATCGCGGTCAGCGGGGGGTCCGGAGACTCCCTGCTCGGGGTGGCCCGCGCCGCCGGAGTCGACGTCTTCCTCACCGCGGACCTGCGCCATCACCCGGCGAGCGAATTCATGGAGGCCGACGGCCCCGCGCTGATCGACGCCGCCCACTGGGCCACCGAGTGGCCATGGCTCGCCGACGCGGCACACCATCTGGCGTCCGCATCGGCCGCCAGGGGGATTACTGTTGAGACGCGCGTTTCCGAGACGGTCACGGACGCCTGGAAAACAACAGCAAAGTGCGAGGATTTCACGTGAAAGCAGCCCCTGCGGCCCAGAAGCGTCTGCTTGACCTGGCCGAACTCGACTCCGCCCTCGACCGGCTGGCCCACCGCCGCCGCACCCTGCCCGAGCTGGCCCAGATCGACGAGCTCTCCGCTCGCGTCGCCCGCATCGCGACCCAGGTGATCGCCGCCGAGACCGAGTCAGGTGACCTCGCCCGCGAGCAGAGCAAGGCCGAGGCGGACGTCGACTCGGTCCGCATCCGCGCCGAACGCGACCAGAAGCGCCTCGACTCAGGACAGGTCTCCTCGCCGAAGGATCTGGCCAGTCTCCAGTCGGAGATCGCCTCCCTGACGCGCAGGCAGGGCGACCTGGAGGAGGTGGTGCTGGAGATCATGGAGCGCCGCGAGACGGCGGACGCGCAGGTCGCCAAGCTGGTGGCCGAGCGCGACGAGCTCGCGGGTACCCGCGGTGTCGCCGAGGACCGCAGGGACGCGGCCTTCGCCGAGATCGACAAGGAGAAGGAGGAGGTCCAGAGCAAGCGGGCCGAGGTCGAGAAGGACATACCGGCCGATCTGCTCGCCCTCTACGCCAAGCTCAGGGAGCAGTTCGGGGTGGGCGCCGCGATGCTCCAGGGCGGTCGCTGCCTCGGCTGCCGCACCAGCCTGTCCATCGCCGAGATCAACCGCATCAAGGCCGCCTCCCACGACGAGGTCATCCGTTGCGAGGAGTGCCGCCGGATCCTGGTCCGCACCGCGGAGTCCGGCCTGTGACCTTGTACGTCATAGAGGCCGACGGCGGCTCGCGGGGCAACCCCGGGCCGGCCGGCTACGGCGCCGTCGTCAAGGACGCCGCCGACGGCCAGATACTGGTCGAGACCGCCGAGTCGATCGGCACCCAGACCAACAACGTCGCCGAGTACCGGGGGCTCATCGCCGGCCTGACCTCGCTGCTGGCCCTCGCCGGGGACGGTGCGAAGGTCGAGGTCCGGATGGACTCCAAGCTGGTCATCGAGCAGATGGCCGGCCGGTGGAAGGTCAAGAACGAGGGCCTGCGCCCGCTGGCCTCACAGGCCGCGGCCCTCGCCAGGCGCCTGAAGGTGACCTGGCGCTGGATCCCGCGTGAGAAGAACAAGGACGCCGACCGCCTGGCCAACGAGGCCATGGACGCCGCGGCCAAGGGCCGCACCTGGACCGCCTCGGCCTCCTCCTCTCCCGCCGGGAGGGCGGTCGGCGCCTCCGGGAGTGGCGCCGCCACGCTCACCGGTGGGGGGCCCGCCGAGGACCTTCTCCTCTTCGAGACCGATGACCTCGGCGCCGGTGTCGTCACCCGGGAGCCGGCGGGGCAGGCGGAACGGACGGCCATGCCCACCGGGCGCGGCACCGGCTGGCGCCCGCCCACCTCGGTCGCGACCTCGCTGTACCTGCTCCGGCACGGTGAGACGCCGCTCTCCGTCGAGCGCAGGTTCTCCGGGCTCGGCGATCCCGAACTCACGCCCAACGGCATAGCCCAGGGCGAGGCCGTCGCCGCCAGGCTGGCGGGGGAGCCGTACGGCATCCAGGTGATCGTCAGCTCGCCGCTGAAGCGCGCCCGTGCCACCGCGGAGATCATCGCGGCCAGGACCGGTCTTGAGGTCGTCGTCGAGGAGGGGCTCAGGGAGACCGACTTCGGCGACTGGGAGGGCCACACGTTCACCGAGATCCAGCGTCGCTGGCCGGACGAGCTCGCCGCGTGGCTGGCGGACCCGTCCGCCGCGCCGCCGGGTGGGGAGAGTTTCGGGGAGGCGGCGCGGCGGGTCCAGGCGACCGGGGACGTGCTGATCGAGCGCTACGAGGGCAAGACGATCCTCGCCGTCTCGCACGTCACGCCGATCAAGATGCTGCTGCGATTCGCGCTGCTCGCTCCCCTCAGCGCGCTGTACCGCATGCACCTCGACCTGTCAGCCCTGTCCCTGATCGAGTACTACGCCGACGGTCCGGCGGTGGTGAAGGCGTTCAACGACACCTCCCACCTGCGCTGAACCGTCGGTCTCACGGGGCAATACGGTGCCGGGCCTCCGGCCGACGATCGGACCCGATGCGGGAGACGGCCAACACTCGTCTCCCGCATCGGTGCGAGCGTCCACACCCGGTGGGATGGCCGTATCCCATCACACCGGTGCGGATCCCGGCAGCGCGCGGGACCGGCCATCCTTGCTCTCATCGTTTTCCCCTGATGCTCGTCTGTCCCGTCCCGCTTGATTCATATTTCAGCGCAGATGACTTGCCGTTCGGTTGGAGCCCACTTGGGAGCCGTTAGGCTTGGAACACGGCGGACGAGCCGGCCGGGCGGCCGCGTCGGGTCTCTTCGGAGACCCGCCGAGGAAGGTCCGGGCTCCACAGGGCAGGGTGGTCGGTAACGCCGACCCGGGGTGACCCGCGGGACAGTGCCACAGAGAACAGACCGCCTCCTCGCAAGAGGGGGTAAGGGTGAAACGGTGGTGTAAGAGACCACCAGCGCCCACGGTGACGTGGGCGGCTCGGTAAACCCCACCCGGAGCAAGGTCAAGAAGGGGCGCTCTCCGGAGCGTCCCGCGCGCGACGTTTGAGGGCTGCCCGCCCGAGCCGCGCGGGTAGACCGCTTGAGGCCGTCGGCAACGACGGCCCTAGATGGATGGTCGCCTCTTCACGCAAGTGAGGAACAAAACCCGGCCTACAGGCCGACTCGTCCGCCTTCCCTGCCCCTGACCTGCGGGTGGAGCCTCTAAGGCGTCGGCGAGGATGGCTGGCCCGCGCCGAACCCGGGTCCCGGGTCAGGGCTCGCGCGGCGAACCGCCCGCCGCGCTCGACGAGCACCGGGAGCGGGACTGCTCGTTGTGATCACGCTCCCGCGCCAGGGCATGGCGAGAAACGAAGATGCCGGGCCTTCGCCGGGGCGCGCGTACGGCACCGGCGGGGGCCGTTTCCGCGGCCCGGCGAAGGCGTTCGTCATGGGTCGTGATCTGGTGTGGTGATCGGCAGGCGCGATGCCGCCGGTAGAACGCCGCCGGCGGTCAGCTTGCGATGGCTTTCCAGGTCCAGGTGAGCCCGTAGGACGCGCTCAGCGCCAGCAGACCTGGGCCGACAGTGCCGAGGTTGAGGAAGCGGCCCTGCGCGTCGTACTGGCCCACCGCCGTCAGTTGCGAGGCATGCCTGTCGGCCGGCGGGGTGCAGAACATGTAGCCGCCGTCATTGGGACGGAATTCGTTCAGCGTGAGCAGGTTGCCGTCGCCGACCGCGGGGTTGGTGGCCGTTGAATTGACATACAGTCCCTTGTGGACCAGGTAGTAGCAGTAATAATCCTCGGTCTTGTCGGCGTATATGGGCATGAATTCTTCTTCGGAATCGTCGCTGTCGGGTTCGAGCGCCACCGGCGTGCCCGGTTCCGGATCGGAGTCCTGTACGGTCATGGCCGATCCCGCGCCGGTGACGATCTCATCGACGTCCAGCGCCTCGTTCTCGGCGTCCTGGAGGAACCAGCGTTGGTCGGGATCGAATTCGTCGACGAGGTCACGACCCACCAGTTCTTCGCCGTCAGCGCGATCCAGGGCGGTCAACGCCTGGCCGGTGGCCTTGTTCAGCAATATCCAGGTGCCGTCTCCCATGTCGAGCAATCGCCACAGCTGGGAGTCGCCCTCGTCGGAGCCCTGGAGAATCACCGGCGCGTCGGCGAGTCCGAATTCCTGGCCCAGATAGGTACGCGTGAAGCTGTGCAGCACGCGATAGTGTCCCGGGTCGTCACCGGCGGCCAGGAACCGGAAATTGTGCGCGCTCTGCTCGGACCGGGCGAATATTTTGGTCTTGAGGCGGCTGCTGCCGGGCTGCGTCCCCGAACCCGAAGGGTAGGGAGAGCGGGTGCTGGAGGCGCTTCTGAGATTCTGCGTTGTTCGCGGAACGGCCTTCGCCTGCCGCGCCGGTTGGGACGTCGTGCACCGCTGGTCCTCGGTGAGATAGGAGAAGTCGTATTCGACGGGAAGGTGGTCCGACATTTCGAAGTCGGTCATCGGCGTCCCGAACCCGTACCCCCTGTAGAGCGCCGGGGTGACGCCGTTCTGGGTGACGGCGTAGTCGATGGTGCGTCCCGTGACGGGCCGGGTGGGCCCGCTAGAGGGCAGTACGTCGAACTGACGGGAGTCGTCGCCGAGGGCGGTCAACAATCCTGTCTGCCCATAAACCTCCATATTGAAGTCGCCGAGGACCACCCAGGGCAGCGGTTGCCCGTTCGGGCCGGCGGTCTGCATATGACTCCTGATGTTCCTCAGCATCGTGACGTTGTCCGTGCCGCCTGCTGCGGCCCCGTGCCAGGTGAAGTAGACGACCCCGCAATAGTCGACGCCGAGCGCGGGACGGGACTTGCCCTCGTGAACGCCGTTCCGGGTCGCTCCGGGGACGACGAATATCTCGTCCCTCTGGACACTTCTCCGCGTCCAGACGGCCAGATTGATCTTCTCCGGGTTGCCGGAACCGGTGTCGACGTTCGTGTTCAGCCAGTAGAGGTAACCTCCGCCGCGGCCTCCACTGGTTCGGCTGAGCCAGATCTCCTCGACGGGAGGCGCGTTCGTGCTGCCGTCGCGCATCCTTTTGACATAGTCGGTCTGCGCGATCGTGTCTTTGCCCCAATAGTGCCGGTCGGCGGGATAGCCGGTCTCCTGCAGGGCCAGGATGTCGTTCTCCCTGGGAGGACTCTCCCGGGTGTGCAAAGCGGGCAGCGCGGTCGCGTACCTGTCGCCCTGTTGTTGCGAGGACGCGCCGGCCATGTTCCAGGTGGCCGCCTTGATCTCGACGAGCTTCGGGTCACGTGGGGGAAGCTCGCCGCCGGTGTCGCGGAGGAACAGCGAGTGCCGGTGTCCCACGTCGAGGGCGGCCACTCCGTTGCCCTGGTAGTTCAGGGTCTCCCGTCCGGTCCAGTCCGTGATCGCCTGCCCGTTCTGGCTCAGGGGCAGGAACGCGCGTGGGTCGGAGTCGTCCGATCCGAACTGGAAGGCGGTGCCGGCCTGGGCGCCGTACGGCCTGTACGGCTCGAACGGCCCGCCGGCGGTGGTCTGCTTGCTCAGCGTGTTGTCGTAGAAGACGTTCTGCGGCCCAGAGGAGCCGGCCCACTTGCCCGCCTTGGGCCCGGCCGCCCACCAGATCGGATACCAGGTGCCCGCATCGATCTCGCCGCCCTCACCGCCACAGTTGGCCGAGCAGTTGGCCGAGCGGTGCTCATAGGGGACTCGCACCGTGTTCTGCTCGAACAGGTTGTCGTGCTCCCAGCCGCCGTGCAGGTTCAGGTCGGAGTCGAGGTCGTTGCGGAAGGCGACGTTGCCGCTGGCCGACCACTGGAAGGTGAAGTGGCGCAGGTTGCGGCTGAGGTTGTGCGCCCACAGCGAGTCCCACACGCGGCTGCCACGCAGGTAGCCGTTGCCGCCCTTGCCCTTGTTCCAGGCGCCGTCGAAGCTGTTGCGCTCGATCTGCAGGTTGCGCGCCACCTCGGTGACGATCGGGTGTGAGCCGGTCATCGTGGCTTTCAGCCCGCGCGCCCAACTGTTGGCCGCCCACTTGAACACGATGCCGTGCATGGCGTACTCGGGTGCCATGTTGCCGTAGTTGTGCACGGCCTGCTCGGGAGTCAGCGAGTACGTCTCCTGGCCGCCGATCTTCGGCAGGCCGTTCATGTCCTGGGTGAAGGCGAAGTCCTCGAACCCGACACCCTCGACCACCTTCAGCGGCGTGACCTTGCTGGCGTACGGGGTGCCGTTGCCGTTCAGCGGTTCGGAGCCGTCCGATTCGGAGTTGACCGGCAGGTCCCACTCCAGCGGCCGATCCAGCGTGATCGTCTTGGCCGTGGCGTCCATGCGGCTGAGCCGGAACATCTCCTGCCGCATGTGGAGCGCCTCGATCATGCTCTGATCGGTGATGCCCTGCTGCGCGTAGAACTTCCTGCTGTTGGCCGCGCCCACCCAGACATAGCGGCCCGGCCTGAACTTGGTCATGTCGGCTTTCGCGTCCAGCCGCACGACCGTGCCTCCCGCTCGTGCCGAGAAGCCCGGGTCATCGGCCGCGGCGGCCACCTTGAAGCCGGAGGTCCAGTGCTGGTTGACGCTGCCCTCGTAGAGGTCCTTGCGCATGGGCAGGCTGGAGGCCAGCTCCCAGTCGTCCTTGTACCGGGTCGCCACCTCCCGGGTCTGGACCCGGAACATGCCGCGCCCCGGCCAGATCCAGCCACCGTTGCCGATGTCGGGGGCGGTGCCGGCGGTCATGCTCTCCTGGTCCCACCGGCCGTTGATCACCTGGTCGTAGCGGGTCTGGAGGCCGGGCCTGAACACCAGCCGGGTGCCGCCGTCGCCGGAGCCCTTGCCCCGTACGATCAGAAATCCGGCATCTACGTAGATCTGCCGGGTGATGTCGATCCGGCCTGCCGGCAGCTCGATGAGCGAGAGCCGGTTGAAGTTGGCGCTCGGCGAGCAGTCGCTCTTGATGTGGTCGATCGCCTTCTGCAGTCCGGCGGTGTCGTCGGTCCCGTCGTCCGCCGTCACCCCGTAGGAGGAGGCGAGCTCTTCCGGCGAGATACGGCAGGAGGCGTCGTCGGTCAGTTCCGTATCGCCCTCAGGCAGCTCCTGGCCGCCTCGGTACCCGGCGCGTGACCAGTCCGGCAGACCGGCCGGCGGGGCTGTGCGGTTGGTGTGACTCAGGTCAGGGCCGGACGCTCCAGGCCCGGCCGACGGCGGGTCCTCCGCCGTGGCAGGTGCGGTCACGGACGCCGGGGAGGCGGACGCCCCCCACGCCGCCTGGGTGATGCCCGGCGACGATAACGAGAGCAGCAGGACGGACACCATGGCCGCCGCTGGTCGGACCATTCTCACGTGATCTCTCCGAGAAGGACGCGGACGTCGGGAGCCGGCGTCGGGGACGATGACGTCGTCCAGCCGCGCGTTCGCCGGCTTCACCACTGCGGGGCCGACGGCGTGGGCATCGCCGCGAAGTCGTAGACCTTCTTCCACAGCACGCCGCTCTTGCCGCCGGCCGAACCGTTGATGACGTAGTAGAGATCGGTACCGGCCACCACGGCCAGCGGGGTTCTGCCGGGGGAGAGCGCGAAGCTGTTCTCCTCGTAGTAGCCGCTCCACCCACCGTCGCGCGAGATCATGTAACTGCCGATGGTGTTGTCACGGTCCTCGGTGATGGTGATGACGCCGTAGCCGCTTCGGGAGAGCGCGACGGACGGGCCGTTCCTCGTGTAGCCCGGGGTGCCTGTCGCATAGACCCGGAACGGATTCGTCCAGTTGCCGGTCCCGTACCGCTGCCGCGACATGTACACGTAGTTGTCGGTGCCCGTGAAGGCGAGCACGACCTGGTTCCAGGGAGCGGGGTCGGCGTTGGTGCCCACCTGGGCGGCCAGTCCCGGCGCGTCCTTGCTCCGCGCGCCCGGCACGACGCTGGGCGAGCTGTAGGTACCGGTGTCGCCGTTGTAGTACATCGTCCAGATGTCGTCGGTGGACTGGCTGTTCCAGGCGAGCATGAAGGAGTTGCCGGGGAGCGCGGCAGCCGCCACGGGCTCGGTGTCGGTGGTGCGCGTGTCGTTGGGGATCCTGGTCCAGTTGGGCAGGGTGGCGGGTAGCTGGTAGCTCGGGCTGAGCTGGACGCGGTGCTGGTAGACGTGGCCCTCGGTGCCGGTGTGGAAGATCCGGAAGTTGCCGCGCCCCCCGTCGTCCGTCCAGATCACCCGCGGAGGCGTCCATGTCTGCGCGTTGGGCAGCGAGTACGCGGGCCCGTTGTTCAACGAGATCCAGATGGAGTCGTTGTCCGCGCCGCGCCAGGCGTGCAGGATGTTGCCGCGGTTGTCGCGCGCTTCTCCCGGAGTGGACCTGCTGGTGATCTGCCCGCCGGCGTAGGTCACCGGCTGCCAGTCGGATCCCTCACCGGGGAAGCCCCAGGAGCTGATCGAGGCGCCGCCGTCGTCGGCCGAAGCCGGCGCCGTCATTGCACCGGCAGAGGCGATCAGCGACACGGCCGCGATGAACAACCTCTTCTTGATGAACATCTCTTCTCCCGCATCGTCTCTCGAATCGACGACCATCGCGCCGTTGGCCCGGCGGTGACTCATGGACCGTCGTTACAGAGACAAAGTGCGGGAGGCCGCTCGTGACATGACGCTCGTCACATCACCATCCCGCTCGCGGACGACGGCGGGCCGCGGATCCTCAGGCCGTGAGCGCCGCGCCTTCGAGCAGCGTGGTGCGGATCTGCTTGCGTGACGTGATGCCGAGCTTCGCGAAGACCTTGCGCAGGTGCCATTCGACGGTGTGCGGGCTGATGAAGAGCTGAGCGCCGATCTCGGGGTTCGTCAGCCCGTCGCCGGCCAGGCGCGCTATCTGCGCCTCCTGGGCGGTGAGAGTGGCGCGTGCCTCGACGGTGCGCTTGCGTACCGTCTCACCGGTGGCCTGGAGCTCGCGCCGGGCGCGTTCCGCGAACGCCTCGGCCCCCATGTCGCCGAGCAGCTCGTATGCGATGCCCAGCTGCTCGCGTGCGTCGAGGCGGCGGTTCTCCCGGCGCAGCCACTCGCCGTAGAGCAGCCGGGTGCGGGCGAGCGTCGTCCGGACCTCGGTGCGGCCGAGCCGCTCGATCGCCTCGCGGTAGAGAACGTCGGCGTCCGCTCCGTCGCTCACCTGGGCCCGTACGCACGCCGAGGTCCCGAGGGCCCAGTCGGTGCCGCTGGCTCGGGCCATCTCGTCGAGTCGCCAGGCGACTTCGGCCGCCCGAGCGGGCCTCCCGCTCCGGACGGCGGCCTCGACGAGTTCGACCGTGGACCTGATGGCCGTCCCGCCGAGCTCCTGCGGGTGCTCGAAGGCTCGTTCGGCGGCGACGTACGCCTCCTCGTACCGGCCGAGGCCGTTGCAGAGCACCGCGCTCGCCCATTGGGTGGCGGTCCCCACCTTGCCTTCCCCCTGAATGGCCGTGTCCCGCATGATCGCTGCGCTCACCTGACGTGTCGCGGCCTCTCGTCCTCTCCACGGCTCGAGTATCAGGGCCGCGTACTGGGCCAGGTAGCGGCTGCCTGTCACCTCGCCGATCGTCACCGCCTCGGCGACCAGCGCGTCGGCCAGGGCGAACTCACCGGCGAGGACCCTGTTCGACACGAGCATGTGGAGGGCTGAGGGCAGCACCGACAGTGCACCCGCCTCGCGTGCCAGATCGACCAGTCTCGCGGAGAGCACCGACCAACTGTCGAAGTCCCAGACGTTATGGGCCATCCGGGACGCGAACGGCAGCCAGCCAAGGCCCTGTTCCCTGGAGACCCCTTCGGCGCGGAAGAACTCCAGGGCCCGCAGCACCATCGGCACGCCCGCGGCGGAACCCTCTGTGAGCGCCACGCCCACGCCGTTCAGGAGCAGGTCGTTGCGCTCCGGCGGCGGCCCCGGCGGTGCGGCGAGCAGCGCCTCGGCGATGTCCACCACCTGGGCGCCGCTCGGCAGCCGGCCCGCGTTCATGGCCGCGTTCAACGTGTCGCGGTAGGTCTCGCGGGCCAGCCCGGCGTCCAGCGGCGCCAGGCGCTCACCGGCTCTGAGCAGCAGTGGGAAGGCGGAACCGGCGCTCCTGGAGGCGAACGCGATCTGACCGCGCAGCAGGCCGGCCTGGGCGAGTTCGCGTTCGTCCAGAGTGCTGAGTTCGGCCGCGTCCAGCAGTTCGAGCGCGGCGTCGTACCCGCCGGCCTGGTATTTGGCCCGTGCCGCCGCCAAGGCCCTGGCGCCGCGGCGCGCGGGATCGGGGGTCAGCTCGGCTGCCCGCTCGTGGAACGCCGCCGCCGCGGCGACTCCGCCGCGCGCCTGCGCCCGATCGGCCGAGCGCTCCAACTCGGCGGCCACCGTCTCGTCGGGGCCGGCCGTCGCGTTGGCGAGGTGCCACGCCCGGCGATCGGGGTCCGCTTGGGGATCGGTCGCGTCGGCCAGCGCGCGGTGGACGTCCTGCCGGTCCTGCGGGGACGCGACGCGGTAGGCCGCCGATCGCATGAGGGGATGGCGGAAACGCACCCGCGTACCGATGGCGATCAGCCCCGCCGCCTCGGCCGGCGACGCGGCGGACACTTCGATGCCCAGCAACTCCGCCGCGCGAGTCAGCAGGGTCACATCCCCGACCGGTTCGGCCGCCGCGATGAGCAGCAGCCGCTGTGTCTCGGCCGGCAACGACCGGACCCGCCGCAGGAAGCCCTGCTCGATCTGACTGGCCAGCGGTCGCGCGTCGGGCCGCCCGAATCCACCCGCCAGCTCCGCCGGCGCCAGCCCCCGGGGCAGTTCGAGCAGGGCCAGCGGGTTTCCCTGCGTCTCGACGACGATCCGGTCCCGGACCTGCTCGTCGAGTCGTCCAGGAGTCACGGAGTCCAGCAGGGCGCGGGCGTCGCTGTCGCTCAACCGTCCCACGTCGAGCTGGGGCAGCCCTTTCAGCTCCTGTCCGAGGTGGTGCTCGCGCACCGCGAACACCAGCCCGATCGGCTCCGCGAGCAGGCGCCGCGCGACGAAGGCGAGGGTCTGCGCGGAGACCTGGTCGAGCCACTGCGCGTCATCGACGAGGCAGACCAGCGGCCCTTTCTCGGCCACGTCGGCGAGCAGGCTGAGCACCGCGAGCCCGACCAGGAAGCGGTCCGGAGGAGTTCCCGCGCTCAGGCCGAACGCCGTCCCGAGCGCGTCGTGTTGCGGGCCCGGCAGGCGACCCAGATGCTCCAGGAACGGGGAGCACAGCTGATGCAGCCCGCCGAAGGCCAGCTCCATCTCGGATTCCACGCCGGTCGCTCTGATGATCCGGCAGCCGGACGCGCTGTCCCGCGCGTACTCCAGCAGCGCCGTCTTGCCGATGCCGGCCTCGCCGCGCAGAACCAGGACCGAGCTGTGGCCGTCCTGCACCGTCGCCACGAGCTGATCCAGCGTCTCGCACTCGAGCTGCCGCCCGCGAAGTTGCGACCCGGGACCTCTGCTTGCCATGGCACCGCCCCCGACGATCATCTGTTCGTTGCCCCATGACTGCCGAACATGGGGAGAAACCGGCGCTACATCCTAGATGGACACGTAACCTACCGTTCTGCCATTAAGCCCAGCAATCTGCTGGTGACACCGGCCGCAGGGTGAGCCGGGTGGTCGCGGAGCATCCCACTGTCCGAAGCGCCTCCGCTGCCCCGACGCCCGCCACGGTGCGGGCCAGGGTACCGACCACGGTGTTCCCAGGGCGCGATGGAGCAGCCCGAGCAGCGACCGTGATCGCAGTGGCATCACCGGATGCCAGCTGTCGAACGGAGCCGCCATCGTGACCATGAGCCTGTTGGAGTCGTACGAAGACCACGCAGAGCAGATCCATGACCGGTCGATCACACATTGGGACGGAGACGATTCGGCGTTCGTCAGCGCCGCGCCCCGGCTTCTCACGATCGGTCTGCGCGTCCTGCAGGACGTGGGCGAAGCCGAGGACGTGGTGCAGGAGACGTGGCTGCGTTGGGCCCGTGCCGATCGGTCGGTCGTCATCAGCCCGCCGGCGTTCCTCGCGCTGACCACCACGAGGCTCGCCATCAATGTCGCCCAGTCCGCCCGCAGGCGCCGAGAGACCTCCGCCGGCCCCTGGCTCCCCGAGACGGCGGACCTCTCCGCCGGGCCCGAGACGGCAGCCGAACGACGAGAGGCGGTCGACACTGCGATCCGGCTGCTGCTGGAGAGGCTGACACCCGCCGAACGAGCCGTCTATCTCCTGCGCACGGCCTTCGACTACCCCTACCGCCAGATCTCCGAGCTCCTCCACCTTGGCGAAGACCATGCGCGGCAACTCCTGCGACGCGCCCGCAACCACCTCGCCACCGAGCGACGCCACCAGGTGAGCACCACCGCGCACCGGCGCCTCGTACGGACGTTCGTCGCCGCCGCCCAGTCCGGCGACCTCGCCGAGCTGGAAGAAGTGCTCGCCGCCGACATCGCCCGCTGAGTTCGATCGCTGTCGCGGCGATCTGTCACAGATCACGACGCCGTCCGGTCTTTTGGGTGAACCGGACGCCGAAAGAGCGACAGGAGCGTGAGCGTGCCCTCGACCATGACCACCATCCGGATCCGGGTCAGGATGAGCTCACGGCCCGTCGACGAGCCGCATCGCGCGTCGAGCCAGCTCGAACTCCTCTTCGACCTCACCTTCGTGGTCGCGGTCGCGGCCGTCACGGCGCAGTTCGCGCACGCCATCGCCGAAGGTCATGCCCTGACCGGACTGGTCCCGTTCCTCCAGGTGTTCTTCGCGATCTGGTGGGCGTGGATGAACTTCACCTGGTTCGCCTCGTCCTACGACACCGACGACGTCCCCTACCGGCTGCTGACCATGGTGCAGATGGCGGGCGTGCTGGTCCTCGCCGCCGGGGTGCCCGCCGCGGTCGGCCACGCCGACCTCGGGATCATCACGCTGGGGTACCTCATCATGCGGGTCGGGCTCGTCGCCCAATGGCTGAGGGCCGCGTTCGAGGACCCGGCGAGCCGCCGTACGGGGCTCCGCTACGCCGCGGGCATAGCCCTGGCCGAGTCGGGCTGGCTGCTCCGGCTCGCCCTCGTGGAGGCGGGCCTCCTGCC
Source organism: Streptosporangium sp. NPDC049248 (assembly GCF_040678965.1). Classification (NCBI taxonomy): domain Bacteria; kingdom Bacillati; phylum Actinomycetota; class Actinomycetes; order Streptosporangiales; family Streptosporangiaceae; genus Streptosporangium; species Streptosporangium sp. NPDC049248. The sequence goes on from NZ_JBFAQY010000042.1 coordinate 15,303, forward strand.
GGCGTCACTCCGACTGCCGTTCTTCGCCTGCCTGGTCGTCCTGGAGCTGGCGGTGCCAAGGTGGGCGGAGCGGGTCAGGGCGACCACCTGGCACCCGCATCACATCGCCGAGCGCTACGGCCTGTTCACGATCATCCTGCTGGGCGAGAGTGTCCTGGCGGCGAGCAGAGGGGTTGAAGGGGCGCTCGAAGCGGGTCCCCTCGTCGTCATCGCCGGATCAGGTCTCGTCCTGCTGTTCGCCTTGTGGTGGTTGTACTTCCTGGTCGAGGCGGGGGAGGGGCTCAGCGACCGGCGCCGTCGGTCGTACTGGTGGGGGTACGGCCACTTCGGCGTCTTCGCCGCGCTGGCGGCCCTCGGAGCCGGGCTCGAGGTGGCGGTGGAGCAGAGCGGGCAACAGGTGGCGGCCTCGCCGATGGCGCTCGGTTACGCGGTCGCCATCCCGGTCGGGGTGTATCTCGTCCTGCTCCGGGCGGTGCACGCGCTGCTCGACGCGGACTCCGTCATGCCGCGCACCGCCGTGGCGGGGTGCGTCGGCGCCGTCGTGTCGTCGCCGCTCGCGGCGCCGTGGATCGGGGTGGCCGCCGTGGTCGCGATGATCGCGACCGCCTGCGTCGCGCTGGTCGCCGTCGCCATCTGGACGGTACGTGGCTGAAACGGAGCCGGTAACCGGATCTTGTCACAAATGCCGGGGCTGTCCTGTCTCAGCTGACGATCAAGCCACATCACATGGAGGAGACATGAGCACCCCGAACGGTGAGAACGAGTTCCTGTACGAGCTCCACGTCGAGATCGAGGAGGAGCTGGTCATCGCCGAGGCCAGCCACCCGGAGGAGGAGATGGGGCGGCCGGTCACCGAGTGGCTGTACGACCCGACGGACGCAGAGCGCGAGAAGATCGCTCTGCGGGTGCTGCGCGACGCGGTCGAGGTGCTGGAGGACGGCTCGCGGCCGGGTGGCGACGCTGCCTGAGCCGCGGCTCGGCACGTTCGCCGGCCTCGGCGAGCACCTGCGACAGGCGATCGAGCTCAAGCACGCGACGCTGCCGTCGTACCTGACCGCGCCGCACTCCCCCGACCCGGAACGCGGCACATGAACGCGGAATCCCTGGAACAGGCGGACGCCCTCGACCGGGCGGCGTCCGCCTTCGCCGAGTTGCGCCCGTGGTTGTTCGGCATCTCCTACCGGATGCTCGGCAGTGCCGCCGAGGCCGAGGACATCGTCCAGGAGGTGTGGCTGCGCTGGCAGGGCACCGACCGCGAGACCATTGAGAACCCGCCGGCCTTCCTGGCGCTGGTCACCACCCGGCTGGCCATCAACCTGGCCAGGTCGGCGCGCGTTCGGCGCGAGTCATACATCGGCCCCTGGCTGCCGGAACCCGTCGACACCAGCCTCGACCCCACCGTCGGCGCGGAGCGCGGCGAAGCGCTGGAGCTGGCCGTCCTGCTGCTGATGGAGAGGCTCAAGCCCACCGAGCGCGCCGCCTATGTCCTGCGCGAGGCGTTCGACTACCCCTATACGCAGATCGCCGAGATCCTCCGGCTCACCCCGGCGAACGTCAGGCAGATCGTGAGCCGTGCCCGTAAGCGCCTGACCGCCGTACGGCGCGAGCCCGTCAACAAGGTCGAGCACCGACGCCTGCTGGAAACCTTCCTCGACGCCGCCCGGACAGGAAACGTCGGCGCCCTGGAGAAGCTCTTCGCCGCCGATGTCGTCAGCTCCTCAGACGGCGGCGGCGTCAGAGGATCGTCGACGTTCCCGGTGCCGGGCAGCGAGCGGGTGGCCAGGTTCGTGGCCGCGTTCTCGCCGCGGTTCTGGCCGGGCGCCACCGTCACGTGGGTCGAGATGAACGGCCTGCCGGGAGTGCTCGTCAGCCGGGACGGCAGTGACGTCGCCCTGCTTGCCATCGAGGCATCCACGGAAGGAATCCATCACCTGCTGTGGATGCTCAACCCAACCAAGATCGAGTCCTTCAGGCGGTCTCGTAGCCGCATTGTCACAACTGAGGGGGGCCGCCTTGTCTTAGCTGACGACGGGGGCGCAGCACAGCGTCCAGAAAGCCAGAAGGGGTGCCAACAATGAAGATCGTGGTGATCGGCGGGACCGGGCTCATCGGGTCGAAGCTGGTGAAGAAGCTGGGCGAGCACGGCCACGAGGCCGTGGCCGCGTCGCCGAACACCGGCGTCGACACGCTGACCGGCGAGGGGCTGGCCGAGGTGCTGAAGGGCGCCGAGGTCGTGATCGACGTGTCGAACTCGCCCTCGTTCGAGCGCGAGGCCGTCATGAAGTTCTTCCAGACCTCCACCGGCAACCTGCTGGCGGCCGAGGCGGCCGCGGGCGTGGGCCACCACGTGGCCGTGTCGATCGTTGGGACCGAGCGGATGCCGGAGAACGACTACTTCGCGGCGAAGATCGCCCAGGAGCAGCTGATCGAGAAGTCGGGCATCCCGTTCTCGCTGGTGCACTCCACCCAGTTCTTCGAGTTCGCCCGCGGCATCGCCGACGAGGGCACGGTCGACGGCAAGGTGCACGTCGCACCGGTGCTGTTCCAGCCGATCGCGGGCGATGACGTGGCCCAGGCGGTGGGCAGGACCGCGGTGGGGACGCCGCTGAACGGCCGGATCGAGATCGCCGGACCGAACCAGTGCAAGATGGACGAGTTCCTCCGCAAGGCGCTGGCTGCCTGGGGCGACACCCGCGAGGTCGTCACCGACCCGCAGGCGCGCTACTTCGGCAGCGTGCTCGGCGAGCGGTCGCTGGTGCCCGGTGAGGGCGCGCAGCTCGGCACCATCACCTACAAGGACTGGCTCGACCGGTCCGCCGCGAAGTAGGGCCGGGTGATGGGCGAGCCACGATCGACCGCGTGGCAGACGGCGCTGACCGTGCTGCAGGAGGCGCGGCCTCCGTTCATCCCTGAGGACGCGCACGCGATGACCGTGGTCATCGAGTACCCGCCCGGAGACCCGGGCGCGCCGCCGCACCGCCATCCTGGTCCCGCCTTCGGCGTTGTCCTGGAGGGCGAGATGCTGATGGAGCTGGAAGGGGAGCCGGAGCAGGTGATCCGCGCCGGCGAGGCGTTCTGGGAGCCGGGTGGCGACGTCATCCACTACCAGGACGGCAACAATCGCGACGATGTCCCGGTGCGGTTCACGGTCACCATGCTCTGCGAGCCGGGCAAGCCGATGTTCACGCTGGTGGAGGAGGCCGAGCTGGCCCAGCGCGAGGACCGCCGCGCGCCACGCCCGTCCTGACCCCCGCGGATCACCCCACGGCGTGACGGCACCGGTTGCCGTCACGCCGTCTGAACCCAGGATCGAACCAGGCAGCCGGCCCACGGGCCGGCTGTCCGATCCGCCATGCCGACAACCCGAGGTATGACACGAATGAACCACGAACGTCCGGTTAAGATCGGCACGCTCGACAGCCTGCGCGAGCACCTGCAGTGGGCGATCGAGCTGGAGCACGCGACCCTGCCGCCGTACCTGACGGTGCTGTACTCGCTGGATTCGGAGCGCAACCCCGCCGCTGTGGAGGTGGTGAGCGGCGTCTTCGTGGAGGAGATGCTGCATCTGGCGCTGGCGGCGAACCTGCTCAACGCCGTCGGCGGCACGCCGCGCCTGGACATGCCGGGGATGCTGCCGCCGCACCCGCGCAAGCTGCCGCACAGCGACCTGGAGGTGTCGCTGGTGCCGTTCGGCGCTGAAGCGCTGGAGATGTTCCTGCGCCTGGAACAGCCGGCGGCACCGGGCGCGCCGCCGGAGGGCGAGGGTTACGAGACGATCGGGCAGTTCTACGCGGCGATCGAGCAGGGGTTGCGCCACCTGTGCGACACGCTCGGCGAGAAGGAGGTCTTCTGCGGCGACCCGACCCGGCAGGTGAGCGGCGCTCACTTCCGTCACACTGCCGGCTCGCTGTTCGCCGTCGATGATCTGGAGTCCGCGCTCGGCGCGCTGAAAGAGATCGTCGAGCAGGGGGAAGGCAACGCCCGCGGCGAGGTCTGGGACGGCGACCAGGACGTCCTCCACCCCGAGCGGGACGAGGTCGCCCACTACTACCGCTTCCAGGAGCTCAAGCTCGGCCGCCGTTACCAGCGGGGCGACACCCCGAAGACCGGCCCGACCGGCGAGAAGGTCCGCGTCGATCCGGACGGCGTGCTCCCGATGACCCCCAACCCCCGGCCCGCCGCGCGGGGCAGTGCTGTGCGGGCGGCCCAGGATCTGTTCGACACCACCTACAGCACCCTGCTGGATCTGCTGGAGCAGGCATTCAACGGCGACCCGAAGCGGCTCACGGACGCCACCCGCACCATGTTCACGCTCAGGGCCCAGGCGCGGGCCCTGATGACGTTGCCCGGCGGCGCCGGTCCCACCTTCGCCTACGTGCCGCCCGAAGCACGCAGCTGATCCATCAGGCGTTTGAGGAAGACAGTGTCGACGTGCAGGAAGTCGCAGGCCAGGATTCCGGAGGCTTGCGAGGTGAGGAACTGTCGCTAGGTCGGTGATATCTGGCGTGGCGCTGGGCCGAGGCTGGCCGCGACGATCTCGCCGAGTCGGCGATTGCCCTTGCCGGTGGATCCGCCTGACCGCGAACGACACCGGATGAACCATCTGAAGGAAACGTACGTTTGTGGGGCATGAGATTACGAATGAGCCTGCTCGTGGCACTGTTGTCCCTGACTGCGGCCTGCGGAGGAGCGGAATCGGATATGTCGGCGACCCCGGCTGACGACGGGCCGGCGAAGCCGGTTGCATTGTGGGGTGCCGAAGGCGGGTTCGTGACCGCGACCATGAACGTGCTGCGTCCGCCGAGAGTGGTGTTGTACAGCGACGGCCTGGTGATCGTTGACGCGAGCAGGCAGCTGAAGCTCACCGCTGCCGAGACGGGCGAGACGGTCGCGTCGATGGAGACGTACCTGACCGGGCAACCGCCGACCGCGGAGCCCAGGCCGGGTGCGCCGATGGTGACGGACGTGCCGACCACCGTCCTCGGGGTACGGGGGAAGGACGGAAAGATGCTGGAGGTCCGGGCCCCGGCTCTGGACCAGGTCGCGGACTTCTACCCGAAGGAGCTCTCGGAGGCGAAGAAGCTGATGGACGGCTTGGCGACCCGGGCCGCCACCGCGGGCACCGACTACGTCGCCACTCGCGTTCGCATGGTCGCCGAAGGGGCCGCCTCGGCGGAGGGCAAGCCGGCGCCGTGGCCCGCAGGGGTCCCGGAGCCTTCGGGCACGGTGGACCCGATTTGGCACAAGGACATCGAGGGGGCGGCGGTGAGTGCGATCACCAAGGCGGTGCCTGCCGGGCAGGAGTACGGCCGGTCACTCTTCAAGACCGGTTCGGGGGCACTCTTCGTGCTCTCCTGGCGCTACCTGCTGCCTGACGAATAGCGAGGGCTGATGACCTGGTGCGGAGCAGGGTGCTTCGCCGCTGCTCCGCGGTCTGCTCTTCTCGGCGGTCAATCCGGGCGGCCGGTCGGTTCCAACATGGGCACGAGGAACTGCCGGGCCACCGCGGCCAGTTGCTCGTCGTCGTCGAGGTCGATGATCTGACTGGGGATCGCCAGGAAGGAGGCGGAGACCCGGACCATCAGTTCGGCCACGAGGTCGGCGTCCAAGTCGCTCGACACGTTGCCCGCGCGTTGCTCGTGGCGGAGCTGACCCGCGACGAACTGCCGCACGGTGGCGAGGGTCCGGCCCCCGTCGCTGATCATGGAGGGTACGACCAGGTCCGGTTCCGAGGTGATCAGGCCGCCGATCAACGGGTTACGGCGGATGGCGCGCAATGAACTTACAAAGCCGAGAACCGCCCGATCGGCGGCGGTATGAGCTTGTTCGATGTCGATGAGGAACTGGTCGAAATATCGGCGGAATTCTCGGCGTACCACGTGTTCGACCAGCGCGTCCTTCGTGGCGAACCGCCGGTAGACCGTGATCCGCGAAACCCCGGTCCTGCGGGCCACGTCCTCCATGGTCGACCGCCGGATACCCATGCGGCAGAACTGCTCATACGCCGCGTCGAGTATGCGCGCACGGGTCTCGTCCGTGTCGTCGACCTGTTCGACGGCATCGATGTACGCGCGCTCCAGCAGTGACTCCGAGTCCGACGGCGCCATGAGCCCGGACAGTGCAGATTCCACGATCACCTCCTGTGATTGATTCTGCCTCAATCCCTGACAATCGCTGTCACGGTCTTGTGATGTCCGACACTGTGTGCTGTATTGGTGATACTCAGATTCATCTCGTGTTTCATCGTATCAGCAATGCTCTCGGCCTCACGAGGAGAAGGGACGAAGGCATGGACAAACTCAGCAGGCGCGACATGCTCCGGGCGGGAGGGACGTTGGGCGCATTCGGTGCGCTGAGCATCGCGACCCCCGCGGAGGCGCGCGTGTGGACGTGGTCGCCCAGTGGCTCGGTGGTGGGCACAGGGGCAGGCCTCGACCCGCGGTGGGTATGGGATCCGGAGGCCGACACGCTGGTCGCCTCGCTGATCGACCGGGGCGAGGTGCCCAGGGTCAACACTCTGCTGCGGACCTGGACCAAGAACGGTCAGCCGTTGCCGGCCGGACTGCCTGCGGACCTGAAGGCCTTCATGGAGAAGGCCCGTCAGCTGCCGGCCTGGGCCGACAGAGGCAAGATCGCCGCCGCGGCCGACTTCAACAACAGGCGAGGGCTCTACACCGGCGTGCTGTACGGCTTCGCCAGCGGCATGATGAGCACGGTCATCCCCAAGGAGGCGCGGGCGGTCTACTACTCGCAGGGTGGTGCGGACATGAAGGACCGCATCTCCAAGACCGCCAAGCTCGGGTACGACATCGGGACTCGGAACGCCTACGACGCCGACGGCGAAATGATCGTGACCTGCGTCAAGACCCGGCTGGCGCATGCGGCCGTGCGCCATCTGCTGCCGAAGTCCCCGCACTGGCAGGGGGCCGCCGACGAGGACATTCCGATCAGCCAGGCGGACATGATGGTCACCTGGCACAGCCTGCCCACGACCGTCATGAAGAATCTGGTCGCGTGGAAGGTGCCGATGCCCGCCGCCGACTCCGCGGCCTTCCTGCACACGTGGCAGCTGGCCGCGTACATGCTCGGCATCAAGGAGGAGTACATCCCCGCCTCGTGGGCCGAGGCCAATTCCCAGGCCAAGCAGGTCCTGGACCCGGTGCTGGCCCCGACGCCCGAGGGCATCAAGCTGGCCAACATTCTCCTGGAGCTCGGCGCCACGATCGATGCCGGCCTCCTCACCAAGCGCGTACTCGGCTCGTTGACGCGCTTCATGCTCGGCGACGAGATCGCCGGGTGGCTGAGCATCCCCAGGTATCCGCTCTGGGACGGGCTTCTCAACACGTTCTGGGGACCCTTCATCGCCGTCCGCGAAGGCGTGCTCAAGGTGTTCCCGGGGGCGGACAGCACCTACTGGCTCTTCGATGAGGTCCTTCGCAAGGTACTCCTGGCCTACCTGTCCGGAGCGCAGAAGATCAGCATCGAGATTCCGTTGACCAACAACCCGAACTACCCGAACTCCTGAGCCGGATCCTCGGCCCGGAAGCGGAGGAAAGCCCCCGGCCCGCCGGGACACCATTGCGAATTCTCGGGCCCGGAATCCGGCAGAGTCCGGGCCCCGAGCCTTCCGCAGAGCCTCGGCGAGCTCTCGACCCAACCCGTTTCGTTTCCACGGCGAACACGACCGGTCCGGTCGGTGACTCGGCCCGGGTCCCGGGGGGCGGAAGGCCACGGTTTCCAGGTCAACTCACATCCTTGTTGAGATACAAGTAAACCTGATACGTATCATCGTATCATCGGCGTGCGGAACTCAGGAGGAGTCCGGCATGGCAGAGCTGAGCAGGCGCAAGATGCTGATCTCAGGTGGAGCCCTGGGGGCGCTCGGAGCGCTGGGGGTGGCGTTCCCGGCTCGGGCGACGCCCTGGACCTGGGCGTCGAGCGGTTCGATCGCGGGTGCCGGCGCCGGCACCGATCCGCGGTGGATATGGGACGAGGAGGCCGACCCGCTGGTCGCCTCGCTGATCGATCGAGGCGCCGTCCCCGAGGTCAACCGCCTGCTGTGGAATTGGACCCGCAACGACCAGCCCCTGCCCGCGGGGCTGCCGGCGGACCTGCGGGACTTCATGGAGAGAGCCCGCCAGCTGCCGTCATGGGCGAACCAGGGCAAGCTGAACACCGCAGCCGAGTTCAACAAGTCCAGAGGGCTGTACCTCAACCTGCTCAACGGCGTGGGTGGCGGCATGCTGAGCACCGCCATTCCCAAAGAGGCCCTCTCGGTCTACTACTCCAAGGGGGGCGCGGACATGGAGGACCGCGTCGCCAAGACGAGCATCCTGGGATTCGCCGTCGGCGCCCTGAACGCGTACCGGCCCGACGGCTCCTGCGTGGTCGAGGCGGTGAAGACCCGGCTGGTGCACGCGGCGGTACGACACCTGCTGCAGCAGTCCCCCCACTGGACCGGCGACATCCCGATCAGCCAGGAGGACATGCTGGTCACCTGGCACACCTTGCCGACCTTCGCCATGCGCAAGATGCTCGAATGGAAGGTCCCGATCAGCGCCGCCCACTCCGAGGCGTACCTGCATGTGTGGCAGGTGACCGCGCACATGCTCGGCATCAAGGACGAGTACATCCCCGCCACCTGGGCCGCGGCCAACGCCCAGTCGGACCAGATCCTGCCCCGGAACATGGGGCCGACGCCCGAGGGCGTGGAGCTGACCGACATCCTGCTGGGCCAGCTCGCCGAGCAGACCAGTCCCGCCAGCATCAGCCGGCCGCTGTGCAACGCGCTCGCCCGGTACCTGGTCGGCGACCAGGTGGCCGGCTGGGACGGCATCGAACGCGAGCCGGTGTGGGACCTGCTGATCCCCACCATCTGGCCGAAGCTGGTGAGATTCCGCGAGGGCCTCATCCCGCTGCCGCTGGTACCCGAGACCGCCTGGGTCCTCGACGAAGCCGTGCGAAAGTACATCCTGTTCTATCTCACCAAGGCCAAGGAGACCAAGATCGAGATCCCCACGACCAACCGTCCGGGTTTGAGCTGAATGATGATGGGATCGAATGGCGGCGGGCCGGACGAGGGCATCGGGCGGCGCCGGTTCCTCGGGTACGTGGTGGCGGCTCCGACCCTGGTGGTCGCCACCGAACTCAACCTGACGCCGACGTCCGACGTCGGGCTGCCCTCACCGGAACTCACGGAACTGCTCGACCTCAACGACATGATGACCGCGGCGGCGCTGCCGACCTCGGGTCTGATCTCGGTCGAGGTCAACCAGGACGGCACGGTGTCGTTCGCGTTGCCGCGGGCCGAGGTGGGGCAGGGCATCACCACCTCGACGGCCATGCTGATCGCCGAGGAGATGGCCGTACCGCTGGAACGGGTGCGTGTCACACTGGCCGACGCTCGGCCGGAGCTGGTGTTCAACCAGCTCACCGGCGGGTCGAACACCACCATCGCCACCTATGTTCCGATCCGGGTCGCCGCCGCCATCGCCCGGAACCGGTTGCTGGCGACCGCGGCGACCGAACTCGGTTCCGCGGTCACCGACCTGACGCTGAAGGCCGGGGTGATCACCAATCGCTCCGGCCGCAGTGTCGACATCGGTGCGCTCGCCGAGAAGGCCGCGAGCACGCGTACCCAGCAGGTGTCGGTGGAGCTCACCTCACGCGAGAACTTCACCGTCATCGGCAGACCGCACAACCGGATCGACGCGCTGGACGCGGTGACCGGGCGCAAGAAGTTCGCGATGGACCTCGACGTCCCGGACGCGAAGCCGACGATGGTGTGCCGTCCGCCGACCATCAACGGCAAGGTCGGCTCGGTGGCCAACCTCGCCGAGGTCCGCGCCATGCCGGGTGTCACCGATGTGGTGACGATCTCCACCGGGGTGGCGGTGCGCGCCAGAACCTTCGGCCAGTGCATCGACGCCGTACGCGCCCTGCGGGTCTCCTGGAAATCCGGTACCGCGGAAGGAACGTCCGACGAGACCGTACTCCGGAAACTGGAGGCCGCGGAGCTACCGCTCGGGCTCAAGCCGCTGACTCCGACCGTCGAAGGCAAGTTCACCTTCTACTTCCGCAGCAACAGCGCGCTGGAACCCAACTGTGCGATCGCCGACGTGCGGGCCGGCCGCGCCGAGATCTGGTCGGCGTTGAAATCGCCGCTCACCGCCAAGCAGACCATCGCCGCCAAGCTGGGGCTGCCGGTCGGCAGCGTTACCGTACACGTCACCGAAGGCGGTGGTTCCTTCGGGCGCAAGCTGTTCTTCGACGCCGCACTGGAAGCCGCCGAGGTGTCCCAGAAGATCGGCAAACCCGTCAAGCTCATGTGGCACCGGGCCGACGACTCCCGCCAGGGCCGTACCCACCCGATGGCCACCTCGCGGGTACGCGCCGCCTACCTCGGCAACACCGTGCTGAGCTACAAGCAGCGGCACACCAGCGTCTCCACGGACCTCGGCCACGGACTCGGTGAGATCATCACCGCCATGGCCGCGAGGCTTCCGGTGGGCGACATCGGCTTCTCCCAGACGTTCTTCCATCTCAGTCAGGCGATGTCCTACAACTTCGGCGCCAGCAGCCAGTTGCTCAACGAAACCGACAAGAGCTTCAACACCGGCAGCATGCGCAACGTCTACTCACCCGACGTCACCTGTGCCCGGGAGCTCATCGTCGACCAGCTCGCCGCGAAGATGGGCAAGGACCCCTACCGGTTCCGGCACGACTTTCTCCGCGACGACCGCTCCCGGGCGGTGCTGGCGAAGGTGGCCGAGGTCGGCGCCTGGGGACGGTCGATGCAGGCCGGCACCGCGCAGGGCATCGCGTTCCACGCCGAGTACAAGGCCGTCAGCGCCGTGCTGGTGGAGATCGACTGCCGGCCGGAAACCGTCAACCGCCCCATCCGCGACGGCGTGGCCGGACCGCGCGTCACCAAGGTGGTGATCGCGGTGGACGTCGGCCTCGCCGTCAACCCGCGAGGTCTGGAAGCGCAGATGATGGGCTGCGCCATGGACGGCATCGCGCTGGCCCTGACCTCCAGCCTGCACCTGCGCGACGGTTACTTCCTCGAAGCGAGCTGGGACAACTACTTCTACACCCGGCAGTGGAACACCCCGCCCGAACTCCGGATCATCGTCATGCCCAGCACCTCCGAGGAGCCCGGCGGCGCCGGGGAGCTGGGCGTCGCCGCGTCGCTGGCCGCGGTCGCCTGCGCGTACGGTCGCGCGACCGGAACGATGCCCACCAGCTTCCCGATCAACCACGGCACGCTCTCCTTCACTCCCAAACCGACCGTCCCCCCCATTCCCCCCTCCCCGACCGACGGCCTGAACCACGCCCGCTGAAACAAGGAGACCTGAGTGCCTCAGCACACTTTCCGCGTCAACGGTGAGCAGGTCACCGTTGACGTCGACGGCGACGTGCGCCTGCTGTGGGTGCTGCGCGACATTCTCGGCATCACCGGGCCGAAGTACGGCTGCGGCATCAACGTCTGCAAAGCGTGCACCAGCCACATCAACGGCAAAGCCGTCAACCCCTGCGCGATCCCCGTCGCAGACCTCCAGCCGACCGACGAGGTCACGACCATCGAAGGGCTTCCGGCCACGGTCGGCAAGGAGCTGCACCCCATGCAGCAGGCGTGGCTGGACCGCGACGTCGCCCAGTGCGGCTACTGCCAGCCCGGCCAGATCATGGCCGCCGTGGCACTGGTCCGCCGGGCCAAGGCCGAAGGCCGCGGAATCACCGACGCCGACCTCGACGGCCTCCGCAACATCTGCCGCTGCGGCACCTACTCCCGTATCCGCGAAGCCATCAAAGCCGGCGCCGAGAACATGTGAGGCACATGCGTGCCCGGGGACCCCGGGCACGGCTGTATGTCACGCTGGGTCCTCGCTCCGGCCTGAAAGGCGAACGGCTACGCGAACGCGACGACGGCATACCTCTCGTCCTGGATGGTCCGTCCCCACAGGGTGGGATCAGGCAGTGGCTCGACGCGAGCGGCCTTGACCAGTGGCCGCAGCGCCGCCAGGAGACGCTCCGCCTCGACCCCGCCCATCCACGGCATCGGCTCCGGCCTCCCCTCGTGGGACTGGTCCTCACCCGGTTCGGCCGAGGCCCAGCGCCCCTCGATGAGGACCAAACGCCCGCCGGCACGCAGCAGGCCGATCCACCGGCGCAACGCCTCCTGCGGATCGGGCAGGGTCCACAACAGGTGACGGGAGAGGATCACGTCGAAAGACGTCCCGGCTCGCGTGGGCGGGTTACTCGCGTCACCCACCATCATCGCGGCATCGAAGCCGGCCGCCGTGAGCTTGCGCCGGGCCTGCTCGATCATCAGCGGGGCCAGATCCACCCCGACCGGCCGGTGGCCCTGCTCGGCGAGCACCAGGGACAACGAGCCGGTGCCGCATCCCAGGTCCAAGACGTCGGCGGGCGAGGCGGGCATCCAGGAGCGCAGGCGGTTTGCCCAGGCGGTCTTGACGGCGGGGTCGCGAAGGCCGTGGTCGGCCTCCTCGTCGAAGGAGGCGGCGAAGGCATCCCAGAAAGACGCGATCGAAGCACTGTTCTCGGGCATCGACGGATCATGCCACCCGCCCCCGACGAAACCCGGGCTGTTCCAGAGGCCAGGGCCGAAGCGTTGGTGCCGGATGCGGTATCCGCCCCGCGCAGCCGCCGGGGACGCCGCTACCGGCTCGGCCCGCTGCCGGCGTTATCCCTGCTCGCTGTGCTCGGTGGAGCAACATCTCTGACAAAGATCACACAGGTCATGCCGGATGCCGTCACCCCGATCGGCGGACTCGCGCTGGACGACCTTCATGCCCTGTCGCGGCAACGGCTCCCTCGGTGGCGCGAGGATGAACAGGCCCTTCCACGGGGGAATACCTGTCAACAAGTGGGCCTGCGGCTTAGCCTGAAACTGCGACATCACCAGGGAAGGGCGGGGCCCATGGACGACGGTTGCACCATCGGAAACCGGCTCAGGAAGATCCGCGACGACCGATCCTGGACACAGGAGGAGCTTGCCGAACGGGCCGGTGTCAGCAGGGACATCATCGCGAAGCTGGAGCAGGGGCGCCGTGAGTCGGCGCGGCTCACCACCTTGATGAAGTTGGCGAACGCCCTCGATGTGGACCTGTCGGCGCTGACCGGCAAGCGCGACCGGATGGGCGGCGAACGCGACGGCGCCAGCGTCCTGAAGTTGCGGGACGCCCTGCTGTCGGCGTCTCTGCTGCCAGGGGCGGACGACGGCCACGACGGTGAGCCGACATCACCGGCGGACGTGCGGGCCGCAGTGGATAACGCGTGCCGCCGCTACTGGGCCGGTGACTTCCCCGCCCTGGTCGCTCGGCTTCCCGGGTTGATCGCCGAGGCGCGGCTGTCCCACGCGGCGTACGGCGCGGCTGCCGTCTACCCGCTGGCCATGGCCTATGACCTGGCGGCCAGCGTGATGGTGCATCTCGGCCGGGACGACCTGGCGGCGATCGGCGCGGAGCGGGCCATCACCGTCGCGCACGGTGGCGATGACGAACTGCTGTGGGTGACCTTGCACGCCACGTATGCGTGGGTGCTGCTGCACCAGGCCCGCACCCGGGAAGCCGAGGAACTCGCAGCCGGTATGGCGGCTCGGATCGAGCCGTCGTTCTCCGCTCCGGCCGCCCATGTGGCCGCGTGGGGCAACCTGCTGATGACCGCGCTGGCCCCGGCGGCGGCGGGCGGTAGGGAGGTGGAGGACTACATCGCGATGGCCTCCGCTGGCGCCGAACGGCTCGGTAAGCGGACGCCGATCTACAACACCGCGTTCGGCCCTGCCACGGTGGCGATGCAGGCCACCCATGCCTACACCGTACGGCGGGAGCCGGACAAGGCGCTGAACGCGGCCAACCGCGTCCGGTCCGGCGACCTTTTGGGCATTTCCTACGGTCGTCACCTGCTCGATGTCGCCCAAGCGCATCTGGATGCCCGGCAGCGGCAGGTGGCCATCGAGCGGTTGCAGGAGGCTCATACGCTGTCGCCGGTATGGTTCCGGCATCAGGGCGTCGCCCGTTCCCTGGTGGCCGAGATCCGGGAACAGGAGACGCGCCCGTCGCCCTCCGTCCGGTCGCTGGTGCGTTCCCTTGACTTGGGCCGGTAGGACAGAGCATCCACCCTCGGTGGCCATAGTCGGGAGCAGGAGATGCATCTGTCGCTCACGGTCCGGTCGCTGGTGCCTTCCCTCGGCTTGAGCCAGTAGGACGGGGCGTCCTCCCTCGCTGGCAGAAGGACGGGGGTGTGGGACATCGCGTCCCTGGTGATCCATCCCGCGTAATATCACTATCGGTACATGGTTCATTACCGAGCGGATGGGCGGCGTGGCCTCTACGGCTTCCCTGAACCGCAGCATGCCTCCAGCACTCTCGCCAATGCGGTGCAACTGCTTCGTCAGGCCCTCCACGGTCGCGGTGTGGCGACGCTGGACGGTGACGTCATGAGAACGGCCGGTGGCCATTACGTTCTGAGCCTCGCTCCCGGCCTGCTGATTTGGAGCGTTCCAAAAATGTTCCGCTGGTTCAACAGCGGGCGTATGGTCCTGCACCCCTCGGCCGACCCCGCAGGTGCCGCCGACCTGTTGGTGGGGTTGTTCGAGCGGCAACCGTGGCTGCGGTATCGGCGGGAGTACCTGGAGGCGCTCATGGAACCCGCCGGGGCATCGCCCATCTGACCTTTCAGCTCTGGCGGGCTCCGCGTCGGCCGCGGCCTACGCCCCGACACAGCCCGGCCCCGGACGCCTGCCAGAGGCGGCCCCGGGACGATCACCGGCTTCCGACGCCGGAAGACCCCGGGGCCGCTCATCTCCTTCACCCGCTCTCACCACATGAGAGGACGTACGCCATGATTCCGCCACCGGGCACCCCGGCGAGCGACCGGCTCCGACAGGCCACGCAGTGGGGGCTTGCCACCGCGGCCCTTCAACGGCTGCGGGCCAGGCTCGCCGATCACGAGATCTTCCCCGAACTCGTCCGGGAAGGCGGACAGCCCCGCCTGCTGCTGGGCGAGACGCTGACCGTGTGGACCGGCTACAGCGGCGAGGTCATCTACTGGGGACCCGACCTGGGTGCTCCCGCCGCGAACGCCCCGGCCTTCGACCTGGCCGACGTCGCACGCCGGATCGCCGAACTGGTCTACGCCGCCCTGACCCTCTGATCGCGTGGCGGCACGTGGAGCCGGACCTCAGCGCGCCGTCACGACCCATCCCGTACACGGTGGCGCGACGTCGCACACCCGGGCCGTACGGGAGAGACGACCGGACCTCCACCCGACACAGCCGACCGGGAGGCGGCCGGGCACGACCCCCGTGACCACGGGAGACGCCGACTTTCATCCCACAGGGGGGTGAAAGAGGAGGGCGGCGCTCTCGTGGTCACGGGAACCACCGCTTCGTCCTCCGCAGGAAGGAACCACGATGACACCGCACGCCTCCGAGCTCGCCCCGGTCCACTTCCTGGAACTGGAGATCACCGGCCGCTGCCAGCTCCGATGCGGTCACTGCTACGCCGACTCCGGACCCACCGGATCCCACGGCACCATGACAACCGGCGACTGGGAGGACCTGCTCGCCTGCGCCCCCGCCGCCGGGATCGCCACCGTGCAGTTCATCGGCGGCGAGCCGACGCGGCACCCCGACTTCGAGCGCCTGCTGACGCACGCCCTCGCCCAGGCCCTGAAGGTCCAGGTGTTCTCCAACCTCTACCGGGTCACCGACCGGCTGTGGGACCTGCTCGACCACCCCGGCGTCACGCTGGCCACCTCGTACTACTCCGACGACCCCGGCGAGCACGACCGCATCACCGGCCGTCGTGGCTCCCACGCCCGGACCCTCGCCAACATCCGGCAGGCCGTGCGGCGCGACATCCCGCTCAAGGTCGCCGTCGTCCGCCTCTCCGACGGCCAGCGCGCCGAGCAGGCATACGCGCAGATGCAGGCCCTGGGCGTCCACCGCCTCGGCCCGATCGACCGGATGCGCGGCGTCGGCCGTGGCGCCGCCACCATCGGCACGGGCGTCCGGGAGCTGTGCGGCCAGTGCGGCAACGGCCGCGCCGCCGTCGCCTCCGACGGGGAGGTGTGGATGTGTGTCATGTCCCGGTTCCTGGGGTCCGCGGGCAACGTCAGGACCACCCCGCTCGCGGAGATCCTCACCGGACGGGCATGGCAGGACCTCCTCATCCGGGTACCGCGCCGCAACGGCGCGATGGCCTGCAACCCGAGTTCGGACGGGAACGACTGCGCACCGGCGGAAACCGTCTGCGAGGGCGACGCCCTCATCCTGCCGACACGGTGGGAGTGGCTGATCCCTCTCGCTGGAATCGGCTGATGACGTCCCTGCCTCCGGAGCGGGGGAGGAGACTGACCGTCATGGACTGGCTCCTTCACGCGCGGCGGCTCGCCGGCCGCGTCACCCACCCGGGGTCGCGGTGGCGCGACGCCGTCGCCTCCACCCCCCGCCACCGGTTCGTGCCTGCCTGGTGGACCTGGAGCGACGGTCACTGGGAGCTCCGGCACGGTCCGGCCGACGAGGAGGCATGGCTGGAGGCCGCCTACCGGGATCGCACCCTCGTCACCAGGATCGGCACGTTCCACGCCGACCAGGCCAAGGCTCACGACGAGCCGACGGGGCGGCCCACCTCCTCGTCCACGCTGCCGGGTCTGGTGGTGCAGATGTACCGGCACGCCCGCATCGGCGATGAGGACACCGTCCTCGACGTCGGTACCGGCTCCGGCTACGGCACCGCCCTGCTGTGCCACCGGTTCGGTGCGGGCCGGGTGACCAGCATCGACGTGGACGCCTACGTGACCTCCGCCGCTTCGGAGCGGCTGACCGCCATCGGCCATACCCCGCGCGTCTCGCCGGTGGACGCCACCGGCGAGATCCCCGGGACGTTCGACCGGATCGTGACGATGGTGTCGGTACGGCCCATCCCCATCTCCTGGCTGAGCGCGCTCAACCCCGGAGGCCGCCTGACGACGACCATCGCCGGCACCTCCCTCATCGTGTCGGCCACCAAGACCGACGACGGTGGCGCCGCCGGGCAGGTGGAGCGGGACTGGGCGATGTTCATGAAGACCAGGACCGGCGCCGACTACTCACCTGGCCTGGCCGACCTGGTGGAGACCGCGCACGTGGCGGATGGCGAGGACGTCTCGACCGGCCGGTATCCCGTGATCGACATCGAGGAGAACGCCTGGGAACTGCGCTCCATGCTGGAGATCATGGCCCCCGGCATCGAACACGACTACCGCGAGAACGGCGACACCCGGATCGCGCTCATGATGCACGAGGACGGATCCTGGGCACGCGCCGAGCAGACCGGCCGCGAACCCCCGACCGTGCATCAGGGCGGACCGCGACGTCTGTGGGACGTGCTCGACGAGGCCCGCGACCACTGGCTGTGGGAGGGGTCGCTACCGCTGTACGGCGCGGTCGTCCGTATCAGCCCCGACGGGACGATCCACCTGCGGCGCGGCCGATGGAAGGCCACCATCGCCTGACCTTGGAAAGCACGCATCACCCCGCCCTTTTCCAGGGGGGCAGGTGATTTCATACGCCCGCTCATACCTGGCTCCGAGTGCGTGCCGGCCGCCTTCACGCGACGTCTACGCGGTCACCCGCGCCCACCGTCGTGAAGGCGGCCGTACGGATCACGCTCGCCGCCGCTGGGGGACAGCGGCGGCGAGCGGGCTCCGGTGGTTCACGTGGTACGAGGAGTCGGACCTTGGGCGCGTTGTGATCAGACGCGGTTCCACCGTTGGTTGGCGGCGCCGTTGCACGACCAGATCTGGGTCTTGGCGCCGTTGGCCGTGGAGTTGCCGACGACGTCCAGGCACTTGTTCGCGCCGACGGCGGTGATGCTCCCGTCGGTGTTGAGGCGCCACTTCTGGTTGTTCTGGCCGTTGCAGTCCCAGATGATGACGGTGGTGCCGTCGGCGGTGCCGGCGTTGTTGACGTCCAGGCACTTGTTGCCGTAGACCCGCAGCTCACCGGCGGCCGTGGAGGTCCACTGCTGGTTGCTCTGGCCGTTGCAGTCCCAGATCCCCACCTGGGTCCCGTTGGTCTGGGAGACGCCGGTCACGTCGAGGCATCTGCCCGAGCCCGCCCCCTGGATCCGGGTCGTGGACGGGGAGGGCGTGCCGCCACTGACCCGGAACACGACGGTGCCGTGGGCCGGAACGCTTGCCGAGATGGCGCCGGTGGTCGTGGTGACGGCGTTCGTCCAGGCGTCGCGCAGGTTGAAGGAGTTGCCGGACAGGCCGATCGCGGAGGCGGTGGTGCTGATCGTGGTGGTGCTGCCGCCCTGGTTGAACAGCGCGACCGCGACGTCGCCGTTGCCCAGCCGTTTGGCCAGGATGCGGCGGGTTCCGTCGTTACTGACCTGGGTGGCCTGAAGGCCGAGCGGGTCCTGGTTGATGGCGATCAGCTGCTGGTTCTTCATGATCGTGGCGGTCGCGTTGTCCATGTTGCGCACGTCGTTACCGGCGATCAAGGGCGCGGCCATGACGGCCCAGAGGGCGAAGTGGCTGCGCATCTCGGTGTCGTTCATGCCGCCCCGGCCGACCACCATCATGTCCGGGTCGTTGAACTGCCCCGGCCCGGCGTAGCCGGCGAGGGGGACGTTGACGTTGACGATGTTCTGGATGCCCATCGGGTAGCCGTTGGTCTGACCCGTGTTCCAGGCGTTGGTGATGTCCTCGGTCGTGCGCCAGATGTTGGCGACGTCGCCCCAGTTGCGCTGCGGGCCGGTCTTGGAGTGGATGCTGTTGGAGTTGATGCTGTAGAGGATCGGCCGCCCGGTCGCGGCCAGGGCGTCCCGCATCTTGGCGAAGGTGCGCACCTGGTCGTCGATGGTGCCGGTGGGTGAGCACCAGTCGTACTTGAGATAGTCGACGCCCCAGGCGGCGAACTGCCGGGCGTCCTGGACCTCGTGGTTGAGGCTGCCGGTCGCGCCCGGGTAGGAGTTGAAGTACTGGGCGCAGGTCTTGTCGAGGGGGGCCTGGTAGAGGCCGAACTTCAGGCCCCTGGCGTGCAGGTAGTCGCCGAGCGCCTTCATCCCGCTCGGGAAGCGCGACGGGTTGGCCTGGAGGTTGCCCGCCGAGTCGCGGTTGGGGTCGAACCAGCAGTCGTCGACGACGACGTACTGGTATCCCAGATCGCGCATGCCGTTGCTGACCAGGGCGTCGGCCGTCTGCCTGATCAGCGTCTCGTTGATGTTGCAGCCGAAGGTGTTCCAGGTGTTCCACCCCATCGGCGGGGTGCGGCCCACGCCGTTATTCAACGCCTGCGCCGGGGTGGCCGAGGTGACCGCCGTCAGGGTCAGCATCACGGTGACGGCGGAGGTCAGCAACGCGCGTATTCGTTTCCTTCTCATTGACAACGCTCCTCGGTGGACAGGGGATCGACGATCGGGCCCCCGGCGTGGGCTGACGCCCCGCACCGGGGGCCCGATCGCCACTCGGTCGAATGCGCGCCACGGTCACGGACTGACGCAGGTGGCCGCCGGGGTGGCCGGTGCGCCGTTGCTGAGGAAGCCGAAGGTCGTGCTCGCGCCGGCGCCGAGCGAGCCGTTCCATGTCTCGTTGCGTACCGTCACGGTCGAGCCGGAGCCGGACCGGACGCCTCCCCAGATCTGGGTGACGGTCTGCGAGCCGGGCCAGGTCCAGTTGACGGTCCAGCCGTTGATCGCGGAGTTGCCCGCGAGCACGGTGACCTCACCCTGGAAGCCGCCCTGCCACGAATTGGTCACCCGGATGGTCGCGGCGCACGCCCCCGTGACCGGTCCCGACGGAGTCGGGGTCGGGGTGGGGGTGGGGGTCGGAGTGGGGGTCGGGGTCGACTGGAACTGGCTGAAGAACTGCCACGTCTCTCCCGGCAGCCATGTCCTGGAACCGCTGTCGCCGGGTGCCCCGTCCTGCGGGGCGGCGATGTGCCCCTCGTCGAAGGCGGCCCAGACGACCGGACGGCCGCCCGCGCAGCCCGCGTAAGTGGTGCTCCGGTGCGTCAGGCTGCCCTGGCCGGGCTCGGGCGGGTTCTGGGCGGTGCAGCCGTTGTTCCGGACGAACCTGTCTCGCATCGACCGCCCGCCGGAGATGTTCAGCACGCCGTCCCGCAGGCCGTGCGCCGCGAAGTAGGCGATCGGCTGGGTGCCGCCGGCGCATCCGCTGAGCTGTCCGCCGGAGTAGACCGCGACGGCGCGGAAGACGTCGGCCCTCGCGCAGGCGAGCGCGTAGCTCATGGCGCCGCCGTAGCTGAAACCGAGGGCGAAACGCTGCGTCGTCTCGACGCAGAGGTCGGCCTCGATCCGCCGGATCATGTCGTCGACGAAGGTCACGTCCTCGCCGCCGCTGTTGGCCCAGCCGTTGTTGAAGCCCTGCGGCGCGACGAAGATCGCACTTTCGCCGGCCAGCCGCTGGAGCCCGTAGTAGGACCAGACGTCGCGCTGCACGGTCTGGCCGGTGGCGACGTCGGTGGCGGTGCCGCCCAGCCAGTGGAAGCCGAAGATCAGCCGGTACGGCCGCCGGTTGTCGTAGCCGGTGGGGATCCTCAGGATGTAGCTGCGGTTCTTGCCGCTGCTCTGGATCGTGTTGGTGCCGTTCTGGAGTGTCGGCGTCCTGCCGCACCCGGCGGTCGCCGCGAGGGCGCTGCTCGACGTGCTCGCGCCCGCACTGTGACTTATCGCCACGGTACCCATGGAGAGGACGAGAAGCGCCGCGGCCGTGATGGCGGTGAGCAGGGATCTGTGCCTGGACATGGGATGACTCCTTTCTGTCCGGTCATTGGAAGGAGGCGTCGTCGATGTAGAGGCCGTCGGTTCCGGCGGCCGTCTCGACGTAGAAGGAGGCGTTGGTCAGCGTGCCGGTCCACGAGACGGTCGCGGTGCCGGTGAGCTGGGTCCAGCCGTTCGTGTTCACCGTTTGCGCCGGGGTGAGCTGGAGGTAGTTCGTCGTGCCGTCGGCGGTGAGCGTAAGGGTCGCCTTCGCGCTGGGAGTGCCGCTCTGTGAGCGCACCCAGACGCTCGTGGTGTAGCTCTTGCCGTTGGTCAGGGCCGACGTCACGTTCTGGTGGGGGCCCTGCCAGGCGGCCGTACGGCCGGAGTTGAGCAGGGACCGGCTGCCGGCGTGAGCAACATCGGTGGCGGAGGACAGGGTGCCGCCGGAGCTGGTCCAGCCCGCAGTGCCGTTCTCCATGGTGCCGTTGGTCAGCAGGTTCCCGCCGCTGCCGCCGCTCGGGGTGAACTGCCACCAGTTGAGGTTGAGCAGGTAGCCGCTGCCGCCGGTGAAGCGGAGATACAGGTCGCGGGTTCCGGTGGCTCCGCTGACGGGGCAGGTGACGGTGGTCCAGTTCTGCCACCCGCCGGTCCCCGGGACGGCGCAGGTGCCGACGAGCGTGCCGGTGGCGCTGCCCAGGCGGAGTTCGATGCTGCCGCCGCTCGACCCCGAGGCCACCCGGGCGGTGAAGGACGACGCCCCGGTGCCGAAGCCGACGCCCTTGACCTTGATGTTGTCGCCGTTCTCGATGAAGCCGACGTTCATGCCGCCCTCGGTGGAGGCTTCGGTCTCGACCCCCGATGCCCAGGCGATGGTCTCGGCCTCCTGGCGTACGAACGGGTTCAGCGTTCCCAGCTGCGGGGGGCCGGCGGTGGTCATGTTGATGGTGGGGAAGGTGCCGTCGGCGTTGTAGGTGAACTTCTCCACGGCCACCGACCTGGTGAAACCGCCCCCGCCCGGCAGGGCGCCGTTGTGGTAGAAGAAGTACGACCCGCCGTTGAAGTCGGCGATTCCGGCGTGGTTGGTGAAACTGCCGCCCTGGCGGGGCATGATCGTCCCCCGGTAGGTCCACGGCCCGGTGGCGCTGGGAGCCGTCGAGTAGGCGATGAACTCCGAGCAGCACTCCGCGGCGAACACGTTGTAGTAGAGGCCGTTGCGCTTGAAGACCCAGGGCCCCTCTTCGTAGAGGGTGGGACGGCTCGTGTTGCCGCCGCGCGCGCCGAATCCCGCGGCGGTCAGCGGGATCTGGGTCGGGCTGCCGGAGAAGGAGATCATGTCTGTGTTCAGCCGGACGTACCAGAGGTTGGGGTTGCCCCAGTACAGGTAGGCCTGACCGTTGTCGTCGATGAAGACCGTGGGGTCGATCTCGCCGTTCCTCACCAGCGGACGTCCGATGGCGTCGCGGAACGGCCCGGTCGGGCTGTCGGCGACCGCGACGCCGATGGCCATCGAACCGGAGGCGCGGTCCCGGACCGGCACGTACCAGTAGAACCTGCCGTTGCGATAGGCGACCTGGCCCGCCCACGCGTTGGCGTCGGCCCAGGCGAAGGTGGCCAGGTTCATCGGGGAGCCGTGGTCGGTCCAGTTCGCCATGTCCGACGACGAGTACACCCGCCACTCGCGCATGGTGAAGTACGTCGAGCCGTCCTCGTCGTGACCGGTGTAGAGGTAGACGCGGCCGTTGTGGACGAGCGGCGCCGGGTCGGCGGTGTAGACGGTCTGGACGATCGGGTTGTCGGCCCTGGCCGACAACGGGAACAGCATTGCCGTTAGAAGCAGGCCCACGGTGCACAGGACCGTGCGCAGAGCAGGTCTCACCTGTTGTCTCCCTTAGAGACGTGATGACGGGGGCGTGGTCCCGGGGCGGTGGGCGCTACCTCCCTCCGCGCCCGGGACCGGTTCAGGAGATGATCTGGGCTCTCCGCGTGACCCGGGCGGGCTCGGCCTGCGCCGAGCCCGCCGCTTTGGATCCACCCGGTCCTGATCGCATGCCGTGACGACGCTCACCCGATTCGGCATGCGCCTTTGCCGCGAACATCAGGAACACCCGAGCCGGACCCGGGTCACGCCGTCAGCGCTGCAGTGTCAGCAGGCCCGGCCGGTAGGGCAGGAGGCCGTAGTCGCCGCCGGAGTTGGGGCTGCGTCCCTGGTAGAGCAACTGCAGGTTGCAGGGGTCGACGGTCATGGTCTGGTCGGCGTTGGTACGGATCAGTTCGCCGTGGCTGATGTCGTTGGTCCAGGTGGCGCCGCTGTTGGCCTTGCCGGCGAAGGGGTTGCCCTCGGTCGCGGCCTGCGGTGTCCAGGTACCGTTCAGACTGGTGGCCGTGAAGGAACGGAAGTAGCGGCCCTGCGAGCCGATCGCCTCGACGATCATGAGGTAGCGGTTCTCGTTCTGGATCTTGTAGACCTGGACGGCTTCGAACAGGTTGTTCGTCGTGTCGCTCATGATCACGGTCGAGTTCGAGCCGAAGCTGCCGGGGAAGTTGCCGATGGGCATGCTGGCCCGGTAGATCTTGCCGTTGTCGCCGGCGAAGAACAGGTACATGTTCGTGCCGTCACCGATGACCGCCTGGTCGATGGGGCCCGTGCCGGAGCCGGTGATGCTTCCGGAGAAGAGCGTCTGCGGTGCCGACCAGCCGTTCGGGTTGGTGGGGTCGGTGGAGGTGCGGTAGGAGAAGGCAGGGCCGCCCCACTGGTAGGCGAGCACCCAGATGTTCTTGGGGGCGAAGTAGAACAGGCTGGGGGCGACGGTGGCGGAGTTCATCGCGTTCTGGCTGGCCGAGGCCATCTCCGACCAGTTGGTGAACAGGCCGAAGTTCATCGAACCCCAGCTCGACCCGTTGTCGTGCGTCGTGGCGTAGACGAGTTGCCTGCCGTTGTAGGGGGCGACGGTGAAGTCCTTGAGCGAGACCCACCCGGACCTCGGGTTCGCCAGCGAGCCGGTCGACGTCCAGCGGTACGTCGACGGAAGAGCGCAGGTGCCGGTCGGGGTCGGCGTCGGGGTCGGGTTCGGCCCGCTGCCGACCTGGACGAGTTGCCACTGCTGGTTGTTGCCGCCCCAGTCGTCGTACTGGACGATGTTGGCGCCGTCGGCGGTGGAGGCACCCTGGACCTCCAGGGCCTTGTTGCTGTGGCGGCTGATCAGGCGGACGTAGCCGCCGGCGGAGTCGGCCAGGCGCCACTGCTGGTTGGTGCCGTTGAGGTCGGCCCACTGCACGATGGCGCCGCCGTTGGCGGTGGAGAAGTTGTAGACGTCGAGGACCTTGCCGGAGTGGCGGGACTTCAGGCGGTAGTAGCCGCCGCCGGAGTCGACGAACTGCCACTGCTGCTGGTTGCCGTTGTTGCGGGTCCACTGGGTGATGCGGGCGCCGTCGTTGGTGGCCAGGTTGTAGACGTCCAGGGCCTTGCCGCTGTTGCGGTTGACCAGGACGTACCAGGCATTCGTGTCGACCGTCGCCGCGTTCGCGGATTGGACGGCCACGAAGAGGCTCATCAGCAATGTGGCCGCAGCCACGATGACGGCCAGGGGTCTTGCTCTCATGATGTACTCCGATTTCATCTGACGCGGAGCGATTGGGCGGTGGGGTGGTTCTTACGGGGTCGTGAGGTCGAAGCGGCGCACGGTCACCGCGCCGCCGAGGGACTGGGTGGCGTGGTTGAAGATCCCGAAGCGGTAGCCCATGAAGAACTGCCAGGCGTTGTTCAACGTGAAGGCCGGTCCGAACGAGGTGAAGTTGGTCCCGTCGGTGCTGTAGGAGAAGCGGGCCTGCCGTCCGGAGCCGGGCCGGATGTCGGCGTTGACCCGCAGCCAGATCCGGCCGCCGGAGACGTTGGCGCTCGCCGCCTCGGTGCCGGTGCCGGTGGTCTGCCAGCTGCTGTTCATGGTCAGCCCGTTGGTCATCACGACGCGGGTCGTCCCGTTGTCGCGTTTGAGGCCGATCCAGGCCGACTGGTCGCGGAGCATGGCCAGGCCGCTGCGGTCGCCGTTGGCCATCTGCGAGTAGTCGAGCTCGATCGTCGCGGTCGACGACGGCCCCTGGATGCGGTGGGTCAGGGTGTTGCGGGCGTTGTACAGGTCGCCTGTGACGGTCGCGGTCTGCAGCCGCAGCCCGTTGCCCGTCGACCACCTGGTGTTGTCGGGGTTGTGGTTCCACTCCCAGCGGTGACCGAGCGCGCCCGAGGTGAAGGAGTCGGGGCCGATCATCGACTGGACGGTCCGGTTGGTCTGGATGTTCGGCTTCGGGTAGTTGACGCCCCAGCCGCCGTTGACCGTCTGGATCGTGGGCCAGCCGTCGCCGGTCCAGGTGATCGGCGCGAGAGCGGGCACCCGGCCGCCGGGGAAGGCGTCGACGAACGACATGTAGTACCAGGCGCCGTTCTGGGTCTGCACGAGCCCGCCCTGGTGCGGCACGCCGCCCCCGGAGATCGGGCCCGGCATGTTCAGCAGGACCTGGCGCATCTCGTACGGGCCGAACGGGCTGGTCGACCGCAGCACGTACTGGCCGTTCGCGGGCCGGGTCAGCCAGATGTAGTAGTAGCCGTTGCGCTTGTAGAAGCGGGCGCCCTCCAGGGTGCCGACGCTGGAGGGGGTCTGGAACACCTGCTGGGCGCGCACCTGGCTGAGCCCGTCGGCCGAGAGCTGGGCGACGCTGATCGTGCCGTTGCCGTAGGCGACGTACATCGTGTCGTTGTCGTCGACGAGCAGGCCGGCGTCGTAGTAGCAGTTGTTGATCTGGGAGCGTTTGGTCCAGGTGCCGTCCACCGCCGAGGCGGTGTAGACGTAGGTGCGGTTGAACTCGACGCAGCCCATCCAGTAGTACGTGCTGTTGCTCGGCCGGTAGTTGAGGGTCGAGGCCCAGATGCCCTTCACGTACGCCCGGCCGCCGTTGAGGTCGTAGGCGTTCGAGTCGAAGTCGAGCCGGGGGACCGAGTGGCCGGCGTACTCCCAGTCGACCAGGTTGTAGGAGCGCAGGATCGGCGCGCCCGGCGAGTAGTGCATCGTCGAGGCCGAGTAGTAGTAGGCGTCGCCGACCCGGATGATGTCGCCGTCGGCGAAGTCCTGCCACACGACCGGATTGGTGTAGTCGCCGCCGGTGGTCGGGGTGGGGGTCGGGTTCGGTTCGCTGCCGACCTGGACGAGTTGCCACTGCTGGTTGTTGCCGCCCCAGTCGTCGTACTGGACGATGTTGGCGCCGTCGGCGGTGGAGGCGTTCTGGACCTCCAGCACCTTGTTGCTGTTGCGGTTGATCAGGCGGACGTAGCCGCCCGCGGAGTCGGCCAGCCGGAACTGCTGGTTGGTGCCGTTGCCGTCGGCCCACTGCACGATGGCGCCGCCGTTGGCGGTGGAGAAGTTGTAGACGTCGAGGACCTTGCCGGAGTGGCGGGACTTCAGGCGGTAGTAGCCGCCGCCGGAGTCGACGAACTGCCACTGCTGCTGGTTGCCGTTGTTGCGGGTCCACTGGGTGATGCGGGCGCCGTCGTTGGTGGCCAGGTTGTAGACGTCCAGGGCCTTGCCGCTGTTGCGGTTGACCAGGACGTACCAGGCGCCGGTGTCGACCGTCGCCGCGTTCGCGGCGGGCGTGACGAGCGTGAGCAGGGTGCCGACGAGTATGGCCGAGGTGATGGCGGCAAGCAGTACGCGCAGATGATTTCGCCTGGTGTAATGCATACGTCCCCCTCCGGATAATTTTGTTAGCGTTAACATTTGGGTCATGACGTCACCCGGAATGTGGCGTCCTGCCGGTCGGCGGCGCTCGACGACGCGTTGACCGGGTCGATGCGCAGCACGTAACCCTGGTGCCGCAGGTGGTGGGTCGGGAAGTTGTACGACCGGAACGACGACCAACTCCCGTCGGCCAGCCCGGCCACCCGATAGAACGTCGCGTCGGCCCGGAAGGTCGCGGAGTTGTCGTTCGGGTCCAGCCGGATCGCGTAGTCGCTGTGGCGCAGGAAGCTACCGGGAACGCTCACCGCCTCGAACGACACCCCGGCCGAGTCGGCCAGCCCCGGCACCATCCGCCACATCTGCTCCCGATACGGGTCGAACGGGTAGGGGTCGATCCGCCCGATCCGGTTGGCGTGCCGGACGAAGTAGTCGGGGAAGTTCGACGACTTCAGCCGCACCCAGTTCGGCAGGCCCCACCGGGAGACCAGGGCGTTGTACTCGGCGTCGGTGATCCCGGCGATCGAACCGTGCTTGGAGTTCATCGGCGGGGTGTAGTCGCGCTGGTTCACCGCCGACCACGCGTTCGCGCCGATGTTCGACGACGACCACAGGTAGTAGTCGTTGTTGACCGGGCTGAAGGAGTCACCCCACAGACGCCAGCCACCCTCGTTGGTCTTCTGGAGCAACGGCGCCTCGATGGCGTTGCCGATGCGGATCCCGCTCGTGTAGGTCGTGAAACTGTTGGGCTGGCCCGTGGCGGAGCGGGCGCCGTACAGGTTCCCGTCGTTGAGGTTCTTGTAGTAGAGGTACGTCGTGGAACCGTCGACCACGATGTCGCCGTCCAGCACGTTGAAGCCGGGGCTGAAGAAGGTCTGCTGCGCGCCGACCGACTGGAAGTCGGAGGTGTAGTTGACCGCGAGGATGTCCCGGCCGCCGGTGTCGAACGAGTAGACGATGCCGTACTGCCCGCGAGAGTTGTCGTAGAAGACCGTCGGGGCCCAGGTGTGGCCGCCGGTGGTGTGCATCCGCAGGCGGCGGTAGCCGGTGAAGTTGGTCAGGTCGACCGAGTCCCAGACATGCAGGTACTGGCTGGGCGTGCCGAAGTTGAGGCCCTTCAGGTCGGTGGCGACGACGACGAAGGTGCCGTCGAGCTTCCGGAAGATCTGCGGGTCGCGCAGGCCCAGCTGGCCGGCCGTGGGGGTGACCACGGGGTTGTTCTGGTTGAGGGGGGTCCAGTTCAGGCCGTCCCGGCTGACCGCCAGGTGCAGGCCGTAGTCGGCGGCCTGCTGGCTCGGGGACTCGGTGAAGTAGCCGAAGACGTACGCGGCGTTCGCCGCGTACGCCGCTCGGGGGAAACCGACCACGCCGGTGGTGGCGAGGGCGGCCGACGTCAGGGCGGCCCTGCCGAACTGCCTGCGGCTCAGGGACACGGGCGTTCCTTTCTCTGGGGGGTTACCGGAGGGGGTGTCCGGTCCCGTCGCCTGGCGGACGACGGGACCGGGGCGCGGTGTGCGGTCAGGTCACGCCGCAGGTCCGGCCGTTCTCCGTGAACGGGGCAGGAAGCGGGCATGCCGGATCGGCAGGACCTGTACGGCCCGACGTCGCCGGGTAGCCGTCCGCTCGGTCCCCCGGGAGTTCAGGCGCGGGAACAGGTGCTCCCGTTGAGGGTGAAGGCGGAGGGGGCGGCGGTGTTGCCGGTGTGGGTGGCCTGGAAGCCGATCTCGACCGAGCCTCCGGCGGGGATCGAGCCGTTGTAGCTCACGTTGCGTGCCGTCACCTGGCCACTGGCGGGCGAGTAGGTGGCGTTCCATCCCCCGGTGATGCTCTGGCCCGAGGGCAGGGTGAAGACGAGCGACCAGCCGTTGATCGCGGAGGAGCCGGTGTTGGTGACGGTGATCGCCGAGGTGAATCCGTTGTTCCAGGCGTTGAGGGTGTAACCCACCCGGCACGGCCCACCCGGGGGCGGCGTGACAGTGGGAGTGGGGCTCGGGTTGGGAGTGGCCGCGTTCAGCGTGTTCAGCACCGAGGTGTAGGCGGCCTTCTTGTTGCCGGCGGCGTCGAAGAGCAGGGGGTTTTGGCCGGTGCGCCAGGAGTCGCTGTCGCGGATGCCCCATACGGTGATGCCGGTGCAGCGGGCGACGTTCAGGCAGGCGCGGGTGACGGTGGCGTACACGTTGGCCTGGTTGGAGCCGGAGATGTCGAGTTCGGTGATCTGGACGTCGACGCCGAGGTCGGCGAAGCGCTGGAGGTTGGCCTGGTAGTCGCCGGGGACGGAGTTGGTCAGGTGGGACTGGAAACCGACGCAGTCGATCGGGACGCCGCGTGATTTGAAGTCGCGGACCATGTTGTAGATGCCGGTGCTCTTGGCGTTGATGCCGTCGGTGTTGTAGTCGTTGTAGCAGAGTTTGGCGCCGGGGTCGGCGGCGCGGGCGGCGCGGAAGGCGGCTTCGATCCAGTCGTTGCCGGTCCGCTGGAGGCTGGAGTCACGCCGTCCGCCGGAGGTGCCGTCGGCGAAGGCCTCGTTGACGACGTCCCAGGAGTGGATCTTGCCTCGGTAGTGGGTGGCGACCTGGGTGACGTGGTTGATGGCGGCGCTGCGCAGCGTCGAGCCGGACAGGCTCTGTGCCCAGCCGGGCATCTGGGCGTGCCACAGCAGGGCGTGGCCTCGGATCTTCATGCCGCGTGCGATGGCGTGGTTGGCGATGCGGTCGCCGTTGGTGTAGTTGAACGAGCCGCGCGACGGCTCGGTGGCGTCCCATTTCATCTCGTTCTCGGCGGTGACCGAGTTGAACTCGCGGTTCAGGATGTTCACGTACGTGGAGTCACCGAGCCTGCCGGCGGCGATGGCCGCGCCGAAGTAGCGACCCGACTGGGCGGCCGCCGCCCCGAGCGTGGTCTCCGCAGCGGAGACGGCCGACGGGATGGCCACCATGACGCCGGCTCCGAGGGCTGCGGCGATCGTGAGAGTGAGGGTTCGTCGTGCTTTCGAGGCGACGGTCAGGATCGCAGTGGGGGGCATGCCGGTTCCTTCTTGGGCACGAGGTCGAGACGGGGGAGGCATCCATCGCTCCTTGGCCACGGCTGGGGGACAGCGGCCGCCGAAATCTGTTATCGCTAACATTCGAGACTCCAGATCTCCATGGCCTGCTCCCGTGGATGTGTTGACGCGGAGTACATCCGACTGTCCGATCCAGGTCAATGAGTCACAACCCTCGCTGACCTGGGCATTGCCGCTGACATGTTTCCCGGCCTGGGCATTCGCCCGGAGGGAGATCATGTCGCGCTGCCCGCGCATGTGAAAGTTTCACAGAAGTTACCAGTTGGCAACCGTAGAATTCCGGCTGAATTCAGCTAACTTTCTCGACGGCCCCTGCTTGACGACCCGGGTAGCCCGAGCCGGCCGGTGGAAATTTTCTGTTGACAACCGATAGTTGTCGGATCAATGATCGTTCCAAGTGTCCGGCGAAGCGGGCTGGAAGGGGGGAGGAGCAGCGAAAACGGCCATGCCGAGAGACCGAAAGTCGCCCGATACACTCCCTATATGACCTCGACCGAGGAATCCCCCCACGCCGACTCGGCCTCTTCCAAACCGTTGACCCTCTCTCAGCTCGCCGAGCTGGCCGGGGTCTCCATGGCCACCGTCTCAAAGGTCGTCAACGGCCGCTCGGAGGTCGGCCCGGAGACCCGCGCCCTGGTCGAGGGCCTCATCCAAGAGCACGGCTACCGCAGGCAACGCCGCCGCATCAAGCCGGCGGGCCTCATCGAGGTCGTCTTTCACGAGCTGGCGGGCGACTATCCGATAGAGATCGTCAAGGGCGTCCAGCAGGTCGCCCGGCGGCACGGCCTGAGCGTGGTGATCTCCGAGCTCGGCGGCCGGCACACCCCGGGACACCGGTGGATCGAGGACGTGCTCGGCCGCCGCCCCACCGGCGTCATCACGGTGTTCTCGGGTCCCACGGAGGAGCAGCGCGTACGGCTGGCCACTCGCGAGGTCCCCCTGGTCGTGCTGGATCCGGCCGGGGATCCCGGCCGCGGCGTACCTTCGGTGGGGGCCACCAACTGGAGCGGCGGCCTGGAGGCCACCCGTCATCTTCTCGAACTCGGTCACCGCCGGATCGCGATGATCACAGGGCCTGAGTACGCGCTCTCCGGCCGGGCACGCCTGGACGGTTACCGTGCCGCCCTCGACGCCGCCGGTGTGCCGGTCGACCCCGACCTGATCTGCCAGGGGACGTTTCAGATCGAGGACGGCCTGGCCTGCACCCGCCGGCTGCTGAAGCTGCCCGAGCCACCTACCGCGATCTTCGCGGCCAACGACGGCCAGGCCGTCGGTGTCTACCACGCCGCCCACGAGCTGCGACTACGCATCCCGGACGACCTCAGTGTGATCGGCTTCGACGACATGCCCTCCTGCCGCTGGGCCATCCCGCCGCTCACCACGATCCACCAGCCCCTGATCGAGATGGGCGCCACGGCCGCCACCATGCTGATCAGCCTGGCCGAGGGGGAGTCGCTCCAGCAGCGGCGAGTGGAACTGGGCACCGAACTCGTGATCCGTGGGAGCACGGCCGCCTTTCGCGGTGGGAAGGCCGGCCCTGAAGCGCTCAGTCAGCCGATCCGAGTGAAGTGAGCGCTTGAGAAGGTGTGACCGCAGCAAGCCGGCACGGGTCGCGCCTCTGAAGGACTTGGCAGGGGTGCTCTCTCAGCGGGGATTCATGATCTCGATGATCCGGAGGAACCCGTCGGTGCCGTGGCCACGCCCGATGGCGCGGCGCGCCAAGCCTTCGGCGGCGCGCATCACGCTCGCGTCGATGCCGTGGGCCTCGGAGGTGTGGACGATATGGGCCATGGACGACACCGCCGAGGTGATCGGGTTGTCTTCGCCGGAGAACCTCCCGCTGTCGACCTCCTCCGCGGCCTGCTCGAAGATCGGCGGAAGGATCGCGCCGATGCCTTTGGCGAACGGTGCCAGCTCCCGCGCGGTGACCCCCTCGGCCATGGCCATCGCCAGCGCGTGCGCATAGCCCGCCATCGCGGTCCAGAAGATGTCGAGCAAGGCGATGTCGTACGCGGCCGCCCGGCCGATCTCCTCACCGAGGTGGGTGTGGGTGCCCCCCAGGGCGTCCAGCACCGATCGGTGCTCCCGGTAAAGCTCGCCGGGGCCGCTGTGGAGGAACACCGCGGCCGGTGTGCCGATGGTCGTGGTCGGCGTCATGATCGCACCGTCCAGGTATCCGATACCGTGCTCGGCCGCCCAGGTCGCGGTGTCCCGGGCCCGGCCGGGGGTGTCGGCGGTCAGGTTCACGACAGTGCGCCCCTTGAGCGCGTCGGTGACCGCGTCGCGTCGCACGATGGCGTCCGCCGCGTCGTAGTTCACCACGCAGACCACGGTCAACGTGCTTGCGGCGACCGCCTCTTCGGGCGATCGAGCGCCGACCGCGCCCCGCTCGACCAACTCCCGTTCCTTGCCCGGTGTCCGGTTCCAGACCGTGGTCCGCAGGCCGGCGTCCAGGAAGGCCCCGGCCAGGGCCCGCCCCATCGGCCCCAGGCCGAGCACGGTGACAGCAGACTGTTCATTGTGTGAGGTCATGCCTCGACTCCTCGATGACTAGCGAAATGGTGATGAAGATGACGCGCAGCCGTGCCCAGGACCCGAACGTCTGCGGAGTGACCGCCGCGATCGCCGTGATCGACGGCAAGTGGAAGACGATGTTGCTCTGGCTGCTGGAGTCCGATCCGCACCGCCCCAGCGAGTTACGCCGGCGGTTGCCGGGTCTCACCGAGAAGGTGCTGACTCAGACGCTGCGGGAGATGGAGGCCGACGGACTGGTCCACCGGGAGGTGCACGATGTGCAGCCGCTGAAGACCGTGTACTCCCTGACCCCGTTCGGCCGCGAACTCTCCGAAGTGTTGGCGCCGCTTTCCGACTGGGGCCACCGGCGCCTGGAGAAGCTGACCGAGTCCCAACCGGTCTCCTGATACACCGCCAACCTGCCCGTCTCGTCTGGGTCTGACGGCCTTCGACCGCCCACGACCAAGCTTCAGGCCGCCCCGGTCCTGCCGACAAGTACCCACAAAAAAGTGGCTACCGCAGGAGCACGAGATGTGGAGTGCCCGGCTCTTCATCAATAACCTTGTCTGCGGTGTAGACGAGGTTCAATGTCCACGTTAACATCGTCTCTAATCGAGACGATGTTCTTTGCGTTCTGTCGACGCGAGGACTTCATTTCGGGCGTGGTAGTAATGAGATCCGCGAAGGAGGCCGGACAGACAAGTTGGTGCGCCATGACCGAGTCCTACCTCGGTGTCCTCGGTATCGGCGAGGCGCTGGGGGTGAGCCGGCACGCGGTGCACAAGTGGCGCTCCCGCTATCCGGGCGATTCGCGTCACCCGTTTCCCGAGCCCGACGTCGAGGTCGACGGGGCTCCCGGCTGGCGGGCTGATCGGCTGGAAGAGATAGTGCGGTGGCGCGACGGCCTGCCGGGTCGCGGTGCGGGCGGAGGCCGTCCTTCCGCCGCACGTCAGGAGTACCTCAGGGCGGCGGCGGTGCGCGGCCTGGACCGAGACGAGGCGATGCGCGCCCTCGTCGCGTTCACCGAGGAGTTCCCCGAGATGACCGAGCCGGAGATCTGCGCCTGGCTCATCGAGAAGTGGCGCGGGTAGCACTTCCCGGCAACACCCCTCCACACGGAAGGCGATGACGCATGCCCGAAATCGGTGGGAACACCGCACCGGGATTCGAAGGAGTACGTGAGGCGTTCGCGGCCAATCTGGCCGGCGGCCAGGAAGTGGGCGCCGCGGTCGGCGTCTACCTGCACGGCCGGAAGGTCGTCGACCTGTGGGGCGGAATCGCCGACCCCGAGACCGGCCGCCGCTGGGAGCACGACACCCTGCAGGTCGTGTACTCCACCACCAAGGGGGTCACCGCCGCCTGCGCGCACCTGCTGGCCCAGCGCGGTGAACTGGACCTCGACGCACCCGTCGCCGACTACTGGCCGGAGTTCGCGGCGAACGGGAAGGACCGTATCCCGGTCCGCTGGCTGCTCACCCACCAGGCCGGACTGCCCGTGATCGACCACCCGGTCACCCCGGCGGAGGCGATCGCCTGGGACCCGATGGTGACCGCACTGGCCGCCCAGCGCCCCTCCTGGGAACCGGGCACCGAGCACGGCTATCACGGGCTCACCTACGGCTGGCTGGTCGGGGAGGTCGTCCGCCGGGTGAGCGGCCGCAGCCTCGGCACGTTCCTCACCGAAGAGATCGCCGCACCGCTCGGCCTGGACCTGTGGATCGGGCTGCCGGAAGCCGAGCGGCATCGGGTCAGCCGGATCATCGCCGCGGTGCCCGACGTCGAGGCGCTGGCCGGGATCGACCTGGACGCCCTTCCCGGACCCGCGCGCGAGGTGATGGCGGCCTATGCCGATCCGACGTCGCTGACCGTGCGGTCGATGACCGTCGTCACGCCGCCACTGGACCACAACGACCCCGACGAGCAGTCCGCCGAGATGCCCTCGACCAACGGCATCTGCACGGCCCGCGCCCTGGCCCGCTTCTACGCCGCGCTCATCGGCGAGGTCGACGGGCACCGCATCCTCGGACCCGACACCTTGGCCGCGGCGACCGCGGAACAGGTCGGTGGCATCGACCGCATCCTGCGGGTACCCGTCCGGATCGGCACCGGTTTCGGCCTGCCGACACCCGACGCGTTCTGGTACAGCCCGACCGCCTTCGGTTTCCCCGGTCTCGGCGGATCACTCGGCTTCGCCGACCCGGCGACCGGCCTGGCGTTCGGCTACGTCATGAACCACCTTCAGGAGGGGGTGCCGGACCACAGGGCGGCCAACCTCCTGGACGCGGTGCGGGACGCGATGAAGGCCCAGGCTCGGTAAGAGCCTTCGGCGTATCGGCGGCGGCGGACAGGCACGGCCGGCGGCGCCGATACGCCGCCCGCAGAGCCGCGTGCGCGCGGATCGGCGGGTAAGGCCGACCTCTTTTGAACGCGTTCAGCGTGCCGCGCTAGGCTCGCCTCACACGTTCTGGGGAGTCCGATGAAAATAGTGATACCCGGAGGAAGCGGTCAGGTGGGCGCGATCCTGGATCGTGCGATGACCGCCGCGGGGCATGACGTCGTGGTGCTGACCAGGCGGCCGGTGCGGCAGCGTGACATCCGCTGGGACGGGGAGACCCTGGGGCCCTGGGCACAGGAGATCGACGGCAGCGACATCGTGGTCAACCTGGCCGGGCGCAGCGTCGACTGCCGCTACACCGCCGCCAACCTGAGGGCCATGATGGACTCGCGCGTGCACTCCACCCGGGTCGTGGGCGAGGCGATCGCGGCCGCCGCGCGGCCTCCCCGGGTCTGGTTGCAGATGAGCACCGCCACCGTCTACGCCCACCGCTTCGACGCGCCCAACGACGAGGCGACCGGCGTGCTCGGCGGCACCGAACCCGGTGTCCCGGACTACTGGGCCTACAGCGTCGAGATCGCGAAAGCGTGGGAGCGGGAGCAGGAACGGGCCGAAACCCCGCACACGCGCAAGGTCGCCCTGCGTACCGCCATGGTGATGAGTCCCGATCGCGGCGGCGTCTTCGACGTCCTGCTGCGGATGGCGCGGCTCGGCCTCGGCGGCCCGATCGCGGGCGGCGCGCAGTACATGTCCTGGATCCACGACCGCGACTTCGTCAGCGCCGTCGAGTTCCTGGCCGACCGGGAAGACCTGGCCGGGCCGGTGAACCTTGCCGCCCCCGATCCTCTGCCGCAGCGTGCGTTCATGCGCGTGCTGCGCGCGGCATGGGGGATTCGGATCGGCCTGCCCGCGACGAGGTGGATGGCCGGGCTCGGCGCGTTCGCGCTGCGCTCGGACACCGAACTTCTGCTGAAAAGCCGCCGGGTCGTCCCCGGCCGCCTGCTCGAAGCGGGTTTCACCTTCGACCACCCCCGGTGGCCGGAGGCCGCCGCCGACCTCATACGACGCGTGCGCGGAGGGGCCCGCGTCCCCGGGTGAGCCTCCCGGGGCTCCTGCGGGCCACCGGCGACCTCGCCGTTCCGCGGCCCGTGCGGCACGCTCTCCCTGATGACACACCATCGGTGTCCGGACTGCTGTAGTCCGGTCACCTGACTGACGGCCTCGAACGCCGGAGAGCGCCGATCCCCTGCAGGGGATCGGTCACCGGAGTCGAGGAGGAACTTCGGTCGTTCCTGGAGGCGATCGAGCCACTCGGGCCTCGCGCTCACGCCCTCTGG
>NZ_JBFAQY010000043.1:0-46678 GCF_040678965.1 Streptosporangium sp. NPDC049248
ACGACCACCACTCCAAGAACCTCAAACAAAAGACCTACACCGAAACCCTCGCCCCCGTCACCACCGCCCACAAACTCCTCGAAACCTACGACACCATGACCCGTCCCTCCGCCCGATGAAAGAGACCGGACGGAGCCCCTGGATGGAACCCGTCCACATGACAACCCGGATGCGCGGTCCGTGGCCTTCATCCGCCCCACCGACGTCTGTTCCCCATCTCATCCCGTCCAGGGAGTCAGAGGAATGACCATGCGAAGAGGAACCAATGCCCTGCGAGCGGCGAGCGTGCTGTGTGCGCTCCTGCTCCTCCCGACGGCGCCACCGGCGCAGGCCGCCGGAGGCACACTCGCCAACGCGCCGGTGCTGACCGTATCCGCGGGGAACCCCGCGGATACGGTCAAGGAGCCGGAGCCGGGGACAAAGAAAAAAGAGAAGTCGAAGGAAAAGGAGAAGTTCACGCCCTACACGCCGAGCGAGCTCGACCGCGCCCAACTCCCCGACCTGTCGGGCACGCGGAAGGTCGAACCACCGAAGACGCGGCGGCTGGACCGGACTCCCGACGGCTTCCTCAAGCTCCCGCAGCAGCCCAACGCGGCACCCACCACTGACCCGGGAACCAACACGGTGGTGGGAAAACTCGAGGAGGCGATCCTGGAGGCGGGAGGACGGGTCCGCGTCAAGGGATGGGCCGCGAACAGCGCCTACCCCTCCAAGACCGTCCAAGTGATCGGCGGCACATCGGGACAGGCGCAGGTCACAAGCTGGGCCAACACCCCGAGGCCGGGCACCCCCTACGGTGACGCGCACGGGTTCAACTTCGACGTCCAGATCCCACCGACCAGAGGGCTGCACCAGGTTTGCGTATCGGCGTTCTACACCACCACCAAGGTCACCGACCTCGGATGCCTTGAGTTCGACTCCCGGGCGTTCGGCGCCATCGAGTACCGGATTCCTCTCGCGGTCGTCGAATCGGGCGCGTACTCCGTGATCGGCGGCTGGATGATCGATCCTTATACCGCCTCCTACGCGACATTCAGTGGATTCCGCGACAAGAAAGAGTTTTTCCGCGGCTACAGCGCCGCCCTGCCGCGCCCCGACATCGCCCAGGCTTTCCCCACGTTCGGCCCCAACCATGGCTGGGAAGTGTGGATCAAGCATGACGGGCTCGAAGGCACCCCCAGCGAGCTCTGTGTGAACGCCGACTCTGGGGGAGTGGGGAAACAGCTTGGCTGCATGACCCAGAACTCCCGGCACGATCCGTTCGGGGCGCTGGACGAAGTGCGCTGGCAGGGCGAGAACATCCTGGTCAAGGGCTGGGCGATCGACCCCGACACCCGCTCGCCGGTAGACGTCTCGATCTTCGCGGACGGCAAGCTGGTCAAGACGGCCTCAGCCTTCCAGCTCCGTACCGACATCCGTGATGCCCATCCGGAGTATGGCGACTCCCACGGGTTCGAGACGACGATTCCCGCCGCCTTCGATGACCAGAAGATCACCGTCAAGCCGACGAACATCGGCCGTGCCGGTCCTCTCGGAGGCAATGTGGAGTGGAAGATGAACTACGACGGCTCCTCTGGGCCGTGCCGCTGTATCGGGGAGAACTTCGAGTCGGGCTCGTACGACAAGACCGCCTACTCCACATGGGGCGTCGACCATTCCATGTGGATCACCTCGGACAAGTCACAGGTGGTGTCGGGAACCTACTCGGCCTACGGTCAGAGCCTGCCCAACGGGGAGTGGACGGAGTTCCTGATCTCGAACAGGGCCAAGATGAAGCTGAAGCGCTCGACGACCTACACGGTGACCTACCGGTACCGGATTCTCGGGCCTGCGAACCCCAAGGTCGAGCACTACTTCCTGGCGCGGACCACCAGCGGGGGATATGGCAACGACTGGTGGGGCGGGATTTTGACCGACTCCACCGGCTCCGGGGTGAAGAGCAGATCGGTGACGTTCACCACCGGTGCGTTCGACGACTACTACCTCATCTGGGGCATCCACAACAGCGGTGCCATGACGGTCGACAACATTGTGATCAACGGTCCGGTGGGCTGACGATCCACACCGTCTCAGCGGCATCGGACCACCGGCCGGCCGGACCGTAGCCACTGGGCAGTGATCTCCGCGGGGCACGCGCCCGCGGAGATCACTGCCATGTGCTTCGTGCCCGCTCGGCAAACGATGATCGAGTTCCACTCCACGGTCCCCGTCCGGGAGTGCGGAACAGGACTTGGCGCGAGTCGGTCGGGCGGGCTGACCCGCGACTGACGGCCCCGCGGCGAGGCCGGGTAGGCGACGAGCGCCTGAAGCGGCCCTGACAGGGTATTCGAGAGCTGATCGTGAAGCTGTCTCGCGACCGGGCAGGGGTGATCGGCGGCGGTCATCGACAACCGGAGCGCCGATCGTGCGCATCGGCGATCCGTGTGGCGTCGGCGAAGCACGAGCCCGGCGGACCGGTCTGGATGTGCGCGGACCGGTCAGCCGGGGTGAACAGGAGGCCGTGTGTGAGCAGCAGGTCGGCCAGGCCGGCATATGGTCAGTCGTCACGTCGGCCGCGGTGCGTTCCGGCCCACAGGGCCGCGTGGGCGGCGACACGGGCCAGGAACTGCTGAGGTGCTCCAGGGATTCCGGGCAGGCCGGTGCTCTGGTCGCCCGAGTGATCAGTCGACACGACGGAAGGCCGCGCGGTAGTCCCTCGGGCGTCGCCCGGTGTGCTTGGCGAAGAGGGCGGCGCGTGTGTGGCCATCGTCAAGAGATCGGGTAGGCCGAACACCTCGGACGCGAAGCAGCCTGGATAGGCCAGGACACCAACCCGCAGTACGCTCACGCTCGCCTCGACAAGGCCGCCATCGTGCCCCGGCAGCCGAAGAAGACCGCCGCGAAGGCGTGACCCCTCACCCTGGCGTTCGACCTGCCCTGAACAGCCACAACAGCGCATCGGAACGGTGGACGGCGATATCTCGGCCCGCTCCGGCTCGCTAACGTCGTTGGCCGTTCGGTTGTTGTCAAGGGCCTGGAAATCCCCCGATGCCAGGTGATATTCGCGCTCCTCCTCACCCAGCGGCCGGGGCCGGCTACCGGGCTGGGCGGGCGATCAGCGCCTCTATGCCGTCCAGCAGGAGGTCGAGGCCGAACCGGAAGTCGGCGTCCTCCGTCCAGCCGGTGGAGTCCCTGAGCAGGCCGGAGCGCATCATGGCCGACAGTGCCGGGTACGTCGCGGGGTCCAGGACCTCAGTGAGTATCTCGCCGTACTCGGTGGCTCCCTTGGCTCTGGCCGCGAGCTCCTTGCCACCGGCGCCGAGCGAGTGCGTGAGTGTGGCGTCGGTGAGGGCGTAGCCGGTCAGCACCGTGGCGGCGTTGAACTTCTGGCCGTCGTCCAGCCCGGTACCGGACAGCGCGTCCAGGGCCCGGTCAAGCCAGAGCAGTCGCCGCGGGCCCATGGGCGGGGTGCTCTGGCGCAGGTCCAGCAGCCAGGGCCGGGACAGCAGGAGGTCGCGGGTGAGCCGGGTCCACATGGCGAGGTAGGCGCGCCAGGACAGGTTCCCGCGTTCGGGCGGTGGGGGCACGGCGCTGTCCGCCATGACGGTCAGCAGTTCGTCCTTGCTGCCGACGTACCGGTAGAGCGCCATCGGAGCGACGCCCACCCGGGCGGCGACGTTGCTCATGGAGACGGCGGCCAGCCCCTCGGTGTCGGCGATCTCGATGGCGGCCATCGTGATCGTGGCCAGGTCCAGGCGCGGCCTCGGGCCTCTGCGCGTGGTGGGTTCGCGGCCCCACATCCGCGCCACGACGGGTGGCAGCTCTGCCATCGAACATCCTCTCGTGCGGTCGGAATCTGTGTACGTCATATAGCCTAGTAATTGTGTATGTTGTACAGAGTAGGCTATACATAATGAGGGAGGCGTCATGGAGATCCGTACGTTCGCGCCGAGCGACCGCGCCGAGCTGCGCGAGCTGTTCGAGCGCGTGGGCGAGGGCGCCCCCACGGCGTCGCTGTGGGGGCACGTGGACTCGGAGGCGGCCGTCTACCTGGACCCCTACATGGAGCTGGAGCCGGACTCGCTCTTCGTCGCCGTCGCCGGGGGCGCCCTGGTGGGCTACCTGACGGGATGCCTCGACAGTGCGAGGTTCCCCGGGGAGGGCGAGCGCATGGAGAAGGCGATGAGGACCTACCGGCTGGTCTTCCGACCCAGGCCCGCGGCCTTCTTCGCGCGCAGCTTGGCCGATCTGGCGTGGGCCGCGGTCCGCAGGGAGCCCGGCGTCGGCGAGTTCGCCGACGCCAGGTGGCCCGCGCACCTGCACATCAACGTGGCACCCGAGGCGCGAGGGACCGGCGCCGCCGACGGGCTGATGAGCCGGTGGCTTGACCGGCTCAGGGAGGCCGGATCTCCCGGCTGTCACCTGCAGACCCTGGTCGAGAACACCCGGGCGGTGCGGTTCTTTGAGCGCATGGGCTTCGCCGAGCACGGCCCGGCACCACTGGTGCCCGGCCTCCGGCACGACGGCCGGCGGGTCCACCAGCGGACGATGATCTGGAGCGCCGGCCGCGCTGCTGAGGAGGCCGAGGCCGGAGCGCGGACGTCCGCCAAGCGTCAATGATCCCGGGCCGCACCGCCACCTGGGTGCAGGCGCGATGGTGCCTCAGAGTTATTAATCTACAACGTAAAGGCGCTCAGCCAGTTTCAAGATCATTTATAAACGGACTAAAGACTCATCACCCACAGAGAGGGTCGGCCCACATAGGGGGACCGCCGGGATACGAGTGAAAGGGGCAATGAGCTCCCGAAGCTGCTGGTCGGGGTGGCTGTACGACGAGGTTCTTGGACGGCGGGATGATCAGCTTGGTGTAGCAAAACCCGCGCAGTATCGGACCGCGCGTGCTGGATAGGCTCCGATGCGTTACATCGGTCTTCTGCTCGGGGTCTGGGTTGTGACGGCGATCGATCGCACCGCGTATCCGCGGTTCAAGAGGGTGGTTCCCGCGCGGGAGCTGGCTGAGGCGTTCACGCCGACGGTCGCCGAGGTCGCGTGGGCACGGGAGAAGACGCAGAGCGATCGGCATTTGCTGGCCCTGGTGGTGTGGCTGAAGTCGTATCAACGGCTGGGGCATTTCCCGAAGCTGGACGAGGTCCCCGCGTCGGTGGTCGAGCATGTGCGCGGTCTGCTGGATCTGCCTGGCGAGGTGACGGCCGAGCATGATGCCGACCGGACCGCGAAGTGGCATCGCGGGCTGGTCCGGTCATTCATGGGCGTGAATTACGACTCGGGCAAGGCCCGTGCGATCGCCGAGGAGGCGATCCGCCGGGCGGTCACAACG
The DNA here is from genome assembly GCF_040678965.1 of Streptosporangium sp. NPDC049248. Lineage (NCBI taxonomy): Bacteria > Bacillati > Actinomycetota > Actinomycetes > Streptosporangiales > Streptosporangiaceae > Streptosporangium > Streptosporangium sp. NPDC049248. Next base: position 5,318 of record NZ_JBFAQY010000043.1, read on the forward strand.
AAGGACAACCCGGCCGATCTGATCAACGTGGCGCTGGAGGAGCTGGTGCGGACGCGGCGCGAGTTGCCAGGGTTCTCCACGCTGGACCGGATGGTCGCGGCGATCCGGACGGAGACGAACATCGCGCTGTACGCGATGGTCGCGGCACGGATCGACCTGGCCACCAAGGCCCGGCTGACGCGGTTGTTGTGGCTGGACCCGACATCGGGACGCAGCGAGTTCGACCGGCTGAAGACACCGGCGAAGGCGGCAACGCTGGGCATGTTCAAGCTGCGCCTGGCCCACCTGCAGGCGCTCGACGAGCTCGGCGCGACCGAGCAGTGGCTCAACGGCATCCCAGCCACGAAGATCGCACATTTCGCCGGTGAAGCCCGGGTGACCGACGTGGGCGACATGCGGGACATGGCCCGGGACTCGGGTCGGTGTCACCGGAGGCAAAGTAGCTCTGTGTAATGGTGGTGACGGTTCGTGTTCTCATAAATGACCAGTTGTGACAGTTCTGCGAACACCCCGATCTGAGCCGAAGACCCGCAGGTCGCGATTCGCACAACACCTCTCACAACTACCCTTGGTTTTGACAGTGTTCTGCGAGATTGACGGCATGCAACTCGGACCCGACGACGCCGCGGCCGCGGTCGAACGCCACCCTTGCCCGCAATGCGACGTCCCCGCCGACAGCGCCTGCCGCACCCGCGCCGGGAAGACCGCCGCGAAGTACCACACCGCACGGTTCATCCTCGTGCCCTCGCTACGGGACGAACTCACCGCGCCCGTCCCCGCCTACCGCGGACCGGGCAAGAAGTGGACACAGGGCCCCGATGTCGCCCCGGCGAAGCCGGAAACGAACGGGACGCCGATCCGGATCGGCTACGCCCGCTGCTCCACCGCCACCCAGGAACTGCAAAGCCAGCTCGACGCCCTCGCGGCCGCGCACTGCACACGGGTGTTCTCCGAGAAGATCAGCACCCGCATCAAGATCCGCCCCGAACTGGAGAAAGCACTCACCCTCGCCCACGAGATCAAGACCGCCGCCCCGGACCAGCCGGTCGTCCTCACCGTGCACGAGATGAAACGCCTCGCCCGCAACGCCGCCGAGCTGATGACCCTCTCCTCCCTGCTACAAGGCGGCGGGGTGCAACTGGAGCTGCTCACCGGACCCCTGACCGGGATCTACGACCCGCACGGCGTGGGCTCCATGCTCTTCGCCGTACTCGCCGTCACCGCCCAGCTCGACCGCGACTACATCCGCGAGAAAACCCTCGAAGGCCAGCAAGCCGCCGCCACACGCGGCAACCACGGCGGCCGACCCACGGAGACCCGAACTCGGCCGATCCGTACCGGACGTCCGTCCGCTTAGCCGGGGTCGGCGCAGAGTTGGGAGGTTAAGGCAGTGCGGGCCCACTCTTCCCACGTGTCCGGCGACCAGTCGCGGTCGCGTACGAAGATCAGGTAGAGCTGCGGGCTGAGCAGGCCGAACAGCAGGTCCGCCGCCATCTCGATGGAGAGGCCGGGACGGGCGTCGGGCTTGCGGGCCAGGGCTTCGGCCGCTGCGTACTGCACGGTGTAACGCGGGTCGGGGCCGTCCGGCCACTGTGCGGCGATCTCGGGGTCGGTGGCCGCGGCAGCCGCGATCAGCGGCATGATCGGGGCGACCCGGCCCAGGATCTCGCGGGTGCCGTGGACGTGCGCGCGTAATTGTCCGGCTGCGGTGGGCTCGGCGCATGCGGCGCGAAACCACTCACGATCCATGGTGGCGACCGGCTCGGTATCCCCGGCGATGGATGTGTCGACGACGCCCTTGAACAGCGTGCGCTTGTTGCGGAAGACGAAATAGACCGTTTGGACGGCCACGCCTGCCCGGTCCGCGACCTCCTGCAGGTTCGTCGCCCCGTAGCCCTGCGCGACGAACAGTTCGCGAGCCGCCTCGACGATCTTTTCGCGGGTGCGGCGTGAGCGCTCGGCTCGCTTGTCCGGCCGCTCGACTTTGTCCATATTGCGAGTATATCTCTAGAGCATGTCACTAGAGTTCAACTCTAGATTCTTGGAGGAGACGATGGACCAGACCAACGCCACCCAGAAGCCGGAACCGGACCTGGCCTCAACGCGGCGAGACCCGGAGGAGGAGTCCGTCCACCGTGCACTGGAGGGTTACTACCGCACCGGCAAGCCACCGTGGGACACCGGCGTGACGCCGCCCGAGCTGGTCGCCCTGGTAGAGGGGCACGGCGCGCTGCCGCCCGGCCGCGCCCTCGAACTCGGCTGCGGCACGGGGACCAACGCCACCTACCTCGCACGGCGCGGCTGGGAGGTGGCGGCCGTCGACCTGATCGACCGCGCCGTCGACCAGGCCAGGGAGAAGGCTGCGGAGGCGGGAGTGGCGGTACGGCTGCTGCACGGAGACGCCACCCGCCTCGACGAGCTGGACGTGCCGGGCCCCTTCGACCTGTTCTTCGACCTGAGCTGCTACTGCGGGGTCCCGCTGCACCGCCGCGACGCCTACGCCGCCGGGCTCACCCGCCGCGCCGCTCCCGGAGCACGGTTGCTGATGTTCGGGTACGGTCCCGAGCCGCTCGGTAATCCGATCCCCGAGGTCACGTCGTGGGCGGCGGGCGTCACAGCCGACGAGCTCCGCGCCAGGTTCCCCGGCTGGGAACTACTCGACGTCACACCGGGCACCAACTCGGTGCCGACCTTCTGGTTCACGCTGCGCCGCGACGCCTAGCAATCTCTGGTCCGGGTTTCTGTAGATTTGTGGCAATTTTCACGCCGCCCGAGCAAGTCGAGCTTGGGCGGCGTAGTGGTCGAAGTGCTGGGTGATGGCTCTGAGCGCCGCTCGTAGTCCAGGTGGCGTTTGCTGATCGGTCGCGGTGAGTGCCGCCGACTCGCCGGCAGGTCCGTGTGCGGCAGTTGCGGCCGGGGTTCCGGCGACTGAACCCCGATTCACCTGAACGGCGAATCCGTGCTGTTCAACCGGCTCGAACACTCTTGCCAAACACCGCGGTGCCCTCAGGCGCCACTAGAACGTGGAGATCACCATGACAACCGACACCGTGACCCTGCGACCAGTCGGCCGGGTGGTGGGCGGTCGCAGCGAGATGGTCGAAGACGACTGGCACGACGTTCGAGCCGTGATCCGGCTGGACGGTGAGACCTTCACCCAGGCCGAGCACCCCAGGCCGAGCACCTCTGCATCGTCCAATGGAGAGCTACTGATACGAACGTATTCCTGTGGATACTGCAGGTCATCCTGGCCGCCACTTTCGGCTTGGTCGGGGTGATGAAGTCCATCCGGCCCAAGGAGAAGCTGCGCCCCGCGATGCCTTGGGTGGAGGACTTCACCGCCACCCAGGTTCGCCTGATCGGCGTGGTCGAACTTCTCGGTACCGTCGGCCTGATCCTGCCCGCCGTCACCGACATCGCCCCAACCCTCACTCCGCTGGCCGCTACCGGCCTGGCCATCACTATGCTCGGTGCAGCCGCCACCCACGCCCGCCGCAAGGAGTCGTCGGGCGTCGCCGTCAACGTGGCCTTGCTCGTGCTGTCCGTTGTCATCGCCTGGGGCCGCTTCGGCCTTTACGCCTTCTGACCTCTGCCGAGTGAGAGGCCCAGCACAACCGCACAACGGGCCGCGACAGCGTCAGTCCTGAGCTCCGGCGTCGATGCTGTCGACGGTCAGGTCCGTCAGCGCCGCGATGGCCGCGGCGACGGTGGCACGCCCCCGGTTCAGCTCTGCGGCGATCGCCTCGGCCGCGCCCAGCACGCCGACGCAGCGGAGCCGGAGGGCTTCCTGCGTGAGCCCGGAGTACGGCCGCAGGGCGGTGGCCATCAGGTCCGTGTAGCCGTCGAGCAGCTCGCGCTCGATCGCCTCCATCTCCTGGCTCCCCTTGAGCGCGGCCGAGATGGCGGTCCACTCCGGCATGTCGGTGGCGCAGGCGAAGTAGGCGGCGCTCAGGACGCGGGCGATCTCGCGGGGGAGGGCCGGGGCGTCACGCAGGGCCTCCTTCGAGGCGGCCCGGTGCCGTTCGTCGAGCCGCCGGTAGAGCGCGATCAGCAGGCCGGGGCGGGTGCCGAAGTGGTCGTAGACGACTGGCCTGCTCACTCCGGCGGCCTCCGCCAGGCTGAGCAGCGTGAGGCTGTCGGTGCCGTGGGCGCGCACGATCGCCATGGCGGTGTCGAGCAGCTGCTCCCGCCTGGCCGGCTTGGACAGGCGGGTCGATCCCGTGGTCATCGTCCTCCCTTGCGTCGTCTCCCAGCTTAAGCTACAAAGTGTAAGTTACAGAATGTAGGTTAGTGAGAGGACATCACCGTGGAGCACTCCGTACTGATCATGGGGGGATCCGGCCAGGCGGGCGCGGGGACCGCAACCCTCCTGCGCCGGTGGTACCCGGAGCTGCCGCTGACGATCGCGGGTCGCGATCTCGGCCGCGCCCGGCGGGTCGCCGACGAGCTCGGCGGCGCGACAGCCGCGACCATCGATCTGCGGCGAGGCGACCTCGGCCTCCAGGAGACCGACGGCTACTCGGCGGTCGTGGCAACGGTGTGGGACAGCCACCTGAACGGACTGCGTTACGCGCAGGACCGCGGCCTGCCGTATGTCAGCATCTCCAGCGGCCTGGTCGACATCGGACCCGAGGTTGTCGCCGCCGGCCTGCGAGCCGGTGCGACGCCGATCCTGCTGGCCAGCCACTGGTACGCGGGGCTCGTCGTCCTCGCGGTGCTCGGCCTCGCCAGGGAGTTCGACCGGCTCGACACCATCGAGGTCAGCGGCGTGCTGGATGAACAGGACGGCGGCGGGCCCGCGGCCATGGTGGACATGGAACGCCTGCTGGCCGCCACCTCGGCGGGGCACGTCCGCCGCGACGGCGTCTTCGGCTGGGTCAGCGGCCCCGACGCGCAGGTGGAGGTCACCAGCGTCGACGGCGCCGTGCTGCCCGGCCAGATCGTCCCCATCCTCGACGTGCCGAGCCTGGCCCTCGCGACGGGCGCGCCCAACGTCCGCTTCGCGTTCGCGATCGGCGAATCGGCGGGCAGGCGGCGCGGCGGGCCCGCGTCCACGGAGGTCAAGATCGATCTCGAAGGCGTGGACCGCGCGGGCGCGCCACTCAGGACGAGCCGCCACCTCCTCCACCCGGAGGGGCAGCGTCCCCTGACGGCGCTCGGCGTCGCCCTCGGCGTCGAGCGACTGCTCGGCCTGCGCGGCGCCCCTGTGCCGCCCGGCCTCCACACCCCCGAGGCGTTGATCGACCCCGGCTATGCGGCCGAGCGGATGGCGGAGATCGGCACCATCTTCACCGGCGCGCACGGCGATCGCTGACTCCGGCGATCGAGGATCGCGGGCGGCGCGCCCGTGACATCCGTCACGACCAACGCCGGCCGCCGGGGCCAGAGCGTCGTCATCCGGGGTTGAGGAACGGCGGTACAGCCGGCTGAGCGCGATCTTGGTGTGCTTCGTTGCCTATTCGCTCGGCGGTGTTGGGGTTGGCGATCGTGGCCAGGAACGCCGCAGTCGCGGTGGCTCCGGTGCCAGGCCGCAGGCGGAGCCTCCTCGAAGGATGCACGTCCTGGACCCGACCGGCGCCACCCGCTTCACGCCTGATCTCATTATGTTGAACGATAGTACTAGTTGTACTATCGTTCAACATAATGAGAGTGAAGGGGGCGTGATGACGCAGCAACAGTTCACGCGGGCAGGGGCGCGCCAGTGGGCGGGCCTGGGCCTGCTGGCCATGCCGACCGGGCTGCTGGGACTGGACGTGACCGTCCTGTACCTGGTGGTGCCGAGCATGGCGGCCGATCTGTCCCCGTCAGCCACCCAACTGCTATGGATCATGGATGCCTACGGATTCCTCGTCGCCGGGTTCCTCATCACCATGGGCACGCTGGGCGACCGGATCGGGCGGCGCCGGTTGCTGAAGATCGGGATGATCGCCTTCGCGGCGGCCTCGGTGTTCGCCGCGTTCGCCCCCACGGCCGAGCTGTTGATCCTCGCGCGAGCCCTGCTGGGGGTGGCCGGGGCGACGCTCATGCCCTCCACGCTGTCGCTGATCTCGAACATGTTCCCCGACGCGCGTCAGCGCACGGTCGCGATCGGGGTCTGGGCCACGATGTTCGCGCTCGGGATGGCCGCCGGGCCGATCGTGGGCGGATCGCTGGTGGACTCCTTCTGGTGGGGAGCACCGTTCCTGACGGCGGTGCCCATCGCCCTCGTCGTCCTGGCCGGGGCGCGCGCCCTGCTCCCCGAGTACGCGGCCCCGTCCACCGGCCGACTGGACCTGATCAGCGTGGGCCTGTCCCTGGCGGCGATCCTTCCGGTCATCTACGCCGTCAAGCGCATCGCCTCCGACGGTCCCGGCGGCCCAACCCTCGCCTGTGCCATGGCGGGCGTTCTGGCCGGAATCGTGTTCGTACGCCGCCAACGCCGCCTCCCCGACCCACTGCTGGACGTGACGCTGTTCGGCAACCGGGCCTTCACCGTGGCCTTGAGTGTGCTGCTCATCGGCCTGGTCGGAGTCGGGGGCTCGATGTACCTGGTCACGCAGTACCTCCAGCTCGTCGAAGGGCTCACGCCCTTCGACGCGGGGCTCTGGATGGGACCACCGGCGCTGGCGATGTTCGCCGCCGCCATCGGTGCTCCCCTGGTCGCCCGGCGCTTCCGCCCCGGCTCGGTCATGGGCGCCGCCCTCGGGGCGTCCCTCGCCGGCTACGCGCTGCTCGCCACCGCGGGACTCGACGACGAGGTCGCTGTGGCGGTCGGCTTCGCGTTCGTCTATCTCGGGCTGGGCGCCCTCGCCGCCCTGGGCACCGACATGGTGGTGGGCGCAGTGCCGGCAGCGCGATCCGGGTCGGCGGCGTCGATCTCCGAGACGGTCCAGGAACTGGGCATCGCCGTCGGCGTCGCCCTGCTCGGCAGTCTCACCACCGCCGTCTACCGCACCCAGGTGACAGTGCCTGAAGGCCTGTCATCGGAGACCTTCGGTCCCCTCACCGACAGCCTGAACGCGACCATGGCGATCGCCGGGAGCCTTCCGTCCGGGACCGTCAAGGCGGCCCAGCAGGCCTTCACCGGCGGACTCAACATCGCTTCCCTGGTCGCGGGGGTCGCCATCGCCGCTGCCACGGTGCTGTGCCTCGGGATGCTGCGTCACGTGCCCACACTCGGGGAGGCGCAGAACCGCGACACCGGCGTTTGAACGATGGTCCGACTATCCTGGAGGTCGGGCCGAGGAGCAGCATGGACGACACCACCGACGACAGCGAGCACGTCGACGGACGCCGCGCGCGTGGCGAGAAACGACGCGCGGAGATCATCGAGGCCACCCTTGCCGTGGTCACTCGCGACGGCGCGGCAGGCGTCACCCATCGCACGGTCGCCAAACAGGCCGGCACCACGACGTCCCTGAGCACCTACTACTTCGCGACCCTCGACGACCTGCTCGTCGCCGCCCTCACGAGTGTCGCCGACGCCTACACCGCCCGCATCCGCGACATCATCGACACCCCCGGCGACAAGCTCACCGGCCTGGCCCACCTCATCGCCGAGTCCGCCGGTCCCGGACGTGAACGCGCCCTGGCCGAACGCGAGCTGGCAACCCTGGCCGCCCGCCGCCCCGCACTGCGACCCGTGGCACGACGCTGGCGGGAGAACATCGCCGAACTCGCCACCACGCTGACCGACGACCCTGCGGCCATCGCCGCCCTCGTCGCGGCCTCCGACGGACTGTGCACCGCGATCCTCCTCGACAACGCCCCCGCCGACCCTGATCACATCCAAGCCGTCCTGCAGCGAGCCGTCCGCAACTGAGCCGATGGGGACCGTACGGCCCTCGGCCCGGAAACGGCCTGTCGCAAACGAAGCTGTCACCAGGTACACGCGCTGGTGTTGGCCCTGGTCAGCCGGTAAGCCGTCGCGGCGTGAAGGTCGTCCACTGTGCTGCGATAGGAAACCTTGGGCTTGTGTCATCGAAGCTTGAGCGACTCGTGAAACCGGGCGTTCGGCTCCGCGATACCGCGAGGGTGGCCGCTCACCTCGCTGGGATGCCTCATCGCGACATCGGGATCAGGCGGACTCCGCGAGCAGATGCACGACACCGGCCGGGTTCTTGATCCAGTGGGTTCTGGAATCGAGACTCTCCAGGGGCTCGACCTCGTCACACGGGTGGATACCGCTGTCGGCCAGTTTGGCCGCTGCCGCGTCCAGGTCGTCGGTGTGCAGCTGCAGCCACAGGTCGGGCTGGCTGTAGTTGTCGACACAGTCGAGCCACAGCGTATTGGGTCCGAACCGCACCGAATGAGTTCTCGAGACGGTCGGAGCGTAGGAGACGTCGTCTTCTTTGACGTCGAAACCCAGGGTGTCGCGGTAGAAGGCCACGGTGGCCTCGTACTGCGCCTTGGGGATCTTCATGGCGATGTTCAGGCCGGCGGTGAATTCAGGCTTGTTCATCGTTGCTTGACTCCTTCGTGTCGGTGGCGTCCAGTGCGCGTTCCAGCGCGGCCAGCCGGTCATCCCACCGGTTGGCGAGCTTGGCCAGCCACACCTGGGCTGTGCGGATGGCGGCTGGTTCCAGCCGGTAGGGATGGCGGCGGCCGGCCGGTTCGCCGACGCTGATCAGGCCCGCTTCGGCGAGCTGGCCGAGGTGCTTGGCGATCGCCTGGCGGCTGATCGGCAACCGTCGCGCCAGATCCGTGACGGTTGCGGGCCCGGCGCGGCCGAGCTCCTCCAGCAGCGCCCGCCGCGTCGGATCGGTGAGCGCCGCGAACACCGCGACGGCCTGCCCTTCTGCATCAGGCGGCCGCATCGAGGTAGGTCTCCAGGTCGACGAGCTCGGCGTCCCATCCCTGACTGTTGGCCTTGTGGGCAGAGTGGGCCACGTCGGCGGCGGCCTGGGCGAACCCGCTCTCCACCAGGCGCAGCCGGGTACCGCCCGGCACCGGCTCCAGGGTGAGGTCCACAAGCGTCCGGGGTGCGTCATCCTCCGGCAGGCCCTCGATCGCCCACCTGAACACGAAACGGTGTGGTGGGTCGACCACCACGATCGTGGCGACGGATTCCTCGTCCAGGTCGTCCCAACGGAAGAACGCGCGCCCACCGGGCCGCAGATCAATCTCCGCCACCGAGCCGAACCACCGCGAGAGCCCTTCCGCGGTGGTCAGCGCGGCCCACACCCGCTCGATGGGGTGCCGCAGCACCACCACACGTTCGATCGCGTCCGAACCCATGCCACCCTCTTTCGCAACCTGTAGGTTGCCATTAATGGCAACCTACAGGTTGCGATCGCCGCCCACAAGCCACAGGGGAGCAGGGTGCCCTTCGCCATCCCGGAAGCAGGCTGATGGCGGGCTTCTGCTGCAGAAGGGCTTCACGCCACGCGGAGGATGACCTTACCGGTGGTGCGGCGGGTGGTCAGGGCGGTTGCGGCCTGGTCGAGAGGGTACTCGGCGCCCACCATGGGGTGGACGCGTCCCGAGGCGGTCAGGGCGAGTAGGTCATGGAGCGGCGCGGCGGCACGGCTGTCGGGGAGGCGCAGGTGGGCGCCCAGCCAGTAGCCGCCGACGGTGATGCTGCCGCCCTGTCCGTCGCCGCCTTCACCATGGCCTGGCTGATCAGCGAAACCCCGCTGCGCACCGGCCTCTGCCGCAACCCGTGATAGATAGGCTCGACATGGAATTCTTCTGTTACCACCGTGACCGGCCCGGCTCCGCAGCGCTGCGCGAGAAGCTCGCCGAGGAGCACTGGTCCTACATGGACCGCTACGATGCGCAGCTGATCGCCCGCGGCCCCACCCTCGACGGCGACACGGCCTCCGGCAGTGTGCACATCGTCGACCTGCCGGACCCCGCCGCCGCGCGGACGTTCGCCTTCGACGAGCCCAACTACCAGGCCGGCGTGTACCGGGACGTGCTGCTGCGCCGCTGGCGCAACCACCTGGGCCGCACCATGTGGGACTTCCCCGGTAGCCGCGAAGGCGGCAACCGCTATCTGGTTCTCGGCCTCGGCACGGGCCAGGCCGCCGACCTCATTCCACCGCCCGACCGGCGGGACGACTTGATCGCCTACGGGTCGCTACTGTCCGACGACGGCGCCACCTGGCTGGGCACGGCAGCCTTGATCCGAGCGAGGGATCGGGACACGGCCCGCACCGTCCTGGCCCCGGACCGCTATGCCGATATCGAAGTCCACGACTGGGAGTTCGGCGGACGACGATGATCAACGGCGCGGGAGTGATGTAGACGGTGCGGATCAACCACAAGCCATGGCCGGAGCACCCATGACAACAGGGGCGCTCCGGCTTCGGTCGCGGCAGGCTACGGCTGGACTACCGGCGCCATAACTCGCCGCGTATCAGCCCCGGCAGGCGCGGCCGCCAGAGACCCATCTCTCGGTGACGGCGCCGGCAGCGTCGGTGATGGTGAGCTTGGCCCCCCACAACGACCCGGGTATGCAGCTGCCGCCCCCCTGTGTGTAGCGAGCCACCGGGTCCGAGATTCTGGTGCTGATGCTCATGCTGTTGGGGCCGTCGCTCCACTTGGCGGTGGCCGGGTCCGTGCCGCCCTGCCACCACGCCTCACAGAAGACCGTGAAGGTACTGCCGCCGGCGCTGCAGTAGGCGAAGGCAACGGTCGGGGCTGAGGCGGGAGCGGCTGCCGCCGGAGCGGAGCGGTACACCGCGGCGGACAAAACCGACAAGGACCGCCGGGACGAGACGATCGCCGTCCCGCGTGGCAGCCACCCGCTGACCGACCCCGTCGCCGTCTGGACCGACTGGATCGCCGTACTCGCCGAGGCGGGGGAGACCCCCGGACGACTGCTGCGCCGCGTCGACCGGCACGGCGACCTCGGCCCCCGGCTGGGCGCCGACGCCGTCAACGTCATCGTCCGTGACCTCGCCGTCCGCACCCTTGTGACCTGCACCGGTCCGCGTGTTACCCGTTGCCGCCAACTGGAGGGAGGACCTCGGCGCCGAACGCGAGAGCCGGAGCGAGCCCCCTGCGCACAGACAAGCCGTTGCGTCTAGAAACCGCTGCCGACGCCGGACCCGGACGGCGGAGGCCCAGTGGCCTGCGACCACGCATCCAACCGGCCCGAGACGGTCCGTTGTGCCTGTGGCCGCTTGCGGCCACCCGAACGCTCTTGCCAGCAGTGGGGCACGGCCGGATACTCAAGGCCGCTGACGAGCTTCGCGGCGGATCCTCCTACGGAATGGGACGTGATCGCATGCCCGATGAAAGCACCAGCCAGGACCAAGCCGGAGCCGAGGCAGACGCCCTCGCCGCTTGGCAGGCCATCCCGTACTCCGTCTCCCACGAGGAGGCGCAGCAGATCTCCCGGGAGTATCTGGACAAAGCCCGCAAGGAATTCGAGGAGCAGACCAGTCGGCTCCCCCAAGCCGACCAAGACAGGGCTCGCCAGATCGAGGCGCAGCTGAGCGCCAACGGTATGCAGGTGTACGCCAACGCGAGATGGTGGGGCTTTGAGATCGTCCTCAACGCCGCCGCCGCCGAAGCCGCCGCCGAGATCTCGGAGCTGGTAGGGGAGATCGTAGCCAGGGCCGTCCGTCCCAGGGTGCTCGGCCGGTTGATCGAGCTCTCCTTCCAGATCCGTTCTCTTATCATCCAGGCCATCGGCAGGCACCACGGTTGTCGGCTGGTGTCGCCCTGGTTCGCCCCGGGGATGCTCCTCCCCATCTCCCTGGCCCCCAGGCAGGACACCTCGCTGTGGTGGACGACCATGAACACCTCCCACAACTGGAGCGAGAACGAGAGATTTCCCGGCCACCTGTCCAGGTCCAATCCGGCGCTGGCGGAGTTCCGCAGCCGGCTGTACGCCGTGCACCGCGGGGACCGGGACGAATCGCTCTGGTGGACCGCCTACGACCCCGGCAGCAATGAGGGCTGGAGCGACAATGTCGCCTTCCCCGCCCATCGCAGCGCCGACGGCCCTGCCCTGGCCGTTTACAACAACTTCCTGTACTGCGTGCACCGCGGCGGCGGCAACGACAGGGGCCTGTGGTGGACCCGCTTCGACGGCAACCGCTGGAGCCCCGATACCCGCATGAACGGCGCGTCCAGCCGAGGCCCGGCCCTGGCGACCTTCAACGGCATGCTGTACTGCGCTTACCGGGACGCCAACAGCGATCAGATGTGGTGGACCCGCTTCAACGGCACCAGCTGGAGCAACGACCAGCCGTTCGGCAGCCACTTCACGGCTTCCAACCCCGCTCTGGCCGTCTACGCCGGCGTACTGTATTGCGTGTTCCGCGGCGGCGGCTCTGACCACTTCCTGTGGTGGACCAGTTTCGACGGCACGCGCTGGAGCACCGCCCGCCGGCTGCCCGCCCACCGGAGTGCGGAGGGCCCTGCCCTGGCCGTCTTCAACAACAGGCTGTACTGCGTGCACCGCGGCTCCGGCGACCAGAGCCTGTGGTGGACCAGCTTCAACTCAGCCGGCTGGAGCCCCGACACCCGGCTGCCCGGCCACCTGAGCGCTCAAGGCCCCGCCATCGTCTCCTACCGGGAACCCTACGGCACCGAAGACCAGCTCTTCTGCGTCCACCGCGGTCACGGGTAAGCCGCCACTGCCGCCCGCTGGGAGTGGCTGACCGGCATCACCGATGAGGAACTGCGCCGCCAGCTCGATGACGACGAGTTCTGACCACGACCGGCGTCGACCGGAGTACCGTCACAGCGCGTCAAGGCAGGCCAGCAGCGCGGCCGCGGCCGCCTTACGCGCTCGGCGCGCTGGCAGACGCGGCAGAAGAACGACCGCTCGACTTCCTGGTAGCCGACCCGGGTGACCGCAGTTGTCTGCGGAGCAGGCTGCACTGGCTCAGGAGCTGTACGACGCCCGGGTCAAGACGATGGGCAGGTGCGGAGAGCCGGACGACATCGCCGACGCGGTGGTGTACCTGGCCTCCCACCAGGCCCGCTGGGCCACCGGGCAAGTCCTGCAGGTCGCCGGCGGCCACGCACTCTGACCATGCTCATGACGGCGTGAGCGACAGCGAGTGGATGCTGTTCACCGCGGACCGCAAGACCGAGGAGCTGCGCACGCTGGACAGCGGCTGACCAAGTTGCGTGAGTCCATCACAGCGGCGAACCGCCGGTCGCGACGGGCCCGGGTGACGGCATGCCCGGCTGTATCTCGACGAAGAGCGCCGCTGGTTTGACCTTGACGCTGCGTCAACTTCTAGCATCGCGGCCATGTCGATCACTGTTCTTGACACCTACTCCGCCATGCGGCGGATTCTGCTGGCCCCGGTCGCGGACCGCGTTGGCCTGCTGCACTCGATGCTGGAGCCCAACAAGGGTATGTACCGCTACAACCCCGGCGAGGTCGACCTGGTTGCCGTACACCTCGCAACGTCCGGGTTCCCCATCGACCGTGACGAGGAGCGTTGCCTCGACGCGCTCGAAACCCTGGCTGCGGCCGGGGCCTGGGAGCGGATGAAACACGCGCTCGACGACGCTCTCGCCGTACTGCTGGAGGCCACGCCGGGACTGGAGGCCCCGGACATCACCGTGCTGTTCGTCCTCGGCGATCCAGGTGACGAACACTTCATGGGTCCCTGCAAAGGATTGACCGGGTTCGGCGGCATCTCGGGCCACATCGCCATCACGTTCTGGCCCTTCCCCGAGAACGTGGAGCGGCTGGAGGCCACCGCCGTACACGAACTGCACCACAACCTGCGGTGGAGCCCGGGCGGGGTTGTGTGGGACCCGATGACCGTCACGGTCGGCGAGCACATCGTCGGCGAGGGCCTGGCCGACGCCTTCGCCCGTCAGCTCTACGGCGACGAGCTCGGCCCCGCCCGCATCGGCGTGCCGCACCTGCACGACGACGAGGTCTTCGCCAAGGTGCTCACCGGGCTCGACGTGACAGGCATGCAGAACTTCACCGCCTGGGTGCACGGCGACCCCGGCGCGGAGCACCTCGGCGTCGCCCCGGTGGGACTGCCGATGGGCGCTGGGTACGCCGCGGGCAACCGGCTGGTCGACACCTACCTGGCGGCTACCGGGCAGACCGCGGCGCAGGCCCTGCACGCCGACGCCTCGGAGATCATCGCAACCACGCTGCGCCACGGGTAACACTGGAACGATGGAGTGGACGATCCAGGAACTCGCGGCGAGGGCCGGCATCACCAGCCGGACCCTGCGGCACTACGACCGCGTCGGGCTCCTGGTCCCGTCCCGGGTCGGCGCGAACGGGTACCGCTACTACAACCCCACCGCGGTCGCCCGGCTACAGCGGATCCTGCTCATGCGCCGGCTCGGCATGGGCTTGCCGGCCATCGCCGAGGTCCTGGCCGAGGAGGTGGACGCGCTCGACGGGCTCCGCGCCCACATCGCCGCGTTGGAAGAGGAACGGGACCGCATCGAACGGCAGGTCCGGTCTGTGCGTCACACGCTTGAGGCTCTGCAGGCGGGGGTGGAACCGCGGATGGATGTCATGTTGGCGGGGTTCAACGACCTCTACAAGGACGAGGTGATCTCACGTTGGGGCGAGCGCGCGTTCCAAGTGAGCAACGACTGGTGGCATGGCAAGAGCCTTGACCAGCAGCGGGCCTGGAAGCAGGACACCGACGACCTCGTCGCCGCATGGGTCGCCGCAGTGAAGGCCGGGGATTCGCCGACATCGGAACACGCTCAGTCGCTGGCTGCCCGGCACGTCCAGTGGCTGAGTCAGATCCCGGGCACCCCCACCGCCGAGGGCGACCGGGAGCGCTCGATCGAGATGGTGAACGGCATTGGGGACATGTTCGTCGACGACCCCCGCTTCGCCGCCATGTACGACGACGAGGCGGGGGCGATGTTCGTCCGCGACGCGCTGCACACGTACGCGCGTACCCGGATGTAGCTCGTGTGGTTCGCAGAAATGACTATTTCTGCGACGCGCACACCGTCACCGCCGTCACGCAGAGCTACTTTGCCCCTGGTGACGCCGACCCGAGTGGGGAGCCAAGGAGGCGCCGGTGACGGTGACATGTGGAATCGACCAAGGAATGCCTCTTCGCTGCGTATCCTCGCGTAGTGAAGATCATCCGCAGTGTGGTCGGTGCTCTCGCGCTTGGTGCGGGATTCGGTGCACTCACCTCCCTCGTCAAGGATGCGTCCCTGGGCGGGGTGTGGGTCATGAGGATCGCCGAAGTAGCGAGGCTGCTGCTGGACGTCGGCTGGTCCTGGGCCGCACTGGCGGTGGCGGCGGGATGGCTGGCAGGTACACGTACCCGGGGGGTGGCCGCCGGTGTTCTGGCATTGACCGCGGCTACGACGGTGTATTACTGCACGGAGTCCACCCTGAGAGGTCTGCCGTTGGCCTGGCAGGTGGGGTGGATGCTCCCCTGGCTGCTCGCGAGCCTGCTCTTCGGGCCGCCTCTGGGCGCTGTTGGCGCGACCATCAAGAACCATGGAGTGATCGGCCTGCTTGCCAGATTGACGGTGCCGGTCGGCGCGATCGTCGAGATGACCTTTATGCCACCCGAAATCTTCCTGATCGGGCGTCCGACGGAGACCTCGGTTCGGGTGATCGTCTGTGCAGCCGCCGCGATGGGCGTTGCTGTCGTCCTCATCCGTTTCCTCATCGTGAAGCAAAGCCCCCGCCGAGAGCCGAAGATGACGCATAGGGCTTGCCGCCGACCGGCCGGGATCGGCCGCTGCATTGGGCGATCGGCCAGACCGGCCATATCCCGCCCGATCTTTTCCCCAGCACTACGGGGACCCCACCTCGACATCGAGGGTGTGCCCGACCCGACCCATCCGGCCTGACGAACGGCCCGGTGTCAGCGGCTTCACCGCTCAGAAATCCTCCGCCACATCGTCAGTTCTGGTAGCCCCTCGCCACCTACGGAAGGATTGACGACCATGACCGACGCCAGACTGCTAAGCGACGACGAGGCCGCGTTCATCGCGGCGGCCCGCTCAAATGACGCAGCACAGTTCGCGATCATCACGGAGCGCTACCGGCGTGAGCTGCAGGTGCACTGCTACCGGATGCTCGCGAACTACGAGGACGCCCAGGACATGACGCAGGAGACGTTCCTGCGGGCGTGGAACAAGCAGGAGTCGTTCAAGGGCCACGCTGCGCTGCGGACCTGGCTGTATCGGATCGCGACGAACGCCTGCCTCGACTTCCTGGAGAAGCGCAACGCCCGCACACCAGTGCCTGCCGAGCTGCCGGGCACGGACTCGGAAGTGCACTACCTGCAGCCCTACCCCGACCGGATGCTCCCGGAGGACCCGCAGGAATCGGTGGTGGCGCGGGAGACGATCGAGCTGGCGTTCATCGTCGCCGTCCAGCACCTGCCACCGCGGCAGCGTGCGGTGCTCATCCTGCGCGACGTCCTCGGCTGGCCGGCGTCGAAGGCCGCCGACGCCCTCGAGCTGACCGTCGCATCGGTGACCAGCGCACTGCAGCGGGCGCGCGTGACGATGCGCGAGCGGCTGCCCGACCGCCGCCTCGACTGGCGGAGCCCCGCCACGCACGAGCTGTCGGATGACGAGCGCGGCGTGGTGAAGTCGTATATGGACGCCCATGAGCGTAACGACCTGGACGGGTTGATGGCCCTGCTGCGCGATGACCTGCGCTTCGCGATGCTGCCCGAGCCGGGCACCTTGATCGTCACGGCCAAGGACGCGGTGGACGGCTGGGTCTCCGGTGGGCTCTTCCAACGCGGCCACGACGACTGGCGCTGCATCGCCGCGACGGTCAACCGCATGCCTGCCGCCGCGCTGTACCTCCGCACCCCCGACGACCCGGAATACCGTTTGTTCACCATCGCGGTCCTGCACATCGTCGAGGGGAAGGTCGCCGAGCTCACCGGATTCGACGCCACCGACAAACCATGGCTGGGCCTGCCCCCGACACTGTGATCAGAAAAAGGCCCATCGTCGACGAGTCCAGCGCACGGGCCGCCGTCACCGAAGTCACCGCCGAATGAGCACCCCGACCAGCTGAACACCAACGCGGCAACGCGAACACCACCGCCCCGCCGGCGTTGCCGGCGGGGCATCTTCATGCCCGAAGATCATCGTTACGATCAACGACGCCGTCGCCCTCATCTCCACTGCTCACTTGGAACGCGAGGAAGGGCCCGGGGAGGGGTCCCCTCATCGCCGAGGGTCACGGTGAGCACGCCAGGAAGGACCTGGCCTTACGAGCCGAGCATTTGGCCCGTGCTCATCGCCTCGTCTCGTATCGGGTCAGTACCACGCCGCCGGGAAACGTCCGCGTCTCGACCAGGTTCAGGTTCACCCAGCTGTCCAGCGCGGTGAAGAACGGCGTGCCGCCGCCCAGCAAGGCCGGTGCGGTGACCAGCACGTACTCGTCGATCAGCCCGGCCCGCATGGCCGTTGCGGCAAGTGTGGCGCCGCTGATGTCCATGGGGCCGCCGTCTTCGGCCTTGAGCCGGGTGATCTCGGCGACCGCGTCGCCGGTGACCAGGCGGGTGTTCCAGTCGACCTTGTCGATCGTCGAGGAGAACACCACCTTCGGCATGTCCCGCCAGCGGCGGGCGTACTCGATCTCCGCCGGTGTGGCGCCGGGCTGCTGGTCGGTGGTCGGCCAGTGGGAGCTCATCGTCTCCCACAGCTTGCGCCCGTACAGCGCCAGGCCGGTCGCCCCCACCCGGTCGGACCACCACTGGAACAGCTCGTCGCTCGGTACGCTCCAGCCGAGGTCGTCGCCGGGCGCGGCGATGTAGCCGTCCAGGGTCACGTTCATGCCGAAGATCAGTTTCCGCATCGTGCCAGCCTCTCGTGAGTCGATCTCACGCGTACAGACGGGCACGGCGCGGAAACCTAATCGGTGCGCGATCTGCGTCCGCAGGTAGTCCTCGCGTTCCGGACTCGGCACGGCGTACTCGGCGGGCTCGAGCACCACGAAGGCGGGCTGAAGGAAGCGGGCATCCAGATCAACCCGGCCGCGGTCGCGCCGGTGGCGGCGGGGTCGTCGGTCGGGGTGGGTTCGGGGGAGCGTGTTGAACGAGCTGACACAGCAGGGCCGCATCGAGACGGTTGCTTGGACAGTGGAGTCGACCGGCCCGTCGCACGCGCCAGCCTTCACCGCGACCGCCGCCACCCGACTGCTCACCATGAACACGCCGGTGCACGGCCAGGGGAGCGGGGCCAGTAAACTGCGGGCCGCGCTCAAACGGGCCGGGCGAGTTCGCCACGTCGACCAGGATGTCGAACGACTTCACGCGATCTTCCGTGCCGAGCACATGCGTCTACCTGATCTGATGGGTCACCAGCTCACCGCGCTGCCCGGCCAGGTCGAGGAGAACCCAGAATATTGCATTGGGACGGCGCGCTATCCATACCTTCGAATGTGCTCGGTCATCAGCTGCGCGGTGGGCTCCGGCGCCTCCTCGGAAATCCAGTGGCCGATCCCCTCTAATGCCACGAATTGGTAGGGACCGGTCACCCATTTCGCCGTCAGCTCAGCGGTGTGGCGGCGCACCACCGGGTCGCCGTCACTCCACAGCAACAGGCTCGGCACCTCCACGGCGCCGATCGCCACGTCCGCGGGGTCTTTGGCAGCGAACCAGCTCAACGCCGCTCTCAGCGCTTCGGGACGGCTCAGCCGCCCCAGGTACTCGCGAGCATGGTCCGCAGGGACCGCCGATCCCAGTGAGCCCCGGATCCACGCGAGGTTGTCACGCAGCATCGCCTCCGCGCCTTCGGGCGCGAAGGTGCGATGGTAGCCGGGCACCGGTTGCGCGCCTTCCCGCACTGCGTCGGCGAAGGCACGCGGGTGCGGTGTGGAGAACGAGGTGAGCGTGACCACCCGCTTGGGGTTGGCGAAAGCGGTGCACCACGCGACGGAGCCGCCCCAGTCGTGCCCGACCAGATGGAAACGATCAGCACCCAGCGCATCCGCCACGTCCAGCACGTCCTGTACAAGGTGCGGCATCCGATACGCCGTCACCGCCGCCGGGCGCGCGCCGGGGGAGTACCCGCGCTGGTCGAAGGCCACGGCGCGGAATCCCGCCTCGGCGAGCGCTACGACGTGTGTAGCCCATTGCCGGGAGCTTTCCGGGAAACCGTGGAGGAGGATGACCAGATCACCGTCCGGTGGGCCGTCCACCAGCGCATCGAAGCTCAGCGAGCCTGCATTGATCTTGGACTCCGGCACAGGACTCTCCTTGTGATGAGGAAGTTGGTGGGGAGGGATCGTCCTCGGCACCGGCTACTCGCCGGAGGTGGGAGGCGCGTTCTGCTCCCCCCACTGCCGCAGCGCCGCGATCACCGGACGCAGCGCTTCGCCCTGCGGGGTCAGGACGTACTCGTGATGGGCTTTGCCGTCGGCGGCTGGCACGATCATCAGAATGTGTGAGTCGACGAGCGTGCGCAGGCGTGTCGTGAGGATGTTCTTCGCCACGCCGAGTGTCCGATGGAACTCGCTGAAGCGGCGGTCTCCGTCGAGCGCGGCCCGGACGATCAGGAGTGACCACCAGTCGCCGATCACGTCCAGCGCCCTGGCGACGGGGCAGGCGTTGCTGTCCAGTCGTGTTCGCCGCACCATGTCGCACCCCTTCGTCAACTGGTTGCATGATGCTACCGCAGAGTCGGCCCGTCGGCGAGAGGCGGACCGTGATCGCGGCATTGCTCGCGAGACGACCCGTACCCGGTGCAGGCGTCGGCGTCGTCTGCGAGCACGGCCGCCGGACGCCTCGCGCCGTGGCGTCCGGCCGCATGATGAAGGCATCTCGCCGCTCTTTCTGATCATCCGCCAGTTGGTGAACAGCGGATCGCGACCGCGGGCACCGGCTGAGTGCTTCAGAGCGGCACGCCGATATCGACAAGCTCGTCGACCGGCGTGCTCGTCAACGGCCTGTCTGGAGACGCTGCCGGCGGGCTGCGTCAGCTGTGATGCGTGTCCTTCGCCGCTTCTTGCGCGGGGTTAATTCCCGTGAGGGCGAGGCTGAGCAGCCGGTCGGCCTGAGCCGTACCGTCAGGTTCTTGTTCCGCGACCAGGGAGATGGCGTTGACGAGTTGGAGCAGATCCGTGATCGAGACATCGGACCGCACGGCGTTCGCGTGGCGGGCGCGGGCCAGTAGGTCTGCTCCGGCGTTGGTGATCATTGTGTGGCAGGAGACACCCGGCGTGGAAGCGCTGTCCTGGGGGCCGTGCATCAGGGAGGCGGCCAGACCTCGGTTCGACACGGCGTGTCGGGTGACGGCTCTCAGCCATGCCGTCAGCGCGTGGCCGGGATCGGGGTCGGTGGCCAGGTCGGCTGCGGTGGTGCGTAGAGCCTCGACTCTGTCGCGGAAGACGGCTTCAAGCAACTGGTGCCGTGAGGGAGGGCCTCCCCGTTTAGGTGGACAGCTCCGTGCACCCCGATGAACCGGAGATATGTCATGAAAACCATCGTTGTCATAGGAGCAACCGGCCTCCAGGGACGTGCTGTGACGGCGCACCTGCTCGCCGACGGCTGGTGAGTGCGAGCGGTGACACGTGATCCCGATGCCGCCGGGGCCCGCGCGCTGGCACAGACAGGCGCCGAAATCGTCCGCGCCGAGATGGACGACGTCGCCTCGCTCCGCGCCGCGACCGAAGGCGCGAACGGCCTGTTCAGCGTTCAGCCCACCGTGGGCTCTCCGGGGACCCCGGAAGGTTTCTCGGCCGAGGACGAGGTCCGCTGGGGCCACAATGTCGCTGACGCCGCACACGCCTCCGGCGTGGAGCACCTTGTCTACGCGTCCCTTTCCGGCGTCGGCCGCCACGACACCGAAAAGCTGCCGCAGAACGTGGTGAGCAAGTGGCGGATCGAACAGCGCATCAAACGGCTGGGCCTGCCCGCGACATTCCTGCGCCTGGTCTCGTTCATGGAGAACTACACCGGCGCATACCACCTGAGCGACGGTGCCGTGTCCACCGCATTCACCGCCGACGTGCCGCAACAGATCATGGCCGTCGATGACGTCGGCGCGTTCACCGCACTGGCCTTCGCTCAGCCGGGCGAGTGGATCGGGCGCGCGGTGGACCTGGCCGGAGACGAACTGACTCCGGTCCAGATCGCTGCGGCCATCTCTGAGGCGATAGGCCGGCCGTTGCCGTACGTTCAGATCCCCATCGAGGCGATCGCCGCGGCGGGTGAGGAACAGCGCCGGGGTGTCGGCGCCGGGCCGGGAGGCGCGTTCAGTGCGCCACTCGGCGATGGAAGTCCGCGCGGTGCCGTCCAGGAGCGGGATCTCGCGGGAGATCTCGCCCTTGAGCGGGTCCCCGTCGAGGCCGCTGGTCTCCAGCCAGGCGAGGAAGGTCCGGACCCGGAAGTCGTAGGCGCGGCGGGTGTCGCCGTCCAGCGGGGCCCGCTTCAGCGCTGCGGCGTAGGCGGCGTGGGTGGTGGTGAACGCCTCGGGTACCGCTTGGTGCCGCCGCCCCACGCCGCCCTCCCATCAGAGCTTCTGATATCTCTCGATATCAGAAGCTCTGATGGGAGGGCGGCGTCGGCGCGTTGATCCGGTCCAAAGTCCCGAGGCCACGCTCAGGCCAAGTCCGTTCGGGGGTCGGCCAAGATACGACGGAAACCGGCAACCAGTGATCTTGAGTTGAACTTGCCGCAGGTGAGGTGCTGGGGCGGATCGGCGTCGGCTGCCCGACCGGGGACAGCGATGCGCAAACGCAGCCGGAGGCCCGATCTTGTGTCATCGTTCGCGGTGGACTTCTTCGCGTACCCGCTCAAATCGGTCAACGGCGCACCCGATAGCGCAGGTGAAGCACCCGGTTGCCCTGAATCACCACCTCAGGATCCTCCAACAGGTGCTGCGCGTGGACCGACCCGAAGTAGCGCTTGCCGGACCCGAACACGACGGGTACGACGTCCATGCGCACCTCGTCGATCAGGCCCGCGGCAAGCACCTGGCCACCGACGTCGCCAGCGGCGACCTCGACCATGCGGTCACCCGCAAGCTCCTGCGCCTTGGCCATGGCTGCCTCGACGCCGTCGACGAAGTGAAACGGCGCCTCGGGGTCCCAGCCCTCGGGCATCGGCCGGTGCGACACCACGACCACGTGGTCGATGCCGCCCGGCGGCTTGCCGCCCCAGCCGTCCGTCATGTCGAAGACGTGGCGGCCGACGATCGTGACTCCGATCTGGTCCCAGTACGTCCGGGTGTAGTCGTAGGACGTCTGCGACACCTTCAGCTCGCCGCTCTCGTCCAACGGGACGTCACCGCTGGACAACCAGTCGAACAGCGGTCCGGGCTGGTCATTCTCGTCCGCGACGAAGCCGTCCACCGACACCGAGCTGTACATGACCACCTTGCCCACGGGGCTCTCCTCTGCTTTGGGGTGCCCCAAATTAGCGTGTCGTGAGCTGTCGCTCTTGTAAGAAATCAATCGGCCGGCAGCGGCCAGCCGTCCAGCGCGTGGCCGGGATGTTCGCGTAGGAACCGCCGCCGGACTTCGACGTACCGGGTCGGCGTGAGCCCGGTGAACGCCCGGAACTCGTGGCCGAAGTGGGCCTGGTCGAAGTAGCCTGCGCCACCGGCGAGGTCGCCCCAGTCGATCGGTCCGGCGGGGTTGATCGCGAACACGGTGGCGGCGAAGCGGTAGGTGCGGGCCAGCCGCTTCGGCGTGACGCCGATGAGCTCCTTGAACCGCTGTACCAGATGAGTGCCGCTGACACCGGCTGCCACGCTCAGGTCGCCGATCGCCACCGCCCCGCTGGTCGCCGCGATGACGCTGCTCGTATGGCGGACCAGCCCCAGGCCGGCGGTCTCGCACAGCCGTCGCATTAGCTCCTCCTCGAGCAGCGTCAGCATCTCGTACGGCCCGGCCGCCGTAGCCAGCCGGTCTCGCAGCTCAGCAATGGCGGGCCGGCCCCAAACCTGCTCCACCGTCACCGGCCGGTCACACAGCTCGACCGCGGGCATCGGCAGGAACGGCGCCAGCCCCCACGGCTTGAAGTGCACGCCGACGGACCGGGTCTCCGGCGGATAGCCGAACTCGAAGGCGCGGGTGGGCATGGTGACCACGCAGCCGTCGGCGTACTCGGCCGTCTCGATGTCGGTGCCGGCGCGGATGCGGAACGGCGCCCCGAGGTTGACGATGAGCAACGCCGACGGCCCCGGCGGCAGCGTCAGCCGGGCGTACGGCGGCGCACCCTCCAGGTAGTAAAGGTCGTCGATCAGCCTGTCCAGCGGCGGTCGCGGCACTCTGGACACGTACTCCACGCCCACAGTATCGCCGACGCCCCGCCGGCATCGAGCGCAGGGATGGTCCAGCCGTGCTGTCGCCGGAACGGGCGAGCGTCCGGCGTTACCCAGTCGGCAGGTCGGTGAGGTCCAGGCGCCGGTCGGTGCGCAGCTGGATCTCACCGATCTACCGACAGCATGATCTCGGTGCTGTACCCGCGCGGCCTCCACCTAGGAACAGGTGTTGCCGACCTCGAGGTCGCGGCGGCCGCCGTTGTAGTAGTTCTCGCCGGGCCGGGAGAAGTAGGCCGGCAGCACCGTGCGGCCCGCCGTGGTGGGCGGCACGCTCGCCGACTGTGAGGCCGGACCCGTCGCCGACCCGGATGCGGGCCGGGTTCCATCGCCGCAGCCGGTCGCGGTGATCACTGTGCCTCCCATCAGCAGCGCGCCGCGCAGGACCTGGCGGCGGTCGAGGGGCCGGGGGGAGCCGTCCATGGCAGTCTCCCTCTCAGCCGGTACGGCGGTTGCCGGGCCAGGTGACCATGGCCGGGTCGCGGTGGTCGAAGTGCCGTTGTTCAGCGTGATGGTCTCCACGTCGTACTCCTTCATCAAGATCGGCAGGCCGCTACGCGGCCGCCTGGAATGTGGGTTGCCGTGGGTCTGGTCAGCGCTCCAGGATGGCCAGCCCGGCCTCGGTGTGGGTGTCCCCGGCCGCCGACAGCCGGTCGAGCTGCTGCGCGGTGAGCTGCAGGTCGGCGGCGGCGATGTTCTCCTCGACCCGGGCCACGCGCTTGGTGCCGGGGGTGGGGACGATGTCGTCGTCCTGGGCCAGCAGCCACGCCAGCGCGACCTGCGCCCCGCTCGCCCCCGCCTGCTCGGCGACGGCCTGGATTTCATCGGCGATCCGCAGGTTGGCCTGCAGGTTGGCGCCGGTGAAGCGCGGGTTGCCGTGCCGGAAGTCCTTCTCGGCGAAACCTTCGGATGAGCGGATCTTCCCCGTCAGGAAGCCGCGGCCCAGCGGCGCGAACGGCACCAGGCCGATCCCCAGCTCGCGCAGCACCGGAAGCACCCGCTCCTCCACCCCGCGCGTCCACAGCGAGTACTCCGACTGCACCGCGGCGACGGAGTGGACGGCGTGGGCGCGGCGGATGGTGTCCGGCCCGGCCTCCGACAGCCTGAACGCACCCACCTTCCCCTCCGCGACGAGTTCGCCGACGGTGGTCGACGCCGCCGTGAAAGCCCTGCAGGCGGACGGGAACCTGTTGATCGGCCCGGAGATCCGGGCCCGGCTGTACCCGTTGATCTGGGAGCACATCAACTTCCACGGCAGTTACCCGTTCACCCGGCCGGAGGCGCCGGGGAGCCTGCGGCCGCTGCGCGATGCGACGGCCGAAGGCAACGAACAGGACTGACCACGATGGGGATCCTGAGGCCGGACGCAACGAGGGCCCCGCACGGTGCGCGGGGCCCTGGCCCGTAGCTGGGTTGCGGCTTTGTCACGCGGTGGCGGGCTGGAGGAGCTCGATCTCGATGGCCAGCACACCGAGCGCTTCCTTCTCCGGGCCGTAGCTGCGGCGGATGTTGTACTTGGCCCGCGCCCCGTCAACGGCTGCTCCACGGCGAGAATCTCCGACAAATCGCTTGAGGTTCCACCAGGTGGAAGGTGCAGATTCAAGCCATGAACGACGTGACGGGTCTCTACACGATCGGGCAGCTGGCCCAGCGTACGGGGCTGCAGGCGCGCACGATCCGCTTCTGGTCCGATAGCGGCGTCGTCCCTCCGGTCCAGAGGTCGGAGGGCGGGTACCGGCTCTATGACGCGGAGGCGGTCGCGCGGCTGGACCTGGTCCGGACACTTCGCGATCTCGGGCTCGGTCTTGACGCCATCCAGCAGGTGCTGGAGAAGCGCACCACACTGAGCGAAGTGGCGGACCTGCACCTCAAAGCGCTCGACGCCGAGATCCGCACCCTGCGGATACGCCGGTCCGTCCTGCGCATTCTCGCCAACCGTGACAGCTCTACCAAGGAGATCGCATTGATCAACGCGCTAGCCCGGCTCTCGGCACGGGAACGCCAGCAGATCATCGACGACTTCGTCGACCGCGTGTTCGCCGACGTCGTCGATGAGGACGCCAGGCTCGTCGCGGGATGGATGCGTGACCTCCCGTCCGATCTCCCGGAAGACCCGACCTCCGAGCAGATCAACGCGTGGGTGGAGCTGGCCGAGCTGGCGGGCGAGGAGAGCTTCCAGCAGACGGTCCGGCGGATGGTTCTCAGCGGCGAGGAGAACAACCGCCTGGAGTACGGCCTCAACCTCCGGCCCCTGGTCCTGGAGCACGCAGGCGCCGCTCTGTCGCGCGGGATCGCGCCGGAGTCGGCCGGGGCGAGCCTGATCCTGAAACGGATCATCCCCGACGACCTTCCCGCAGAGGAGACCGCCGCCCTGATCATGTGGCTGGACATGGTCGCCGAGCCCCGAGTCGAGCGGTACTGGCAGCTCCTGAGCCTCCTCAAGGGCCAGAAGCCATCCCCACCGGCGGTCCCGGCCTTCGAATGGCTGCTGGCCGCACTGCGCGCACACCGCTGATCCGTCCCCCGCACCTTCCGACCCCGTATCCTTCCGCACCCATAAGGGGACAGCCATGCCGACCTTGCTCCACATCGACTGCAGCATGCGCCAGGACGGCTCGGTGACCAGGGAGATCACCGGGATCTTCGCCGAGGAATGGCGCCAGGCCAACCCCGATCACACGTATGTGTACCGGGATCTCGGCGCTTCGCCGATCCCCCACGTCGACGAGGCTTCGGTGGTCGCCGGCCTGCTGCTCCAGGAGGGGCTGAACGAGGACCGGCGCCGTGCCTGGTCCGTCTCCGAGCCGCTGATCAAGGAGCTCCGCGCGGCCGACACCATCGTGCTCGGTGTGCCCATGTACAACTACTCGATCCCGTCGGTGCTGAAAGCGTGGTTCGATCGGGTCACGGTCAAGGAACACATGATTCAAGAGCCGATGAGCGAGGGCCTGCTGACCGGGAAGCGGACGATCGTGGTGACCGCCCGGGGTGGCGCGTACGGCCCGGGCACCCCTCGCGAGCGCTACGACTTTCAGATGCCCTACCTGCGAGCCCTGCTGGAGCAGATCGGCCTGGACCGCAACCTTGAGTTCGTGCATGTCGAGATGACGCTCGCGCATTCTGTCCCCGCGCTGGAGCAGTTCAAGCCGCTTGCCGACACCTCCCGTGAGGAGGCCGTCAAAAACGTGCGCAAGCTGGTCCTGGTCGGCTGAGGACGCGTTCTCCGGGATCCGACGAGGGCTGTGGCCTGGTCCAGGGCCAGTCACGTACGTCGCCTCCTGGACCGTGTTCTCTGAAGCTGCTGGCCTGCGAAGACGGCCGGTAGCGGAATTTCCGGTCGGGTACCTTGAGATTTGTTTCATAAACGGAGACACATGAAACACGGCTCGCGCCTTGCCCCGTCCGGGGGATTCTATGTTTCATAGGTCGATGCAAACGGCTTGATTCATGAAACGCACCCATGAAACAGTTGGGCGGTGCCCGACGGCTTCCAGCGAGTGGAATCCCGCGACTGCCCGATGTCTTCCTGCGCCGTCCCGGCCGGCTCGCCATGCCGCACCGCCAAGGGCAAGGTCGCCATCCAGTACCACACCGCCCGGTTCCGGCTCGTGCCCTCGCTGGCCAAAGCGCTGAACGTCCCCACCCCGGCCGTGCGCAAGCCCGGGACGGCCTGGACCGAACTGCCCCGCCCCGCAGCGGGCGTCGCACCGACCGGGCACGTACGGATCGGGTACGCCCGTGCCTCCACCCTGCGCCAGTCCCTGGACACCCAGCTCGACTCCCTCACCAAGGCCAGCGTCACCCGGATCTTCTCCGAGAAGATCTCCACCCGCGCAACGAGGCGGCCCGAACTCGAACGGGCCGTCGCCCTGGCCCGGGAGCTGCGGGCCTCCGGCGTCGCGGTCACCCTCGTGGTCCACGAGCACAAGCGGCTCGGCCGGGGCATCGACCTGGCCACCCTCGCCGAAGAACTGCGGGCGGCCGACGTCGGCCTGGAGTTCCTCACCGGGGAACTGCAAGGCTCACACGACCCCTCCGGCGTCGTGTTCATCGTGCTGGCGGCCCTGTCCGGGATGGAACGCGAATACATCCGCGACCGCACCTTGGAAGGCCACGAGTCCGCCCGCGCCCGCGGCAAGGCCATCGGCGGCGTCGGCGTCACCGACGACCACATGCTCTCCATGGCCCTCCGCCTGCGCGACATCGCCGCGCGGCTCGTCATCACCAGCGGCGCGAAGAAGGGCCGGCCCCCCTCGCCGGCAACCGTCATGCGCATGCTCCGCGACCACGACCAGCAGAGCGCGACCTGACCGGCCAGGCCCCACCCGCAGCCCCATCGGAACAGCTGAACGTAGCGAGGGACTACCGCGGTCATCATGTCCACGTCGCTCACCGGCCGCCAAACAGGCTCGCCCCTGCGTCCCTACCGCCACCATCACCACGCGCCATGCCGCAGATCATCCCAGACCACCACCCGCTCGCCCTCCCACCTTCACCAGACGGAGACCCGAAATGCCAGCTGAAACGAGTCAGGCAGGGACAAGATCGGCATGCCTGCCCAGATCGCCAGCAAATGCGATAAATAACTGATCAACAGGTGCCCCACCTCAGATAAGGAGCCACGTGGCCGAAGGCAGCACCACGCCAGCCGAAGAGAACACCGGCCCCGTGTCACCCCTGTCACCCACCCGGCCTGACGGCTGGCCCGACTGGCTCGGACGCCGCCCCATCCCCATCACCGAACGCGACCGGCTCCGTCAGAGCATCGACGCCGACCGACTGTCCCGCGAGACCGCGCGCGCCCAGACCGACCAGCAACTCGCGCCGCACTTCTCCTACATCGTCATCGAAGGCCTCAACCCCGGCCAGCACCCCCGCAAACACACCCGGCTCCGCGCCCGGATCACCATCGCCCTCCGCCTTGCCGCCGGAGAAGACCACCGCACCCACTACGAGGCCACCAGCCACCGGATCACCCTCGGCATCGCCGGACCCGACGCCCGCGAACGCACCCGCGCTCTACGCCAAGAAATCCAACGCATCGGGCGCGGCCACCGCTGGACCATCACCGAGGACATCCACTAACCAAGCTCCTGGAGCGATGCTCAGCGCACCCGTGCTGACCTGTGGAAAATCCCTAGCGTTGTTCCCTGAGGAAATAGTCCCAGTACCCCAACCCCAGCAAACGGATCAGAGACCGAATCTGGGAGCTGCTCGCCTCCCGCGTCGGCGACGGCCAAGCCGTCCTCGTCGAACCCGCTGCCAACGAACAGGGCTGGGCCATACGGACAGCGGGCAAGGACCGCTGGTACCCCGTCGACTTCGACGGACTGATTCTTTCTGCCCGTCTTCGCCGATAAAGTGACTGGTCAGCAAGTGTCGGCCCCGCGCCTGCGGGGATGGTCCCGTATCGGCACTGACCGCGCGAGGGGAGTCGGGCGGGCCGCCGCCGTCACCCCTTGGGGGCGCGGTGGTGGCCGGTGCCGCGGGGCGGCGGGTGGCGGGTCCTCGGCCGGGCCTGCCCGGGACCGCGTGCGGAAAACGGCAGCGAGGGCCACTCATGAGTGAGCCGGATTCTGTCATATCGATATCCGGATTCATTCCTTCCGGGAATTACGGTAATGACCATATGAATTGCTCGGCACTTGTTCGGCGTGGGGCTCCATGGAGGGCTTCAGGGATTGTTTCCGGCGGTTCGTGCTGATTTTGTGAACCGTGGGATCGCGGTGCGCGGTGGTCGTGGACGGCCCGTCCGGTACGGGGCCGACCCTCCGGCCGGGGAAACCCCCGTCGCGCCGTCCTGGCGCCCGGCGGACGTCCGTGCCTGCCGCGCGGCGGAAGGGGGTGACCTCCTGGGTGGCCGCCGTCCGGCCGGGTTCCGCGCCGATCGAAGATCGTTCCGCTGTCGGGGCGCGCCCCTCTCGCCCTCGGGGGCCGGTGTCGCGAACCACTACATCCGACATCCCGAGAAAGTAGTCAATGGCATGTTCTTACGCTTCTCCGCGACCTTCTTTATGTACGGAGTGGTGCCGTCGGTGTGGTGATATTGGCGAGGGATTTTTTGACGCATGGAGGTATGTGTGAAACGCGCTGTCGTCATTGCCGTCGCCGCTGTCGCCGCGGCGACACTGGCGGCTCCGGCACAGGCCCGGCAGGTGGGTGCGGAACCCAGCCGGGAAACCGAATACGTGGTCCTCTACAAGGAGGATGTCAACGCCGCCGACGCCAGAAGTGCCATCCAGGCCGCGGGCGGGAGGATTCTCAAGGAGAACGGCGCCGTCGGTCTCGCCACCGTCGCCACGACCAACACCGGCTTCACGAGTCAGTTGGGGGGCAACGCCCTGATCGAGGGCGTCGCCCGCAACCGGTCAGTCGGCGGCGTACCCAAGAACGCCCCGGTGAGCGACGCGGCGGTGCGCGAGGCCCTCGCGGCCAAGGCGTTGGAGAAGCCGGGCAAGGAGGAGTACGGCACCCCCTTCACCAAGCCGGGCAAGCCGGCCCCCGAGGCCGAGCCGCTGTCGGAACTCCAGTGGGACATGAAGCAGATCAACGCCACCGTCGACGGCTCGTACAAGCACGAGCAGGGCGACCCCGGCGTGCTGGTCGGCATCCTCGACACCGGCGTGGACGGCTCCCACCCCGACATCGCGCCGAACTTCAACCGCGAGTTGAGCCGCAACTTCACCGTGGACATCCCGGTCGACGCCAACGGCGACGAGGTCGACGGCCCCTGCGAGGAGGAGCCGGACCGTTCCTGCAACGACCCGGCGGACGTGGACGAGGACGGTCACGGCACGCACGTGGCGTCATCGCTGGCCTCGCCGATCAACGGGCTGGGCATCGCGGGTGTGGCGCCCAAGGTCTCGATCGTGAACCTGCGGGTCGGCTCGGACGTTGGCTACTTCTTCCTCCAGCCGAGCGTGGACGCGCTGACCTACGCGGGTGACGTCGGTATCGACGTGGCCAACATGAGCTACTACATCGACCCGTGGCTGTCCAACTGCGTCAACAACCCGGCCGACTCTCCCGCCGACCGCCTGGAGCAGACCACGATCATCAAGGCCATGCAGCGGGCGCTCGACTACGCGCACGCCAGGGGCGTGACCCTGGTCACGGCCGTCGGCAACCAGTTCAGCGACCTCAGCAGGGAGTACGCCGACACCTCAAGCCCCAACTTCGTCCGGGTGCCGGGCGAGCTGCCCTACTCGCGTACGATCTCGCCGGACTGCTCCATCATGCCGATCGAGGGCAACCACGTGATCACGGTCTCCGCGACCGGTATCAGCGAGCGCAAGTCCTACGGCTCCAACTACGGCAACGGCTCCGTCGACCTGGCCGCCCCCGGCGGGGACAGCTACGACACGCCCACCAACACCAGCGACGTCACCAGGACGACGCTGTCGGCCTACCCCCGGTCGCTCGCCGAGGCGCGGGGTGAGCTGAACCCCGACGGCACGCCCAACGTCGCCCGCGTCGTCCGTGACTGCAAGAACGGCGTCTGCGCCTACTACCAGTACCTCCAGGGCACCTCGATGGCCTCGCCGCGCGCCGCGGGAGTGGCGGCGCTGATCGTCAGCAAGTTCGGCCACCGCGACCGGACGCACGGCGGCAAGACGCTCAACCCCGCCGTCGTGGAGACGTTGCTCAAGGCGTCCGCCACCAGGAAGGACTGCCCCACCCCCGCCGCCTACACCTACACGCGGCACCTGTCGAACGGCAACACGGTCGTCACGACGCACGTGTGCGAGGGAAACAGGCTCCGCAACGGCTTCTACGGCTACGGCATCGTGGACGCCCTGCGGGCAGTCCGCTGACCTGACCAGGGCCGCCCGTCCGGGCACCTGACCGATCAGGCGTCCGGACGCCCACCGGCCGGGCGCCCGGCCCCTGTTCGGGCGTGCGGGTCGGGGGAGGCGGGGGCGATGAGCCGGTAGCGCATGCCCGCTCCCTCGGGGACGGTGGTCGGCCTGCGAGACCAGTTCCATGACGCTTCCCCGGAACACCAGGCGTCCCTTGGCCAGTACCGCGAGGTAGCGGCAGGTCTGGGCCACGTCCTCGACGATGTGCGTGCTGAGCAGGACCGTGCGCTCGCCCGCGAGCTGGGAGAGCAGGGTGCGGAAGCGGATCCGCTCCTCGGGGTCCCGGCCGCTGGTCGGTTCGTGCACGATCAGCAGCCGGGGGTCGGTGAGCAGTGCCTGGGCGATGCCGGCCCGGCGCAGCATGCTGCCGGAGAAGCCCTTGAGCCTGCGGTCGGCGTCCTTGGTGAACGCGACCACCTCGAGTAGCTCGCCGATCCGGCGTCGCCGCGCGGTGCGCGAGTCGACTCCCTTGAGAAGGGCGATGTAGTCCAGGAACTGCCGCGCGGTCACGTCGGGGTAGACCCCGAGGTCTTGGGGGAGGTAGCCGAGCGTCCGCTGCACGGCCAGACACCCGTCGGCGGTGGTGATGTCGTGCCCGCCGACGCGGACCGTTCCCGAGGTGGGTTTGAGCAGCCCGGCCAGGATGCGCATGAGCGTGGTCTTGCCCGCCCCGTTGGAGCCGAGCAGCCCGTACATGCCGGTCGGCACGTCGAGGTCGAGCCTGCCGAGGGCGTGCACGCCGCCCCGGTAGGTCTTGGTCAGGCGGGAGATCTCGATGCGCATGTCAGGACTCCGTCCGGGGGGCGTGGAGACGGGCGAAGGAGAGTAGGGAGGCCGCGAGCACGATCATCACGACGATCCATAGGAGGGCGGTGGCCTCGGTGGCTATGGGTCGCAGGAAGTCCAGCGCGGCGCCGCCGGGCCAGGGGCCGTAGGTGTAGTAGTCGGGGCCCACGATCAGGTGCGGTTCTGGCGGTGCCGGCACCCGCGTTCAGATCACCGCGATCAAGAAGTGGACCGCCATCCAACGCGTCCACAACCTCACCATCGACGACATCCACACCTACCATGTCCTCGCAGGCAGCCAAGCAATTCTTTTTCACAATACCGAGCCGGGATGCGCGGATAAACTACGGCGGAGCCTCATTAATCCGGTTTTCCCGGAGCCGGGCACACCTCACAGTCCACACCATATTGTGGCTGGAAACTCACCGAAGGCTGCCCCTGCGAGGACCGTGCTAGATAAGTTCGGTATCGGTGTGAATGATGCCGAGAATGGTGTGTGGCTACCGCGCAGCAGCGGATCACCCAACCTGATTGGCGCTTCTGTGCATTCGATTACTGTGATTATGTGAATAATCTCATGAGTGGGGCGCGAACCAGGGGAGAGGCTCTGGATGTAATAGACCACTTCAGGAGGCAGCTACAGGGTGGCTACCGGCCTTAGGGGGAAAGTCCGCCCGCCGGTGCGAGGACTCCGCGGGCAAACACTATCCTGAGGCGCAGGTATCGGGCACGGAAGGTACTCATGTCCAACAAGCAGCAGGTAGAAGCGGCTTTGGACCTTGCCAGAGGGCTCCTCGGCGAGCCACCTTTGTTCACCTCTCAGGTCTCGGATTTGACGGGACTGGTCCGTCGTTACTCGGCGATCGAGTTCGATATACCCGAATTGCCAGATGCAGACGGGCACCTCTTTCAATACGGAAAGGTGAGCTGGTTTTCCGAGCCAACCTTTGTGCTCAGCCTGGTTCGCCAGCTCGAAGTCATCGACTCGTCTGGAGAGCACGAGTACTACGTTCAGCTACAGTTCGAATTCAGGTACTCATTGGATAACGAACTCGAGTCTGCCGGAAGTCACACCGAATGGCGGTTCCCAGAGGACAGAACATCCCTCGATGCATGGCTGGAGTCCGTGAACCGAGCTCCAATTATGAATATCCTTGCTCAAAAGACACCGCGAGAGTTCGAAATCTGGCAAGACCAGGCTTAAGGATTGAAGGGTGGTACCCCTGAAGCCCCGCCGAGTTTATTTCGGCGGGGCTTCAGGGCTGTTTGACGGCTACAGAGACCCTGATCGTTTTCTGACGGCTACGTTTCGGACGCCGCGAGAAATCCATGATCATATGTCGTGTCGGCGCGAGGGCGGCACTCTGAGAGAGCTGCTGGCGGACGAATAGCCAGAGGCTGTCCCTGGCGGTGCGGCCTGGAAGGCGCCGCTCAGTGCTTCGGCTGTCCGTGATCCAGGTATCCGGGCAGGACTCGGACAGTCGTCGACCGGGCGAGTCCGTCCGGCGCCGAACAGCAGGTTGATGTTCGGCGCCGGTAACGGCCCCCGGCGGCGGCGCGGCTACGGGCTCTCGGCCGCGGCGCCGCCGGGCGAGGAAGCGTTGAGCTTCGCGACCCGGTCGAGGTGCCGGCTGACCACGTGCAGGGCGGCGGCCAGAGCGAGCGCCGCGGGTGGGCTCTGCTGTGCGGGGCAACCGTGGGACAAGACGACCATCCCCTCCTCGGCCAAAACCGCGTTCCCGTTCTCCAGCAGGATCAGGGTTGAGGAACCTGGGAACAGCCATTGGCGCTGAGATTGATCTTGGTTGTGTGTAGTGACGTGTGGAGCAGTGAGCGTGCAGGTCAGCGGCGGTCGCGGCGTCGGCGGGCGGCGCGGATCTCGGTGTCTGCGACGTCGTCGGCGAGGAGAGTGTACAGCTGGGTGGTTTCGGTGGAGACGCCGGCGTTGATGAGTTCGGTGGCGTGGGCGTGCCGTAGCTGGTGGATCTCGATGTCGACTCCGGCCGCCTCGCAGTAGCCCTGCCACCGGTGGTGGGCGGCGTCGTAGGACAGCGGTCCGCCGGTCCCGTTGATGCTGGCGCGGAAGACGGGGCCGAACCGGTAGCCCGGGGGTGAGGAACCGACGGACAGCGGTTATCGCTGAGAATGATCATGGTGAGTAGTCGTCTCGGTGTTTCGGGGTCGTGAGGCGATCTCATGCGGATGGAGCGCCAGGGCGAGCGTTGCGGAGCGGACTGTTTAATGGTCGGTGATGAGAGCGTCCAAGGCGGCGGCCTTGTCGGCTTCGGTGGGCAGGGCGTAGCGGCGGGTGGTGTCCAACGAGCCGTGCCCTAGCAGTTCGGCGACCAGGATGGGGTCCTTGCCGTCGCGGATGAGCTGGGTGGCGAAGGTGTGGCGCAGGACCTGCGGGCCGAAGGGCTCGGTGGGGTCGTCATTGAGGCCTACGGCGTCGCCGAAGCCGGTAATGATGCCGCGGGCGGACCGATCGCTCAGGCGGCCGCCGTGGTGGTTGAGGAACAGCGCGGCGTGGGTGTCGGCCCCTTTCCAATCGGCGCGAGATGCCAGCCAGTCGGCGATGGCCTGGCGCAGGTCGGGATGGACGGGCAGCAGGCGGATCTTGCCGCCGTCGCGGCCTTTGCCACGGATGCGCAGCTCACCCTTGCGGGCTGACAGGCGCACGTCGGCCAGGTCGAGACCAACGACTTCGGAGATGCGCAGGCCGGCCAAGTAGGGCAGCAGGGCGATGGCCTTGTCGCGCGAGGTCGCGGTGAGCTGGACGTGGCGGATGTAGCGGCGGGCGCGGCGGGCGTCCAGGGCGCGGGGAGCGGTGCGGCCGGCGTCGCGCTCGCGGCGGGCCTGGGGCTTGCCGAGACCGCGGCGGGCGTAGAAGTCGTCGATGGCCGACAGGTAGGTGTCGATGGTGTTGGGAGCGCGGCGGCCGTTTTTCAGGTGGCGGCGGAAGTCACGTACCGCGCCGGTGGCCGCTACCGGGTCGGTGAGCGGGTCGCCGTCCAGGGCGCTGGCCTCGTGCTGGTCGGCCAGCCAGGCCAGGTAGCCGCGCAGCCGGGAGGCGTACTTGGTCTTGGTGGAGTCGGCCAGCGGGGAGCGCTCGAGCGCGGTGGCGTAGTCGGTGAGGATCGCCGCGTACGGGCCGGACAGCGGCACGGCCCGCGACCGGCTTGTGTTTCCGGAAGCTTCTCCGGCCGGTTCTGTGATCTCTGAGGGCGCGTTTCCGGAAGTCACCCGCACAGTTTACTTCCGGAATTGCCGAATTCCGGAAGTCATACCGTACACTGAGGGTACCGAGGTCTTTTCGAGCGTTGGCATTCAGGTCTGCGTCGCCCCCGGCGAACCACCACCGGCCCCTTCGCAGGGGCCTGGACAGGTCAGGCGACCATGACGCCGACACTTCTTTCTCAACCCGCACCACTCAGCCCTGTTTCATCAGCGATGCCTCGGGCCGATTCCGCGCTGCGACTCAGTCTTCACCCGGTGCTGGACCGGCGAGCCGTGGTGGACGGGGCCTGGTGGCCCTACTCCCGCGACGCGGCCGCTGAACTACCCGGCCTCATCGCCACCGTGGACCGGCGGCTGGGCCGAGTCACGCTCCGCATCGGCCTGCATGGCGATGCGTGGCAGAGCATCCCGCGCCGGGTCCCGGCACGGGGGCGGCAGGTCCGCATCGGCTGGTTCCGCCACACCGACCCGCGTCTGATCACTCTCATCTTCGCAGCCGGCGAGCCGGTCGTCCTGCTGGTCATCCCGCCGGACACCGCCGCCGCTCCTGCTGAGGCCACACTCAAGCTCACCGCCCAAGACCTCACCACCCAGGACAGCGCCGGTTTGAGCGCCGACGACGCTCAAACCGGCGCACGCTTGCCGCCCGACCCCGTTCCGCCTCCGCGCGGGACGGCCGCCGACGACACGGCCCGCTGGGAGAACGAGAGCGGGCTGGTCACCGGCCAGAAGGTGTCCTCCTCGCCAGACAGCCGCCAGCGCCAGCGTGCCCCGCGTGCCCTCTGCCGGCCAGATCGATCACTTTCAGGACTCGCCCGTCCTGGCGGCAGGCCGATCTCCGGTCGGCAGGCATCTCATCCCGTTCCAGCTTCCCCGAAGGAGACTTCCATAACCGTCATCGACACCGCGCCACTCGGCGTAGCCGACCGATCAAGGCCGACCGTCATTCACCTGTCCGGCGAGATCGACATCTTCACCAGCGCGGCGCTTCGCCGGCAACTGATGAACACGCTGCACTCCAGCACGAGCCTGCTCATCCTCGACCTGTCGCAGGTGTCGTTCTGCGACGCCGGCGGCTTGGCCGTCCTGGTCGGCATCCAGCACCGCGCCCGGCTGATGGGCATCACCCTCGCGCTGAGTGCGCCCCGCCCGTTCATGTCCCGGCTGCTGCACATCACCGGCCTGGACCGCGGCCTGCCAATGGTGGCGTGACCCGGATGCACACCCAAGCTCCGCAGGCCATCGGACAGCAATACGACGGACGGTCACCCTTCCCGCCCGCCCAGCAGCGCCTCAGTGTCCATGCCGGGCAGGCGGCGCTGACGGCCACGATCGTCATCGCGCCGTTCATCGCACTGGCGTGCGGCATCTGGCTGGCCTGGGGAAGCGGGATCAGCCTCACCGACCTGCTGCTGGCCACCGTCTTCTACATCGTGACCGGGCTGGGGGTGACGGTCGGCTTCCACCGGCTACTGGCCCACGGCTCCTTCACCGCCCGCCCCTGGCTGCGCGCCGTTCTGGCCGTGGCCGCGTCGATGAGCTTTCAGGGCAACCTCATCGGCTGGCTGGCCGCCCACCGACGACACCACACCTTCAGTGACCGGCCCGGTGACCCGCACTCCCCCTACCGCTACGGCGCCCATCCCGGCGGGCGGTTGCGAGGCCTGGCCCACGCCCACCTGGGCTGGCTGTTTTCCAGCGAACCCACCTCGGCCGCACGGTATGCCCCCGACCCGCTGCGCAACGATCCGGCCATGCTGCGGATCTCCCGCGCCTACCCCGCCTTGTGCGCCGCCTCCCTGCTCCTGCCGTTCGCAGCGGGCTGGGCGATCAGCGGCACCCTCTACGGCGGGCTGACCGCGTTCATCTGGGCCGGCCTGGTCCGCATCGCCCTGCTGCAGCACGTGACCTGGAGCGTCAACTCCCTGTGCCACGTGATCGGTGAGCGGCCGTACACAACCCGCCGCCACGACCGCTCCACCGACCTGTGGCCGCTGGCTTTGCTGTCCTTCGGGGAAAGCTGGCACAACGGCCACCACAGTCAGCCCGACTGCGCCCGGCACGGCCGCGCCGCCGACCAGATCGACCCCTCCGCCGCGCTGATTCGCTTGTTCGAACGCCTGGGCTGGGCCACCAACGTGCACTGGCAGGCCCCCGATTTCCTCCAGCACCATCGCGCGGTGGCCGGCAAACACACCCTGCACACCAGCGCCCGCCGCCCCGGCGGAGCCGGTGACCGCGCGTAACCGGCTGTCGTGTATTGACGTGCGCTGATCGGCAGAGGTCACGGTCGGCAGACACCCACGGGTGCCGGATCCTTCGATGCTAGGACATGGACGGCACATGCACTCCTTCGGATGTGAAGGAGAGGACCGCCGAGGAAGGCGGCTCACACCCCGTCCTCGTCCACCACGACGGCCTCGGGCAGCGCTGCCTCGCCGAGCGGCCGAAGGTCCCCGGCGGGTGCGGAGGAGGCGATAGCGTAGCGGCCCAGGCAGTTGAGATGGGCATGGCCGAGCGGGGACAGCCGGGCCACGTCGGCGTCCTTGACCGGCACGCCTTGAGCGCGCAGCTGGTCGATGATCGCGCTCAGGTAGCGGGAGTTCCACAACACCACGGCGTTGAGCACGAGCCCGAGGGCGGCCAGCTGGTCTTCCTGGCCTTCCCGGTAGGCCTGCCGGATCTTCCCGGCGTTGCCGTGGCAGATCTTGCGGGCCAGCCGGTGCCGGGACTCCTGGACCGACAACTGCTTGGGGGGCAGACCAAGTAAGTCGGAAAAGGGCAATGGCGGTCGGCGCACAGGACAGAACATGGACTCTGTCCGGTCACCTAACGGCATCACCCCAGGTCAAACCCGGAGCTGAGGCCATCGCCAAGGTCACCGAAGTGCTGGCGCCCCGCCCCCGCACCCACTGATCAACTGAGTGGCGGCTCGCCGGAGCTATAGGAGTCCCGGGCCGTCAACGCTTCCACATTGGTTCCCTTGCCGATTCGGTCTCGTGGCCCGTTCGGCAGCAGACCGCCGAAATCCGCCCTCGCCGAGCGGCAGGACAGACCGCGTGGCACCGGCTGTTGCCTCTTTCCGGCTTACGCCCCCTTAACGGGACTTTTCGTTCGGATGCTCGTCATGCCCCGTCTCAGTGGGCGCGTTCGAAACCCGCGGGGGCATCGGCGCCGACTGGAGTGGTGGCGGTGGGGCGGTTGGACTGGCAGCGCTGCTTCTCGGAGCCGGTCATCGGACCGGTGCGCTGGTAGAGGCGGTCGGACAGCTCGGTGGCGGGGTAGTCCAGGACGGTGTACAGGCGCCACTCGGTGTGGGGGTCGGCGGGAGCCGGGCTGGTGGTGAACCAGCCCTCGGTACGGCGGCGTCCGGCTTGGGTTTCCACCCATGAGGCCTCGGCGGGCTGGGCGACTTCGGTGACGTTGTGGGTGATGGAGGTGGACCAGCTGGGAGCCGTTCCAGCCCCGGCGGCGAACTGTTGGGCCATGGAGCTGGCCGCGCCCGCGCTGCCCGGTAGTCCGGCCTTGGTGGGCAGGTCTCCGTAGGAGCGCCCCGCGACGGTGACGGGACGGGTGCGGGTCAGGGCGTTGCGGGTGCAGTTGATGTAGGTGTCGCCGTTGGCCTTCGCAGGCTCGTAGTAGGTGTAGGAGTAGGCCTCCTGCGGGGTGAAGGAGCAGGTGCCGGGCGCGCTCGCGCAGTGGTTGACGGCGTCGGCGACCGGCCTGCGGTCGTTGCCGTAGAAGGCCTGGGAGTCCGGCAGCGCGCTCTTCGGGATGGTCTTGTCCACCGGTGGCGGGATCTGGGCCGCCCGCACATTGGCGATCAGGGGGCCGCAGTCGCCTCTGGCGTTGTCGGTGGCGGGTACTTGGGAGGTGAAGGTGAGCAGCGGCTCGTGCTCGCTGGCGGTGAAGGTGTAGGTCTGGCCGGTGCGCCAGACACCGGTGCCCAGGACGTTGGGTTTCTTGTCCGGGTCCGGGGCGGTGGTCCGGGCGCCGGCCTGGCCGCCGTCGCCCTCGACGGTGTAGGCCTGGCCCTGGGTAAGGGCCGCCGGGGTGCAGGCGGCGGCCACACCGGGGCTGTCGTCGAAGGTGACGGTGACCTGGGCGCCCGCGCGCACACCGCGCAGCCGCTGCTTGAAGGAGTGGGTGGTGGCGTTCGGCAGGCGAAGCATGACGGCCGTCTTGCCGTCGGGGTGGCCTGAGACGGTGCCTGCGTAGCGGGCGACGCCGTAGGATGTGCCGGCTCCATTGGTCGAGCCGACAGACCAGCCCTGGACAGCTGCCCAGTTCGGGCCGGTGCCGGTGAAGGCGGGCAGGGCGAAGTCGCCGTTGATGACGGTGACTGGCTTGGTATCGGGCCCTGTGGTCTGCGCGGATGCTGCGGCAGGGGCGAGCTGGGTGGCGTGTGCGGGCTGTGCCGCCAGGCCCAGGCCCAACAACAGTGCGCCGGCGACGGCGGCCCTGACGGGAGTGTGTGGTGACGTCATGATGATCTCCACGAAAAAAGGGGTGCTCAGGCGGGGCGGTCAGGAACGCCCGGCGGCGAGCACGGTGCATTGCCTCAGCCGCGCGCCTTGCGGCAGCGCGGGAAGGATCGTTGAGCGATCAGCCCTGCGGAATCCGCGATTGACGGTGTCTTCCACGGCGGTCTTGCTCGCGGGCCGCAACCGGTCGCAGGTGTCGCCCGGCACGGTGAAGGTGTCGGCGACGAAGGTGCTGGTGTTCACGGTCGAGGGGCCGTCGACCGTGACGTTGCGCACCTGCAGGCCGCCGATGGTGATCTTTCCCGCGACCCGCTGCATGGCGGAGCTGGCCCCAAAAACCAGGGCGTCGCCCGAGCGGACGGTGGTGGTGTACTGGGTCGCCTCGGTGTTCTCGGTGGTCCAGCTGCGCTGGTAGTGGAGCTTGAAGGCGCCCTCGAAGGCGCCCTTGGCGCCGAGCGAGCCCGCCAGCTTTCCGCTGCCGTTCGCCCCTCCTTTGGCACTGAACGCCGCGTATGGCCCTTGCTGGGTGTTGGGTGTGGTGAAGGTCCCGCTACCTTCTCCCGACACCCCTGCGGAGACCTCGCCGGAGGCGTTGACCTGCCCCTCGACCGAGATGTTGCCGGTTATCTCACCACCGAGGTTATCTGTGCTGCCGGTACGCAAGGTGACCTGGCGTTCCACGGTGATCGGGTCCTTGGTGCAGTTGATGACCGCGTTGCCCAGGGACTTCACGGCACTGTAGTACTCACCGGAAGCCTGTGAGTCGATACGGAAGCGGCAGGCGCCGGGATTTTCCGCGCACCGCCTGACCGCCTCGTCCACTGATGGCAGCGGCTTGTCGCCGTCGAAGGCCCGGGCGACAGGAACGTCGGGCACACCGGGTGCGGGGGTGGCCAAGGCGGTCGCCGGAACGAGCGCGACCAGGACGGCGGTGAAAACCATCGGTGTCCAACGAAGAGGAGAGTTCACGGCGGTCATGGGTTCATCAGCTCGCAGACACCGGTCAGCTGGGAGAAGTCAGGGGAGTTGCGCAGTGCGGCAGGCAGGCCCGCGGCGAACTCGTCACACGCTTCGGCGATGGCGGATGCGGCGTTGTCTGAGGGTGCGGGCCGGAAGTTGGCCAGCGCCTGCCGGGTGTCGTCGAGGTCCTTGCGCTGCTGGCCGCCGTCGCCGATGAGGTTCTCCATGCACTGCTTGGAGGTCGGAGGGCATTCCTCCACCTTCTTCTTGGCCTCGGCGATGTCCTCCTTGGCCTTGGCCGTGTCCTTCTTGGTCTCTTCTCGGTCGGCGTCGACGCCGCCGCGTTCCTCCTGGGCGCCGCACGGTTTCGGCTGCCCGTTGGGGCAGGTTTCCTCCTTGGGAGGATCCGCCTGAAGCACGGGGGAGGTGACGGCCATGGCCGCGGGGACAGGGGCGCAGGCGATTGCCAATGCCGAGGTGAGCATGACGAAGAAGCCAGATATGCGGATGTGGTGCATGTTCCTCTTCCTGCGGACAAACGAATCAGGGTGCGCGCATCAACGAGACGCATGCAAAAAGTAGCGATCCGAATACGCAAAGCAAGATTGCCACGCCTGGCGTGTCCCTGATCAGAGGCGTCGCCGCTTTCCAGTCCGCCAGCACTCGGCGAAGTGTCACACAGATCCTGAGCACGATCTGTCACGCAGATCATGAGACCTGACAACGATCTCTTGGAGCTGTCGTGACTCGCTTGATGCTTGACGCAATGGCATCGGATGATGCTTGACACTCCTAGCTGGTCTTTCGCTGTTTAGTATGCGCTCTGGACTTGA
>NZ_JBFAQY010000044.1:0-46077 GCF_040678965.1 Streptosporangium sp. NPDC049248
AA
The DNA here is from genome assembly GCF_040678965.1 of Streptosporangium sp. NPDC049248. NCBI lineage: Bacteria > Bacillati > Actinomycetota > Actinomycetes > Streptosporangiales > Streptosporangiaceae > Streptosporangium > Streptosporangium sp. NPDC049248. The sequence goes on from NZ_JBFAQY010000044.1 coordinate 3, forward strand.
CACGGGTTTGTCCCGGTCGGGGATGTTGGTGGTCCGCGCGGTGTCGCCGAGCAGGAACCTGCGGACGTTGGGGAACGCCTCGCGCAGTCGGCGCAGTGAGGTCACGCACCGCTCTCGTGGCCAGAAGTCGTGGCCCATCATGAAGCAGGTGAGCACTTCCACCTTCTCCAGGCGGGGGTCCGGGGCCAGGTCGCGCACGTCCGCCTCGATGAAGTCGAAGCGCCCGCCGAAGCCCTCGGCGGCCACGTTCTCCGCGGCGTCGCGGAGGGCGTCGGGCGCGATGTCGATCCCGATGCCCTGGACGTTGGGATAGCGGCCCGCGATCTGTGCCAGGCGCCCGCCGCTGCCGCACCCGAGGTCCGCGACGGTGCCGAAGTCGAAGTCGAGCGCCTCCATCGCCTCCCAGAAGACCGGGTCGAACGAATGCCGGTTGATGTCCTTGCAGGCGTAGCTGATGGCCACGGCGTTGCGCCGGTAGAAACCACCGACCCTGTTCTCGTTGCGGACGATGCCCGGCATGTTCGCGAACAGCTCGGCGCAGCCGATGGTCAGCCAGTGGAAGAACGCCTTGTCCCGGTAGACCTCGGCGAACGCCGAACCGGCACGCACCGTGTCCGCGCCGCCGCCCGCACCGCCGTCCGCAGCGTCGCGGACCACCACGCCGGCCGAGCCGAGCGCGGCGAACATGCTCCGCATGGACGGCAGATGCAGGTTGTGCTTCTCACAGAACGCGGGGACATCGATCACACCGTGGTCGTTCAGCACGTCGAACGCGCCCACCTCCCACGCGGCGGCGATCGCGAACCCGGCCACGGTGGAGTTGAAGATGTCGGCGGACAGCCCCGTGCCGTCGGAGGACGGGCCGAATCCGGTCGCGTGTGCGGTCATCAAGCTCTCCTTCAAGCGGGCATCGGCGAAGGCGACACGACCGTCGCGTTCAGCGAGCCGGTACAGGCGGGGAAGGTCCCGGCTCGCGGGCCGGGGAGGGGTCACACGATCCGCACGTCCGGGACGTACAGGATCCACTTGCCGCCCGCGTCCCGGAACTCCTGCTCCTTCGCCATGATCTCCTCGGCGTGGTTCCAGGCGAACAGCAGGGCGTAGTCGGGGTAGGGCCGCGCGAAGTCCTCGGGCGTCCGCACCGGGATGTGCGTACCAGGGGTGAGCCGCCCCTGCTTGGTGGGGGTGCTGTCGCAGACGAAGGAGACCAGGTCGGGCCCGATGCCGCAGAGGTTCGTCACGGTCGCGCTCTTCGCCGTGGCGCCGTACCCGACCACCGACCTGCCCTCGTCGCGAAGGCGGCGCAGCAGTGCGGTGAGGTCCTCGCGGATCTTCAGCACGTTCTCCCCGAACCGGCGCAGCGTGGCCGTCTCGCCGAGCCCGCGCGCGTCCTCCTCCGCCAGCAGCTCGGCCACCGCGGCGGACGGCCGCCGCGACCCGGCGGGAGCCAGCGTGTAGCGAACCTCCCCGCCGTGCACCGGGAGCCGCTCCACGTCCACCAGCTCCAGCCCGTGCGCGGCGGCCATCGCGCCGACCGACCGCACGGTGAAGAAGAAGAAGTGCTCGTCGTAGATCTGGTCGAACGAGGTCCGTTCCACGATGTCGGAGAGGTAGGGGTCCTCGAAGACGAACACCCCGGTCGGCGCCAGCAGCGCGGCGACACCGGACAGGACCGATCCGATGTAGGGGATGTGGCAGAGCGTGTTGGCCGCGTAGATGACGTCGGCGTGCCCCTCCGCGGCGAGGATCTCCTTCGCGGTCGACTCCTCGAAGAACGACTTGCGGACCCTGATCCCCTTCTCGGCGGCGAGGTCGGCCACGCCTCCGGAAGGCTCCACGCCGAGGTGCCGGACGCCGGCCTCCGCGAGCGCCCTGAGCATCACGCCGTCGTTGCACCCCACCTCGACGATGAACGGGTCCTCGCCGGTGAGCTCGGTCGCGAGCAGGCGCTTGGCCAGCCCCTCGAAGTGGTCGCGCATGTACGCCGACCCGGAGGAGTAGTACGGGTACTCCTCGTGGAACATGCGGTCCCGCGGCACCTCCTCCATGAGCTGCACCATCGTGCACGCCTCGCAGAGGCCGGTGGCGAGGCGGAAGAAGAACTCCTGGCCGAGGTCGGAGCCGGGGGCGAGGAAGGCGTCGGACAACGGCTGGCGCCCGAAGTCGAAAAACTCATGAACAGTGCCACCGCACACGCGGCATTGGGATGTGTTCGGCATATGAGCTCCTGACTGACCAAACCGACGGCGAGTTGAGTGGGCCGAGCGTCAATGGGCGGACTCATCCGCGGTGTCCTCGACCAAGGAACGGGAATCGCTCCGTACAAGTTTCCGCAAGCAATGCTCTTTCGGCAAACACTTCGCTCCCACAGCGCCCTGCGGCGCTGGTGTTCCGCCTTTCTTGAGCAGGCCGGGAACTGATTTAATTTTCGGAAGTCGGGTCGGTTCGCTGTCCCGCCAGCGGGACGAAGAGGCGGTTCGCATCGGGGTTTATCTGGTACGACAGGATCGCCCCGCGGCGCCGTCCGCCAACGGCCGCCTAGCATTTTGCGCTGTTAATTCGCTATCAATGGCAGGCACGGCGCAACCGCGCGACGAATGCGGAGGAGACCGATGATTACTGCCGGGCTCAAGCTGACCAAGAGCGGCGGCCTCGCCCTGATCCGGGATGGCAGACTCGAGTTCAATATCGAGATCCAGCAGCTGGACAACAACCCGCGTTATAGCGGCGTCCGGGACCTGGAAACCCTGCCGAAATTGCTGGCCGACCGGGGATACGACGTGGACGACGTCGACGAATGGGTGGTCGACGGCTGGGCGGGCACGAAAAGCGGTCGGGTGCTGGATGTCGAGGTGGCGCCGTACCTGGAGACGGAGTCGGCCCCCGACCCCGCCCTGGCCGGCCACCGGGGCACCGTCCTGCTGGGCGGGAAGCCCAGACCATATACCAGCTATCCGCATGTGACGAGCCACATCGCGGCGGCCTACTGCACCAGCCCGTTCGCCCGGCGCGGCGAGCCCGCCATGGTCCTGGTGTGGGACGACGACGCCTTCCCCCGGCTCTACCACGTCGACGAGGGCGGGCGGATCGAGGCCGGCGGCGCGCTGTTCCCGCTCATCGGCGACGTGTACGCCATGGCCACCCGGCATTTCGGACCGTTTCCCCGGGAGAGCGGGGAGGGCGAACCCGGCCCCCGCGCGGCGGGGAACCTCATGGCGTACATCGCGATGGGCACCGTCAAGGACGAGATCCAGGCGGTGCTCCGCACGCTGTTCCACGAGCACTTCGAGGCGGACACGCCTCGGGCGCGGGAGTACCGGCAGGCGGTCGTCGGCTGCGGCGGTGCCGCCGAGCCGTCCCACCGGTACGTACACGCCTACCTGGGCGAACTCCGTGAGCGGATGGACCGGCTGGGGGTCGGTGACGCCGACGTCCTGGCCGGACTGCACGACTTTGTGGAGAAGCTCCTCGTCGAGCGGCTGGTGTCGCGGATGCGGGAGTGGCGGGGAGACGGGCCGTTCGACCTGTGCTTCGCGGGCGGCTGCGCGCTCAACACCAAGTGGAACTCCGCGCTCCGCGCGGAGCCGGCGATCCGCGAGATGTGGGTGCCGCCCTTCCCCGACGACTCGGGATCGGCGATCGGCGCCGCGGCGGCCCACCTGGGCCGCGCGGGCGGCCTGCGCCCGCTCGACTGGAACCTGCGGGCCGGCCCCGCGCCGGTCCGCCACCCGCACCTGCCTCCGGGCTGGTCGGTGTCGCCGTGCCGGCCGGAGGAGCTGGCCCGCCTGCTGCACCTCACCGGCAGGCCGGCGATCGTGCTCAGCGGGCGGGCCAAGCTCGGCCCGCAGGCGCTGGGGTCGCGCAGCATCCTGGCCCCCGCCGTCGACCCGGGCATGCGCCGGCTGCTCAACGAGGTGAAGCAGCGCGACGGGCACCGGCCGGTCACCCCGATCTGCCTGGCCGACCGCGCGCGGGACGTGTTCGATCCCGGGACGCCGGATCCGTACGCGCTGTTCGAGCACCGCCTCCGCCCGGAGTGGGTGGATCGGATCCCCGCCGTCCAGCACCTGGACGGCACGACCAGGCTGCAGACGGTCAGCGTGGACGACGATCCGACGCTGACCGTCATCCTGCGCGAGTACCACAAGTGGAGCGGGATTCCGGTGCTGTGCGGCACGAGTGCCGGTCTGAACGGGAGCGGGTTCTTTCCCGACGTCGTCTCCGCGATGCGCTGGGGCCGGATCGACATCATCTGGAGCGACGGCGTCCTGTACCGCCGCGTCCGCAACGGCAGCGAGTGAAGGAGCCGGACACATGACCCGAGAACCGCGCGCGATGGTGATCTCGCTTCAGAAGAGCGGGACCCACCTGATGCAGGAACTCATGCTGGAGCTGGGCTTCAAGATGGTCGGCGTGCCCCGGCCCGCGCCGCACACCGTGCCCGTGTTCGACGAGGAACAGAGCAGGGCCATCGCGGCGCAGGTTCTCTCCAAGCTCGACTACGACGAGTTCCTCGAACTCCAGGGCACCGAGGCGTTCGCCGAGCGCGCCCAGGAGCTCTGGGGGACGATGGTCTGGCACTGGCAGCGCCAGCTCGGCCAGCGGGTGGTCAACCGGTACGGGCGCACCAAGTACGAGTACGCCGAGGGGCTCGCCACCAACCCGCACCTGCCCTACAGCCGGTTCGCCGACACCCCGCCCGGCCTGTGCTGGATCTTCCACGAGCTGGACATCGAACGGGTGGACGGCACCTTCCTGAGCGAGTGGGTGGAGACCGCGAACCCGCCGCTCATCTTCAACTACCGCGACCCGCGCGACGCCGTCGTCTCCATGATCAACTTTTTGGAGGGGCGGACCAGGGAGGGGTACGGCAACTTCTTCGAGGCCGACATCTTCAGCGCGATCCTGGCCGGCAAGCCCACCTGGGAAGAGAAGATCGACTACGCGTTGCGGGACCGGTCGTTCCTCGGCCGGGACCAGTTCGAGAAGGCGCTCTGGCTGCTCAACCACCCGAAGGTCTGCAAGGTGCGCTACGAGGACCTGGTCGGGCCGCAGGGCGGCGGCTCCCGCGAGCGGCAGCTCGACGCGGTGAACCGGGTGCTGCGCCATCTCGGCTCCGACCGGGACGCGGAGGAGGTCGCGGGCCGGGTCTACAACCCCGACTCGTGGAGCTTCTACAAGGGCCGCAGCGGCGGCTGGCAGGAGCGGTTCACCGCGCGCAACCTGGCCAGGTTCAACGAGCAGTTCGGCGACCTGCTGGAGCAGTACGGCTACGAATGAGGCGGGCCACCCCGGCCGGCGGCGGCGCCGGAGGCCGCACCGCCGCCGGGTCCCCGTGCCGCGTCCTAGACTTACCCGGGATGGATGAATTCGCCGTGTCGCCCGTGTCGCCCGCGTCCCGGCGCAGCGTGCGCGACTGGCTCGTGGACATCGGCCTGTTCCTCTTCGCGGCGGCCTTCGGAATCATGACGGCCGCCGAGCGTATCCAGATGCCCACCCAGGACGTGTCGCCCTGGGTGTTCCAGCTCGACCAGGTGATCGGCGTGCTCGGCTGTGCCGCGCTGTGGCTGCGGCGGCGCCGCCCGGTCGAGCTGGCCCTGGCCCTCGTCGTCCTGTCGGCCTTCTCCGAGTTGGTCGGGGGCCCGATGCTGGTGGCACTGTTCACGGTGGCGGTGCACCGGGCGGCGCGGACCACGTTCGCCGTCTTCGCGTTGAGCCTGATCGCCGCGCTGGTCTACGCCGTGCTCAGGCAGGAGGTCGGCGCGCCGCGCGAGCTGCTGTTCCTGCTGGGGGTCGCGACCCAGGGCTCCGCCATCGGCTGGGGCCTCTTCGTGCACCACCGGCGCCGGCTCCTGCTGTCGCTGCGGGAGAGCGCCGCCAGGGCCGAGGCCGAGGCCCAGCAGCGCGCCCGCGAGGCGATCGCCAGGGAGATCCACGATGTCCTCGGGCACCGGCTGTCCCTGCTGAGCGTGCACGCGGGCGCGCTGGAGTTCCGGCCGGACGCCCCCGCGGAGGACATCGCCCGCGCGGCCAAGGTGATCAGGCAGAGCGCCCATCAGGCGCTGCAGGACCTGCGGGAGGCCATCGGCGTGTTGCGGGCCCCGGTCGGCGAGTCGCTGCAGCCGTCCCTGACCGACATCGAGGAGCTCGCCGCCGAGTCCCGGCGGGCCGGGATGCGGGTGAACCTCACCCAGGAGGTTCCCGGGACCGTCTCCGGCCGGAGCGGCGGCACCGCCTACCGGATCGTGCAGGAGGCCCTCACCAACGCCCGCAAGCACGCCCCCGGGGCCCAGGTGTGGGTGCACACGACGGGGACCCCCGGCCAGTGGCTCTCGATCGAGGTGCGCAACTCCGCGCCCGCCACCTCTCCCCCGGCGCCCGGCGAGGGCTCGGGGCAGGGGCTGGTCGGCCTGGCCGAACGGGTCGCCCTGATCGGCGGGCGGCTGGAGCACGGGCCCACCGACGAAGGTGGCTGGTGCCTGTCGGCCTGGCTACCCTGGCCGGTATGACCTCCCAGCAGCCGCGGCAGGTCGGCGTGCTCATCGTCGACGACGACCCCCTGGTACGCGCCGGGCTGGTGATGATGCTGGGCGGCGCGCCCGACCTCAGCATCGTCGCGGAGGCGGGCGACGGGAGCGAGGCGCTCTCGATGGCCGCCCTGCACCGTCCCGACGTCGTCCTGATGGACATCCGGATGCCCGTCATGGACGGGCTGACCGCGACCAGGGAGCTCCGCGCCCGCCCCGGCGCCCCGGAGGTCATCGTGATGACCACCTTCGACGCCGACGACCACGTGCTGCGCGCGCTGCGCGCGGGAGCGGCCGGCTACCTGCTCAAGGACACCCCGCCCGCGGAGATCGTGGCCGCGGTGCGCCAGGTCACCCTGGGCAACCCGGTGCTCTCCCCCGCCGTGACGCGGCGCCTCATCGCCCGGGTCGCCGACGACGGCGAGAACGAGCGCCGCACCCGGGCGCGGGAGCGGCTGGCCCGGCTGGCCGACCGGGAACGCGAGGTGGCCATCGCGGTCGGGCAGGGCAAATCCAACGCCGAGATCGGCGCCATGCTCCACCTCAGCCTGGCCACGGTGAAGACGCACGTGTCCAGCGTCCTCACCAAGTTCGACCTCAACAACCGGGTCCAGATCGCGCTGCTCGTCCACGACGCGGGCCTGCTCGACGACCCGCGGTGACTCAGCCGGCGGCGCGCTTGGACTTCCACCAGGAGGGGTTGTCGGCGTACCAGCGGACGGTCTCCGCCAGGCCGTCCTCGAACGCGGTCAGCGGCCGGTAGCCGAGAGCGCGCAGCTTCGTGTCGTCGAGCGAGTAGCGACGGTCGTGCCCCTTGCGGTCGGTCACCCGCTCGACCATGGTCCAGTCGGCCTCCAGCGCGTCCAGCAGCCGCTGGGTGAGTTCCAGGTTGGTCAGCTCGGCGGTGCCCGCGATGTGGTAGACCTCGCCGGGCTCGCCCTGTTCGGCGACCAGGCGGATGCCCCGGCAGTGGTCGTCGACGTGGATCCAGTCGCGGATGTTGCCGCCGTCGCCGTACAGCGGGACCTTCCTGCCCTCCAGCAGGTTGGTGACGAAGAGCGGGATGACCTTCTCCGGGAACTGGTACGGCCCGTAGTTGTTGCCGCACCTGGTGATCGACACCGGCAGCCCGTGCGTGATCGCGTAGGCGCGGGCGATCATGTCACCACCCGCCTTGGCCGCGGCGTACGGCGAGCGCGGGCGGAGCGGGGCGTCCTCGTCCCAGGAGCCCGTCTCGATCGACCCGTACACCTCGTCCGTCGAGACCTGGACGACCCTCGGCGTACCCGCGTCCAGGCAGGCCTGCATCAGCGTCTGGGTGCCGAGCACGTTGGTGCGGACGAACTCGCCGGCCCCCTCGATCGACCGGTCGACGTGCGACTCGGCCGCGAAGTTGATCACGACGTCATGGCCCGGGACCACCCGGCCGAGCAGTTCGGCGTCGCAGATGTCGCCCTGGACGAGATCGTGCGGCACTCCCTCCAGGTTGGCCAGGTCCGCGGCGTACGTGAGCCGGTCGAGCACGGTGATCCGGGCGTCCCGGGTGGTGCGCACGAAATGGGACCCGATGAAGCCGGCACCGCCGGTGACGAGAATTCTCATGGGCGAGACACACCTTTCTGTCTGGGTAGGGCGGCAGGCGGTACGCGCTACCGGGCCAGACACCATTCCAGCACCGCCATGGCGCTGTGCAGCTTGTTACGCGCCTGCTCGAAGGCGATACTTGACGGGCCGTCCAGCACCTCGGCGGTCACCTCCTCGCCACGATGCGCCGGCAGGTCGTGCATGAAGCAGGCGTCCGAGTAACGGGACATGAGAGACACATCCACCTGAAACGGTGCGAAGACCTCCCGCCATCGCGGGTCGGGCTTGCTGGTCCCGGTGGTCTGCCAGCGGGTGGTGTAGACGACGTCGACCTGGGCGGGCAGCGACAGCATGTCGTGGCTCTCCCGGACACCGCCGCCGGATCGCGCGGCCAGCGCGGACGCCTCCGCGAGCACGTCCGGCGTGAGGCCGTACCCGCGAGGGGTGCGGAACTCCAGCTCGACGCGGGGGAACCGGGAGAGCGCGTAGGCGAGCGCGACCGCGGTGTTGTTGCCCTCACCGACGTAGAGCACGCGCAGCCCCTTGAGACCGCCGAACCTGGCCGACATCGTGGTGAGATCGGCCAGGGCCTGCGTGGGGTGCTCCTCGGCGCTCATCGCGTTGACGACGGCGGGACAGTGCTCGGCGAGCGTCCGCATCTCCCGCTGCGGCCCGGCGGTGCGGACGACCAGGCCGTCCAGCATGCCACCGAGCACCCTCGCGGTGTCCTCCAGCGTCTCACCGGTGTTGAGCTGCAGGTCGCCGGGCCCGTAGGTGATCACCTGCGCGCCGAGCCGCAGCGCGCCGACGGTGAAGGAGGTCCGGGTGCGGGTGGAGGTCTTGCTGAAGTAGACGCCGACGATCCGGCCGCGCAGCGGGGCGTCGTGCGCCTCCGGGTCCGCGGCGAGGTCGACACCGCGCCGGACGATCGACTCGATGTCGACGTCCGCAAGGTCGCGCAGCGAGATCACATCACGGGAACCGACCATGACTCACTCCTCGTGGTTGTCGATGACCGCGGTCAGCGCGGTCGCCAGGATGGACACCTGCGGCGGGAAGAGCGCCGTCCGGTGGTCGCCGGGGACGCGGTGCACCCGCACCCCGGCGGCCTGCCGCCGCCACTGGTCCAGGTAGTCGTCGAACGACCGGCCGAGAATGGTCTGGTAGCCGCCCGCGGCGAGTTCCTCGCAGACGATCAGGTCGACCGTGCCCGGGTAGGCGGCGAACCGGTAGCGGGAGCGGGCCTCCAGCATCTCCCGCCAGGAGCGCAGCCAGTGCGTCCAGCCCTCGCCGAGGTCGAGGTCCTCGCCGTCGACCAGCAGGTCGCCGTCATCGATCACCTCGCGCAGCACGGCCATGACCTCGGCACGCGCCTGCTCGCCGCCCGCCCCGTCCCGCAGGTCCGCGAGCAGCCCCTCGGCCCGGCGCAGCACCTCCAGGTTGGCCAGCAGCGGGTTGACGCCGGCCGAGGCGTACTCGAACGGGTCGATCAGGATCAGCCGGGGCCGTTCACCGATCTCGTGCAGCTGGCGGGCCATCTCCCAGGCGATACCGCTGGAGGCGCACCAGCCGAGGATGTGGTACGGGCCCTTCGGCCGCGCCGCCCGCAGTTCCGCCAGGTAGACGGCCGCGATCTCCGGCACGCTCGTGGCGTGACCGTGGTCGCCGTGCAGCCCGGGCCACTCGAAGGCCGCCAGGGGCCGTTCCGGCGCGTACACCTCGGCGAGATGCCGGTACCAGTGGGCGCTCCCGCCGCCGGGGTGGACGCAGAACAGCGGCGTGCCCTCCTGTTGGTCGTTGAGCCGGAGCAGCACCGACGGCCTCGTCCGCTCCGTCGCGGCGGCGGCCGCCAGGCCGCGTACCGTGCGGTGTTCCAGGAAGTCGCGGAAGGTCACCTCGACGCGGTGCTCCCCGGCCAGCCGGGCGACGATCCGGAGCATGAGGAGCGAGTGGCCGCCCAGCTTGAAGTAGTCGTCGTCGCGGCCCACCCGCTCGACGCCCAGCGCGTCGGCCCAGACCTCGGCGATCGCCGTCTCGACCGGGCCGTCCGGCGGCTCGTACCGCGTGGTCACCCTCGGCCGGTCGGAACCGGGCACCGGCAGCGCGGCCCGGTCGACCTTGCCGTTGGCCAGGCGGGGGAAGGACTCCAGGACCACGAAGTGGGTCGGCACCATGTACCCGGGCAGCACCCGGTCGGCGTGGCGGCGCACCTCCTCGGCGGCGCCGCCGCCGAGGAGGATCAGGTAGGCGGCGAGCCGCTGCTCGCCCTGCGGCCCGGGGACCGGGTGCACCACCACGGCCCGGACGTCCGGGTGGCCGGCGAGGGTGTTCTCCACCTCGCCGAGCTCGACCCGGAACCCGCGGATCTTGAGCTGGTGGTCGCGCCGGCCGAGGATCTCGATCCGGCCGTCGCGGCCGCGCCTGCCGATGTCGCCGGTGGCGTACATCCTGCCGCCCGGCCCGGCGGCGAACGGGTCGGGCCGGAACACGTCCGCGGTGGTGGCGGGCCTGCCGAGATACCCCCGGGCCAGCCCGTCGCCACCGACGAAGATCTCTCCGGACACCCCGTCGAGCACCGGTTCGGAGTCCCGGTCGAGCAGGTACACGGTGGTGTCGGCGGCCGGCACCCAGACGGGCCCGTCATCGGTCATCCGGGTGCCGAAGGCGAAGACGGTCGCCTCGCTCGGGCCGTACATGTCCCAGACCTGGGCGTCGGTGGCGCGCAGCCGGGTCATCAGGTCGGCGCTCATCGCCTCCCCCCCGGACAGCAGCCGGAATCCGGCGGGCGGGGACCAGCCCGACTCGGTCAGCATCCGCCAGGTGGTGGGCGAGGCCTGCAGGAACCTGGCGCCGCTGCCGCGCAGCAGCCCGGCGAGCGAGACCGGGTCCCGGCCGAGGTCCTCACCGGCCAGCACCAGGTGGCCGCCGCCTGCGAGGGTGGTGAAGACGGCGAGCTGGCAGACGTCGGTCACCATCGGCACGACCGCGGCCGCCACGTCGTGAACGGCCAGGCCGAGGTTCCGCCGCATCGACCAGACCCGGTCGGCGAGCGCGCCGTGCCGGACCATCACCCCCTTGGGGCGGCCGGTCGACCCGGAGGTGTACACGACGTAGACCAGTTCCTCCGGATCGGGCCGGTGCGGCTCGGCGACCGGCTCGGCGTGACCTATCCGGTCGGGGGTGACCACGACGGCCCCGGCGATCTCGGTGCCGCTCACCACGACCCGCGGCCCGGCGTCGCGCACCAGCGCGGCGATCCGGTCGGCCGGGTGCCCGGGGTCGATGGGGACGTACGCCGCGCCCGCCGCGAGGACGCCGAGCACGGCCGCCACCAGGTCGGGTTCCCTGGGCAGGCACACCCCGACCAGGTCCCCGGCGCGCACGCCCGCCTGGCGCAGGCCGGCCGCCCAACGCCAGGCGCGGTCGCGCAGTTCCCGGTAGGTCAGCGTGGCACCCGCCGCCTCGACCGCCACCGCGTCGGGGATCCGCGCGGCCTGCTCGGCGAAGAGCTCGTGCACACCCCGGCGCGGCCGGGGCGCCCGGGTCCGGTCCACCCCGCCGGTCAGCAGCCGTTCCCGCTCGCGCGCCGGGAGCAGTGACACACCGGCGTCGCCGTCGAGATCGGCGATCATCAGGGTCAGCGCCCGCCGGTACATCCGGGCGAGCAGCTCGGCGTACGGGCGCCCGACCCACGACGACTTGGTGGCGATCACCAGCCCCTGGGCGCCCCTCATGACCGCCAGCGGGAACTCGTTCGGACTGACGTCGGTGCTGCCGGAGGTGTCGACCGTCTCCCGGTCCAGTACGTGGAAGTCGAGGTAGTTGAAGGCCACGTCGAGCACCCGCTGCCCGTCGCCGAACTCGCGCTGCATCTCGGGCAGCGGGAAGCGGCGGTGCGGCCACAGTTCGACCTCCTCGGCGAACACCGCCTCGACCAGCTCGCGCCAGGTGGCCGCCCCGGCCGGGGCGACGAAGGGCACCGGGTTGAGGAACATGCCGCGGACCCGGTCCCCGCCCTCGACCTCGGTACGGCCGTTGCACACCAGGCCGCAGTAGAACGGCCCCGGACCGGCGACCGCCCGCCACACGGCGACGTGCGCGGCGAGCAGCACGCTCTTCAGCGACGTCCCCGCCGACGTGGCCACCCGCCGCAGCTCGGCCTCGATGTCGTGGAACGGCACGACCGTCGAGTACGCCCCCGGCCCGTCCGGGTCGGCCCAGGCGGCGGGGATGGTCAGCCGGTTCGCGCCGCCCAGCCGGTCCCGCCAGAACGCCCGGTCGGCCCGGCCGGTCAGGCTGTGCCGCTCCTGCGCGATGAAGTCGGCGTACCTGACGGCGCTCGGCTCCTCGGCGGGCACCGGCCGGCCGTCGCGGATCGCCCGGTAGAGGTCGAGCACCTCGGTGATGATCGAGTTGTGGCTCCAGCCGTCCAGGATCGCGTGGCACTCGGTGATCGAGAAGTACCACCGGTCGTCGCCGACCTGGTGCGCGTGGACGCGCAGCAGCGGTGCCGCGCCGAGGTCGAAGAGCCGTGCGCGCTCCGCCGCCCGGAACGCCGTCATGCTCGCCTCCCGCTCGTCCGGCGACTCACCGCGCAGGTCCGCGTACCCGACCTCGACCTCCACCCGGTCGTGCACGAGCTGCAGCGGTTCGGAGAAGGTCGCCAGGTCGAACGAGGTGCGCAGGATGTCGTGCCGGGCCACGACCTCTTCGGTCGCGGCGGCGAACGCCGCGGCGTCGAAGACGCCGGGATCACGGATCAGGTAGCTGGTGATGTTGTGGTAGGGGTTGCCGTCCGGATCGGCCAGCAGCTCGTAGACCATGCCGGCCTGGACCCGCGCCATCGGATAGGCGTCCACCACTCCGGCCGGCACCTTCGCCCGGTCCTCCGCGCCGATCAGCGCGAACGGCGGCGTGCCGGCCCGCTCGACGCGGGTCGCGTCGCCGTCGCCCCCCAGGATCAGGTCGGCGATGTTCTGATGCCGGAACAGGCTCTGCACGGAGTAGTCGAGGCCGCCGGCGCGCAGCGCCCCGACGAGGCGGACCGCGCGGATCGAGTCGCCGCCGAGCTCGAAGAAGTTGTCGTCCACGCCGACCCGCTCGATGCCGAGCACCTCGGCCCAGATCCTGGCCATCGCCGTCTCCGCCTCGGTCCGCGGCGGGACGTAGCCGTCGCCCCGGTCCTGCCGCGAGCCGTCGGGGGCGGGCAGCGCCCGCAGGTCGACCTTGCCGTTGGCGGTCAGCGGCAGCTTCGGGACGATCACGAAGGCGGCCGGGACCATGTGGCCGGGCAGCCGCTCGACCGTGTACGCGCGCAGCTCCGCCGCGCCGATCCGCGCGCTGTCCCTAGGCACGGCGTAGCCGATGAGCCTGTGTTCGCCGGGCACGCTCTCGTCCACGGTGACGACGGCGTCGTCCAGGTCCGGATGGCCGGACAGGCACGCCTCGACCTCGCCGAGCTCGATCCGGAACCCGCGGATCTTCACCTGGTCGTCGAGGCGGCCGAGGAAGCCGATGTCGCCGTCCGGCCGCCACCTCGCCCGGTCTCCCGAGCGGTAGAGCCGGGAGCCCGGCGGCCCGAAGGGATCGGGCACGAAGCGGTCCGCGGTCAGCGCGGGACGGCCGAGGTAGCCGCGGGCGACACCGGCGCCGCCCACGTGCAGCTCACCCGGCACGCCGACCGGCACGGGACGCATCCGCCCGTCGAGCACGTGCAGGGTGAGGTCGCCGAGGGGCCGCCCGATCGGGCTGCGGTCCCCCGCCAGATCGGCCGGGCCGAGGGGCCGGTAGGTGACGTGCACGGTCGTCTCGGTGATGCCGTACATGTTGACGAGCCTCGGCCGCTCGGCGCCGTACCTGTTCCACCAGGGTTCGAGCATGCCGACGTCGAGCGCCTCCCCGCCGAAGATCACCAGCCGGAGCCGGAGCCGGTCGAGGGCGGCCTCACCGCGCCTGGCCAGATCGACCAGCGAGCGGAACGCCGACGGTGTCTGGTTGAGCACGGTCACGCCCTCGTCGGCGAGGAGCACGGCCAGGTCCCAGGGCGAGCGCGACACCTCGTAGGGGACGACGACGAGGCGTCCGCCGTACAGGAACGCGCCCCACATCTCCCAGACCGAGAAGTCGAAGGCGTAGGAGTGGAACAGCGCCCAGACGTCGTCCGGGCCGAAGCCGTAGTCGTCCTCGGTCACGGTGAACAGGCGGACCGCGTTGGCGTGGGTCACCTGGACACCCTTGGGGCGGCCCGCGGACCCGGAGGTGTAGATGACGTAGGCGAGATCGCCGGGGTGCGTCCGGAGCGCGGGCGCCTCGGCGGGCAGCGCCGCGATGCGGCCGATCTCGTCGGCGTCGTCCAGACACAGGCGGTGCCCGGACACCCGTTCCGCCAGCGCGGTCTCGGTGACCACGACACGGGCGGCGGCGTCCCGGATGAGGAATTCGATCCGCTCGGCCGGGTGGTCCGGATCGAGCGGCAGGTAGGCCGCCCCGGCCTTGAGCACCGCGAGGACGGCGACCAGCATGTCGACGCCGCGCGGCAGGCAGATCCCCACGAGGTCCTCGCGGCCCACGCCGAACTCCGCCAGCCGGTGCGCCAGCCGGTTGGCCCTGGCCTCCAGATCGGCGTAGGTCAGGTGCCGGCCGTCGAAGGTCACCGCGATCGCGCCGGGCCGCTCCCGCACCCGGGCGGCGAAGCGCTCGTGCAGGCAGGGCTCGCCGAGCGCCGGGACGACCGGCCCGCGGACCAGCCGGTCGAGTTCCGCGGCGCCCAGCAGCGGCAGTTCGCTCACCCGCGTCCCGGGGTCGGCGACGGCCGCGCCGAGCAGGCGGACGTAGTGCTCGGCCATCCGCCGCGCGGTGTCCGGGTCGAGCAGCGCGCGTGCGATGGTGGCCTCGCCCGCGACCGAACCGTCCGGCCTCTCCTCCAGCGTCCAGCTCAGGTCGAACTTGGCCTGGCGCGCCAGGACCGGGACCAGCTCGCCGGAGACCGCCCCGGCCGTGAAGCTCAGCGGTTCGTTGTTCTGCAGGGTCAGGTTGACGCTGACCAGCGGGTGGGTGGACAGGTCCCGGCCGGCCGCCAGCGCGTTGACGACCCGCTCGAACGGGACGTCCTGGCGGGCGAAGGCCTCAAGGGCCGTACCGCGGGCGCGATCGAGCAGCTCGGCGAACGTCGGGTCGCCGGACAGGTCGGCTCGCAGCACGAGCAGGTTGACGAACGGGCCGATCACGTCGTGCGTCTGCGCGCGGGTCCGGCCGGCCACCGGGCTGCCGACGGCGAAGTCGGCCTGGCCGGTGTACCGGTGCAGCAGCGACCAGAACGCCGCCAGGTAGACCATGAAGGGCGTGGCCCGGTGCTCCCTGGCCAGGACCCGGACCCGGTGCCCGATCTCGGCGGGGATGTCGAACCGGACGGTCTCCCCCGCCGGTTCCCACACCGCCGGGCGCGGCCGGTCCGTCGGCAGTTCCAGCGCCGGCAGGTCGCGGAGGGTCTCCGTCCAGTGGTCGAGGTCGCGTTCCAGCCGTTCACCGGAGAGCTGGTCGCGCTGCCAGGCCGCGAAGTCGGCGTACCGCAGACCGGGCGCGGGCAACTCCTCTCCGGTGGCCAGCGCGGCCAGCTCGCGTACCAGCAGGCCGCCCGACCAGCCGTCGACGGCGATGTGGTGCAGCATGAGGACCAGTACGTGTTCCTCGGGTGCCAGCCGTACCAGCCTGGCGCGCAGCATCGGGCCCGCGGCGAGGTCGAACGGCGTGCCGGTCTCGGCCTCCAGCAGGGCGTCGAACTCGGCCGGGGTGAGGTCGTCGAAGACCAGATCCACCGGTCCCGGCGGGTCGATCGTCTGGATCGGTTCGGCGTCGGGCCCCTCGGTGGTGTAGCGGGTGCGCAGGATCTCGTGGCGACGTACCAGTTCGTCGAGGGCCGCGCCCAGGTCGACGCCGGAGAGGTCACCGTGTAGCCGGATCACCAGCGGCACCAGGTAGTCGGTGCCCCCCGGGCGGAGCCGGTCCAGCACCCAGAACTGCCGCTGCGCGAAGGAGAGCGGCGGTGGAACGCCGGGAGGCAGGACCGGGACGACGCCCTCCCGCCCCGCCGCGCGCCGGGAACGCAGGCGATCCCTCAGCAGCCCGGCGCCCGCGCTCGTCTCCGGCTTGGTCACGTCAGTGCTCATCGTCTCTTCCCTCGTACGATGTGGGGGCGGCGGCCTCGGCCAGCCCTTCCAGCGCGGTGGCCTGCGCGCGGACGGTGGTGGCCTCGAACAGGACGCGTAGCGGGATCTCCAGTCCGAACAGGTCCTGCAGCAGGGCCATCAGGCGGGTGGCGAGCAGCGAGTGGCCACCGAGTTCGAAGAAGTCGTGTTCCACGCCGACGGCGGGCAGGCCCAGCACGTCGGCCCAGGCGCCGGCGATGGCCTCCTCCACCTCGGTGCCCGGCGGGACCGCCTCCTCCGGCGCGAGGGCGGTGCCCGGGTCGGGCACCGGCAGCGCGCGGCGGTCCACCTTCTGGCCCGCGGTCGCGGGCAGCCCGTCCAGCGTCACGAACAGCGCGGGCACCATATACTCCGGCACCCGGTCGCGCAGGTGGGCGCGGAGCTCCGGCGACGACGGCCCGGAGTCGGTCCCGGCCCCGGGCACCGGCACCACGTATCCCACCAGCCGGTGGTCGCCCGGCGCGAGTTCCTGCACCGCCGCGGCGGCCGCCTGGACGCCGGGGTGCGCGGCCAGCGCGGTCTCGATCTCGCCGAGCTCGATCCGGAACCCGCGCAGCTTCACCTGGGCGTCGATCCGGCCGATGAACTCGATCACCCCGTCGGGACGGTACCTGACCTGGTCTCCCGTCCGGTACAACCGTTCTCCGGGCTCCTCGCCGAACGGGTCGGGGACGAAACGATCGGCGGTCGGCCCCGGCTGCCGCAGGTACCCCCGGCTGACCCTCGGGCCGCCCAGGCAGAGCTCGCCGACCACGCCGACGGGCACCGGGTTGAACGCCGCGTCCACCACGTAGGCCCGGGTGCCCGGCAGCGGGCGGCCGATCGGCAGGCCCGCGTCCGGGGCCGCCGCGGCCACCTCGGCCGGGGTCACGGGATGGCACAGGCCGCCGATGGTGGCCTCGGTCGGGCCGTACACGCAGAGGAACCTGGCGGGCAGGCCGGTGGCCAGCCAGAGCCGGGCGTCCTGGTAACCGACCGCCTCGCCGCCGACGGCCAGCACGCGCAGCGCGGCCGGCCTCGGGTCGCCGGGCCGGATGCCGGTCATCACGTCGCGGTAGTAGGTGGCCGCGAGCGCGACATGGGTCACCCCGGTCTCGGCCAGCAGGTCCGGCAGGTCGGCGGGGGCGACGACGCCCGGGGCGCCGATCACCACGGTGGCGCCCGCCAGCAGGGTGGCGCCCATCTGCGCCATCGCCGGGTCGAAGATGAGCGGCGCGTGCAGCAGCACCCTGTCCCCGGGACGGATGTCGTGCGCGTCCGCGTGGACGCGGCAGTGGTGGGTGTACGCGCCGTGCGGGACGACGACCGCCTTCGGCCGGCCGGTCGAGCCCGAGGTGTAGATCATGTACGCGGCGCGACCGGGGTCGCCGGGTGGGAGGTCGCCGGGGGGCGCGTCCCCCGCCTCGCCGGCCGTCCCTCCGACGGTGAGGACCGGGACCGAGACGGGCAGGGGGAGCGTCCGGCGGTCGGTGAGCACCGCCGCGGGCCGCAGGTCGCCGAGCATCGCCGCCAGGCGTTCGGCGGGTTGCGCGGTGTCCAGCGGCACGTACACCCCGCCCGCCCGCAGCACGGCCAGCAGCGCGGTCACCGCCGCCGGTGACCGGTCCAGGTAGACGGCCACCGGGTCCTCGGGGCGCACCCCCGCGGCGTGCAGCCGCCCGGCCAGCGCGGCGGCCCGGTCGTCCAGCTCGGCGTAGGTCAGGCGCTCACCGGCGTACTCGACCGCGGGCGCGTCCGGGGTGCGGGCGGCCTGGGCGGCGAACGCCTCGTGCAGGGATTCGCGCGCGGCCGGCGTGGCCCGCGGGTTCCAGTCCCGCAGCAGCCGTCCGCGCTCGGCGGGGTCCAGCATGTCGAGGCGGCTGACGGGCCGCTCCGGTGCCGTCGCCGCCGACTCCACCAGGGTCCGGAAATGTCCGGCGAGGCGGTGGATCGTCGCCTCGGTGAACAGGTCCGTGGCGTACTCCAGCTCGGCCCGGTAGCCGCCGTCGGCGCCGGCGACGAGGCCGAAGGTGAGATCGAACTTGGCCGTGGTCCGCTCGACGGCGACCGGCCGCACGTCGAGCCCCGTCAGGCGCGGCGGTTCCGGCGCCTGCTCGCGCAGCCCGAACGTGACGTCGCACAGCGGTGAGCGGGACAGGTCCCGCTGCGGGGCCAGCCCCTCCACCAGCCGGTCGAAGGGCAGCTCGTCGTGGCTGAAGGCGTCCAGCGCGCTCTCCCTGACCCGGCCGATCAGGGTCGTCACCGTCGGATCGCCGGCCAGGTCCACCCGCACCACGACGGTGTTGACGAAGAACCCGACGACGTCGTCCAGTTCCGCCTGGCCGCGACCGGCGACGACCGTGCCGATCGCCACGTCGGTGGCACCGGTGTAGCGGCCGAGCATCGCGGCGAACACGCTCAGGAAGGTCATGAACGCGGTCGCGCCCTGCCGCCGGCCGAGCGCCAGCAGCGGCTGCGCGATCTCGGCGGGGATGTCGCAGGTGACGGTCGCGCCGTGGCCCCGGCGTACCGGCGGCCGGGGCCGGTCGGCGGGCAGTTCCAGCGGCTGCAGTCCGGCCAGCCGATCACGCCAGTGATCCAGCTCACGGTCCAGCACCTCGCCGGTCAGCCGGGAACGCTGCCAGGACGCGTAGTCGGCGTACTGCAGCGGGGGTGGCCCGAGCACCGTCGGCCGGCCCTGCACCCGGGCCTCGTAGAGCTCGGAGAGCTCGCGCGCCATGATCTGCTCGGACCAGGCGTCGGCGACGATGTGATGCATGACCAGCAGGAACACATGCTCCCGGGCGCCGAGCCTGATCAGGTAGGGCAGCGCGGGCACCTGCCCGGCCAGGTCGAAGGGCCGCTCGGCGAGCGAGCGGACGAGCGTGGCCACCCGTTCGGAGTCCGCGCCGGACAGGTCGACGACCTGCAGCGGAACGGGGGCGGCCGGATCCACGATCTGGACCGCGCCGCCGTCCTGCCCGGTCGGGTAGCGGGTGCGCAGGGCGCCGTGCCGGGCGAACAGCCCGGTCAGCGCGCCGGCCAGGGCGTCCGCGTCCAGCCGCCCGGACAGCCGGAACGCCCAGGTCACGTGATACCGGCCGCCCTGGTCGAGGAGATCGAGGAACCACAGTCGCTGCTGGGCGAAGGAGAGCGGGACCGGTCCGGCCCGCCGTTCCGCGTCCAGCGGGACGATCTCGCCGGCGGCCTGGACGCCGAGGCCGTCGACCCTGGCCGCCAGCGCGGCGGCGGTGCGGTCCTCGAACACGGCGCGGACCGGCAGGGCGACGCCGAACGCGGCCCGCAGCCGGGCCGCGATCCGGATCGCCAGCAGCGAGTGGCCGCCCAGGTCGAAGAAGTCGTCGCCGGTCCCGACCACGTCGAGCCCGAGCACCTCGGCCATCACATCCGTCACGATCTTCTCGGCCGGGGTGCGCGGCGCCGCGGGGACGGCCCGGCCGGGGAGCCGGACGCCGTCCGGGTCGGGCAGCGCGGCCCGGTCGATCTTGCCGCTGGAGGTCCGCGGCAGGCGGTCCACGGTGAGCAGCACCGAGGGCACGTACGGCTCGGGCAGCCGCGCGAGCAGGAACTCGCGGATCTCCCGCCGCGCAGGCGCCTCGCCCCGCGCCACCAGGTAGCCGACCAGCCGGGGCAGGCCGTCGGGTCCCCGCCTGGCCTCGACCACGGCCGCGGCGAGCGCGGGATGCCGGGACAGCACGGCCTCGACCTCGTCCAGCTCGATCCGGACACCGCGGATCTTGACCTGGCGGTCGGCCCGGCCGAGGAACTCCAGCGCGCCGTCGGTCCTGCGGCGCACCACGTCGCCGGTGCGGTAGGCGCGGGCGCCCGGCGGCCCGTACGGGTCGGGTACGAACCGGTCGGCGGTCAGTCCCGGCCTTCCGAGGTAGCCGCGGGCCAGGCCGTCCCCCGCGGCGTGCAGCTCACCCGGCGTGCCGACCGGGGCGAGCCTGCCGTCCGGCGTGTGGACGACCACGCGGGTGTTGTCCAGCGGCCTGCCGATCGGCACGATGCCGGGTCCGTCGCCGGGCTCGTACGACCACGCGGTCACGTCGATCGAGCATTCGGTCGGGCCGTAGGTGTTGACCAGCGCCGTCCTCAGCCGGGTGGACAGGCGGGCGGCGAGCTCGCCGGGCAGCGGCTCACCGGCCGAGAAGAGCAGCCGGAGCGTGCCGCAGCGTTCCAGGCCCGGCTCGTCGGCGAGCGTCCGCAGGAAGGAGGGGACGCCCTGGAGCACGGTGATCCGGCCCTGGACCAGCGCCTCGACCATGCTCGCCGGGTCGCGCTCGGTCCCGTCCGGCGGGAGCACCACGGTGCCACCGGACACCAGCGGTCCGAGGAACTCCCAGACGGAGGCGTCGAAGGTGACCGACGTCTTCTGCAGGAGCCGGTCCGAGGCGCCGAGCCCGTGCTCGTGGACCGTCCACAGCACCCGGTTGCGGATGCCGCGGTGCGGTACGGCCACCCCCTTGGGCCGGCCGGTGGAGCCGGAGGTGTACATGACGTACGCCAGCCCGTCCAGGTCGGTGCCGACCGGCGCGGATTCGCCGGGGCGGGCGTCGATGCCGGCCCGCTCGGCGGCCAGGTTCAGCACCGGCGTGCCGTGGCCGCTCGCCGGAGACGGCTCGGCGCCGACGACGACCAGCCGCGCCCGGGAGTCCCGGAGCATCCAGGCCAGCCGGTCGGCCGGGTGGGCGGGGTCGAGCGGAAGGTAGGCCGCTCCGGCGCGCAGCACCCCGAGCAGCGCCACGACCAGCTCCGGTCGCCGGGGCAGGCAGACGCCCACCACGTCGTCACGGCGGATGCCGGCGGCCCGCAGGTGGTGAGCGAGCCGGTTGGCGGCGGCGTCCAGGTCACCGTAGGTGAGCGCGGCCCCGTCACACTCCACCGCGACCCGGCCGGGGGCCAGGGCCGCCTGGCGGGCGACCAGCTCGGGCAGGCCGAGGTCGGGCCTGCTCCGGACGGGGCCGCCGGCACCGGCGGTGAGCGCGTGCCGCTCCGCGTCGTCGAGCAGCTCCAGCTCCCCGAGCGCGCCGTCCGGCCGGGCCGCCGCCGAGGTCAGCAGGGTCAGGTAGTGGCGGGCGAGCCGGTCGGCGGTGGCCCGGTCGAAGAGCGCGGTCGCGTACTCGATCTCGCCGGTCAGGCCGCCGTCGGCGCGCCGGGTCAGCTCCATGGTGAGGTCGAACTTGGCGGTGCGCCACGGCACCGGCTCGGGCGAGACGTCCAGCCCGGGCAGCCGGAACCGCTCCTCGCCCTCCTCCCGGAACGCGAAGAGCAGCTGGAACAGCGGGTGCCTGGACAGGTCGCGGCTCGGTGCCAGCTCCTCCACCAGCCGCTCGAACGGCAGCTCGTCGTGCTGGTACGCCTCGGCGACGACGTCCTGGACCCGGCCGAGCAGCGTGCTGAACGACGGGTCTCCGGTGAGGTCGGCGCGCAGCACGACGGTGTTCACGAAGAAGCCGATCAGCCCCTCGGCCTCGGCGGAGTCGCGGCCGGACATCGGCACGCCGACCGCCAGGTCCCGCCGCCCGGTGTGACGGGCGAGCAGCGCGTAGAAGCCCGCCAGGTAGGTCGTGAACGGGGTGGCCCCGGCCCGCCTGCCGATCTCCTCCAGCGCCCCGGCCAGCGCGGGCGGCACGTCGAAGCGGAGGACCGCCCCCCGGTGGTCGCCGACCGGGGGACGGGGCCGGTCGGTGGGCAGTTCGGTCGGCTCCAGGCCGGTGAGCCTGCCGCGCCAGTGCGCCAGTGCGCCGTCCAGCGCCTGCCCGGCGAACCGCTCGCGCTGCCAGGCGGCGAAGTCGGCGTACTGCAGGGCCGGTTCCGGCAGGTCCCGGCCCGAGTAGGCGTCCGCCAGCTCGGTCGCCAGGATGCCGCTCGACCAGCCGTCGGTGGCGATGTGGTGGGTCACCAGCACCAGGACGTGCTCGACCTGCTCGCCGGCGCCGGCCCTGATCAACCGGACCCGCAGCACCGGGCCGCGTGCCAGGTCGATCGGCGTGGCCAGTTCCGCTTCGAGGACCGCGGCCGGGTCCGCGTCCTCGGCGACCGGGCGGAGCCGCGACGGCGGGTCGACGACCTGCGCGGGCTCGCCGTCGGAGCCCGCGACGTAGCGGGTGCGGAGGATCTCGTGCCGCTCGGCCACCCGGGTCAGCGCCCGCCCGAGCGCGTCGACGTCGAGCTCTCCGCGCAGCCGCAGCGCGGTCACCACGAGGTACTCCGTCCCGTTCGGGCGCAGCTGGTCCAGCACCCACAGGCCGCGCTGCGCGAAGGAGAGCGGCAACGGGCGGGACCTGTCCGCGGGGGTGACGGGCGAGGAGAGGACGGTCTCCCGCGGCGTCTCCGGCCGCCGCGCCCCGGCGGACGCCCCGAACATCTCCTCCATCTGGGCGCGCGTCCGGGCGGCGACGAGGTCCGCGAGGGTGGCCACGGTCGGCGCGGCGAACACGTCCCGCACCGAGACCGGCACTGGGAACCGCTCGCGCAGCCGGGCCACCACCCGGGTGGCGAGCAGCGACTGCCCGCCGAGGTCGAAGAAGCGGTCGTGCCTGCCGACCCGGCCGGCGCCGAGCACCTCGGCCCACACCTCGGCGATGGTCCGCTCCGCCGGGGTGGCGGGCGCGGTGTAGGTCTCCGCGCCGCCCAGCGGGGCCAGGGCGGGCAGCGCCCGGCGGTCGAGCTTGCCGTTGCCGAGCAGCGGCAGCTCGTCGAGGGTCCCCCACAGGGTGGGCACCAGGTGACCGGGGAGCCGCTCGGCCAGGTAGGTGCTGAGCTCGGAGAGCGGTACGCCGGGGCCCGCCGGGAGGATGTGCGCGGCCAGCCTCGGGTTGCCCGGGTCGGACCGGTCGGCGACCACCGCGGCGGCGCGGACGGCCGGGTGCTCGGCCAGGACGCCCTCGATCTCGCCCGGCTCGACGCGGAAGCCGCGAATCTTGATCTGCTGGTCCGCGCGCCCCAGGAAGACCAGGGTGCCGTCGGGTCGACGCCGGGCGAGGTCGCCGGTCCGGTAGAGGCGCGCCCCTGGCTCGGTCGCGTACGGATCCGGTACGAAGCGGTCCGCGGTGAGGCGCGGGCTGCCGAGGTAGCCCTGACCGACCCCGCGCCCGCCGACGTAGATCTCGCCGGCCACGCCGGGCGGCACCGCGCGCATGGCGTCGTCGAGCAGGTGGACGGTGGCGCCGGGGATCGGCCGGCCGATCGGGACCGGACCCGGCGCCGTCTCGCCCGCGGGCACGACGTGCACGCAGCAGGCGACGGCGGTCTCGCTCGGACCGTAGCTGTTGACGATCCGGGTCGCCGGGGCGTGCGCGGCCCAGGTGGCCAGCTGTTCGCCGCGCAGTTCCTCGCCGCCGACCACCAGGCATCTGGCCGCGGCGGCCAGCACGTCGGCGGGGAGCGTCCCGGCCAGCAGGTCCAGGTGGGTCGGGGTCAGCTTGACGACGCCGTAGGGGCCGTCGGCCAGCGCCCGCGCCAGCTGCTCGACACCGGCCGCCTCCTCGTCCACCAGCCGCACTGGGGCTCCGGCGGCCAGCGTCGGGTAGAGCGAGGTGAGGGCGAGGTCGTAGGCGATGGAGGTGTGCAGCGGCGACCCCGCCCCGTCCCCCGGCCGCAGTTCCGCACAGGCCCAGCGGGTGTAGCCGGCCAGACCGCCGTGGGTGACCATGGCCCCCTTGGGGCGGCCGGTGGATCCCGAGGTGTAGACCACGTACGCCAGGTCGTCCGGGTGCGGCCGGGCGTCCGGCGCGGTCGGCGGGCAGGCCCGTATCCCGGCCCGCTCGGCCGGGTCGTCCAGCGCCACCAGCCGGACTCCCGCGGGAAGCAGCGGGGCGGCGTCGGCGGTCGCGACCAGCAGCGGCGCGGCGGAGTCCGCCAGCGCCTGTGCCAGGCGCTCGGCCGGATGGGCCGGGTCGAGCGGGATGTAGGCCGCCCCGGATTTGAGCACGGCCAGCAGCGCGACGACGAGGTCGGCGGTTCTCGGCAGCCGGACCGCGACGAGCGTGCCGCGGCGGGCGCCGAGCGCGCGGAGGCGGCCGGCCAGCCGGTTGGCCTCGCGGTCCAGTTCGGGGTAGGTGAGGGTGGTTCCGCCGCCGGTGACGGCGATCCCCTCGGTGACGGCCGCGCGGGCCGCGATCAGCTCCGGCACGGTGCCGGAGTCGTCCGGCACCGGCTCGCCCGCCAGGACGGGCGCCGCGGCCTCCGCGCCGGTGAGCAGCGGCAGCCGCCGCACGGGTGTGTCCGGTGCCGCGACGGCCGCCCGCAGCAGCCGCACGTAGTGGTCGGCGAAGCCCGCCATCGACGAGGCGTCGAAGAGCGCGGCCGCGTACTCGATCCGGCCGTCCAGGCCGCCGTCCGGCCGCCGTGTCAGATGGCAGCCCAGATCGAACTTGGCACCCGGCAGGTCGGGGAGCTCCACTCCGGACGGGCGGGCCGCCGCCTCGTGCGTGGCGAACATGATCGAGAACAGCGGGTTGCGGGACAGGTCGCGCTGCGGCGCGAGTTCCTCGACGACCAGCTCGAACGGCACCTCGGCGTGCGCGTACCCGGCCGTGGCGCTCGTGCGGACCTCCGCCAGCAGGTCGGCGAAGGTGGCCCGGTCGGCGAGCGGCGCCCGTACCACGATGGTGTTGACGAAGAGGCCGACGAGACCGTCCAGCTCGGGCCGGTTCCGCGCGGAGACCGGCACGCCGACGGCCAGGTCGCTCTGGCCGGTGTAGCGGGCCAGGATCGCGAGGAAGCCGGCCAGCAGCGTGATGGACGGCGTCGCCCCGTGGCCGCCGCCGAGTTCGTCGAGGCGGGCCGCCAGCTCCGGCGGGACGGCGAACCTGACCGTACCGGCTCTCGGGTCGCGGACCGCGGCGCGCGGCCGGTCGGCCGGCAGCTCGGTCGGCTCCATCCCGGCCAGCCGCTCCCGCCAGAACCCCAGCTCCCGCTCGACGAGCTCGGCGGCGGACCCCGCCATCCGGTCGCGCTGCCAGATCGCGTAGTCGGCGTACCGGACCGGGAGCGGCGGCAGCGGCCTGCCCTCCAGCGCCGCGACCAGCTCTCCGGCGAGCACCTCGTGCGACCGGTCGTCGGTCGCGATGTGGTGCAGCGTGAACAGCACGGTGTGCTCGCCGCCGGCGTCGCGGACCACGCGGACCCGGACCGGCGGGGCCGCGGACAGGTCGAAGGGGCGGGTCATCTCCTCGGCGAGCACCTGCCGGGGGTCGCCGTCCTCGATCCGCGCCGGGACCGGCCCGGCCGGCTCGACGACCTGCGCCGGCTCGCCGTCGCCCTCGGCCGGGTAGCGGGTGCGCAGGATCTCGTGACGTTCGAAGAGCCCGGTCAGCGCGGCACGCAGCCGGTCGGGGTCCAGCGGGCCCGGCACCCTCACCGCGAGGGGCTCCAGGTAGGAGGTGCCCTCCGGGTCGAGCTGGTGCAGGAACCACATCCGCCGCTGCGCGAACGAGAGCGGCGCGGGACCGGTCCGCGGCGCGACCGGCACCGGCGGGAGGGCGCGGCCGGCGCTCTCCAGCCGTGCGGCGAGGCGCTCGACGGTGCGGGCCTCGAACAGCGCGGCGACCGGCAGCTCGATCCCCCGCTCGGCGCGCAGGCGGCCGACCACCAGGTTGGCCGAGAGCGAGTGCCCGCCCAGGGCGAAGAAGTCCGCCTCGGCGTCGGCCACCGGGCGTTCGAGCACCTCCGCGAACGCCGCCGCCACCGCGCGTTCCGCGGGCGTCCCCGGTTCGCGTCCCGCCGTGGCCGCGGGGGCGGGCATCGCCCGCAGGGCCGCCCGGTCGATCTTTCCGTTGGGCGTCGTGGGGAACTCCGCCACCTCGAGGAAGTCCGCCGGGATCAGGTACGGCGGGAGCAGCCGCGCGCAGTGCAGACGCAGCTCCGGCGCGGAGGGCGGCGCGGCCGGGTCGACCGGCTGGACGTGGGCGACGAGGCTCGTCCCGGCGCCGGTCTCGATCGCCTGGACCACCGCGAACCGCACCCCCTGGTGGGCCGCCAGCACGCCCTCGACCTCGCCAGGCTCGACCCGGTGTCCGCGGATCTTGATCTGGTCGTCGGTGCGGCCGAGGATCTCGATCCTGCCGTCCGGGTGCCGCCGGGCGACGTCGCCGGTGCGGTACAGCCGTCCGCCCGGCACGGTGCCGTAGGGGTCGGGGACGAACCTGTCGGCGGTCAGCGCCGGCCTGCGGTGGTAGCCGACCGCGACGCCGTCGCCACCGACGCACAGCTCTCCGCTCGCCCCGGCGGGCACCGGGTTCAGTCCGTCGTCCAGGACGTGCAGCGTCGTGTTGGCCACCGGGGCGAAGTCGCGCACCTCGCCGTCCTCCAGGAACGCGACCGAGGACCACACGGTCGTCTCGGTCGGCCCGTACAGGTCCCACAGCCGCGCGCCGGCCGCGCACAGGCGGCGCGCGAGCTCGGCGGGCAGCCGCTCGCCGCCGCAGAGCGCGGTGAATCCGGCGGGCGGGCTCCAGCCGCCGTCGAGCAGCAGCCGCCAGGTCGTCGGGGTCGCCTGCATCACGGTCGCGCCGATGCGGTCCAGCAGGGCGGCGAGCCGCTCCGGGTCGCGGGCGTCCTCGGGTTCGGCGACCACCACGCGCCCTCCGACGACGAGCGGCAGGAACAGCTCCAGTGCCGCGATGTCGAACGACACGGTGGTCACGGCCGGGAAGACGGTGCCGGGGGCCAGCCCCGGCCGCGCGCGCATGGACCACAGGAAGTTGGTGAGCGCCCGGTGCGAGACCAGCACGCCCTTGGGCCGCCCGGTCGACCCCGAGGTGTAGATGAGATAGGCCGGGTCGTCCGGCGCCACCGCCCGAGGTGCCACCGGGGACGGCGGGGGCACCTCGGGCTCCGCGAGGTCGTCGATCCGCACCAGGGTGACCGGCGGGGTGGCCGGCGGGGTGGCCGCGGCCACCCCGCCGGCGCCGGAGGTGACCAGTACCCTCGCCCCGGCGTCGTCGAGCACGTAGCGGAGCCGGTCGGCCGGATGGGTGGGATCGAGCGGCACGTAGGCCGCCCCGGCCAGGTGCACGCCGACCAGCGCCGCGACGAGTTCGACGCCGCGCGGCACGGCCACGCCGACCGGTTCGCCGGACCGCACGCCGAGCCGCCGCAGGCGGCCGGCGAGGGCACCGGCCAGCGCCATGAGCTCCGCGTAGCCGAGCCGCCGGTCGCGGCACTCGACCGCCACCGCGTCCGGCGTCCTGGCCGCCTGCGCCGCGATCAGCTCGTGCACCGGAAGCGCGGGGTACGGCTCCCGGCCCCGTTCCGGGGAGTGGTCCTCCGGTGGCGTGTGCCGTCCCGGAGGGGTGGGATCCACACCGGTCTGCTCGGGCATGCTCATCGTCCCCTCGGGATGGCTCGGCGGATCGTCAGCGAGCCTCGTCGGCCATGCGCAGCCGCAGGCTGAGCGGGCGCATGTCGGTCCAGACCCGCTCGATGTGGTCCAGGCACTCCTGCCGGGTCCCGGAGGCGCCCTCGGCCCGCCAGCCGGCGGGCAGCGCACGGTCGGCGAACCAGACCGAGTACTGCTCCTCGTGGTTGACCACGACCAGGTACTTCTCGTCCGCGGACATCTCTCTCCTCAGCGGTCGCGTTGTTCCACTTCTCCCGGACCCGTCTCCGGGTCCGTGGAGAAGTCGGGAAGGTGGATCCCGAGCCCCCGCGCCGCGGCCTCGTCCATGACGTGGGCGGCGAGTGCGGCGTCGAGGGCGCCGAGCCCGAAAGGCGAGAACACCGTCACGGACCCGGCGTCATAGGGCAGCGCGCCGGCCCCGGCCAGCAGGTCGCCGATCTCCGCGGTGACGAATCCCCGGTCCCCGGTCAGCCGCGCGGCCAGGTCGAGCGAGGTCGCCTCGCGGCAGACGTGGTCGGTGTCGTCGACCACGTTCCTGGCCGCCAGGATCGACTCGGGGGTCAGGTCGCGCAGCGACACGTGCAGCACGACGGTGCCCGGCAGGCAGGAGTCCGCACTCAGGTGCGGCTCGCCGGCGGTGGTGGCGAGGGAGACGATCCGGTGCGCGGCCAGCGCCTCCTCGACGTCACCGGCGATCTCGACCTTCAGGTCGGGCACCCGGGACGCGAACTCCCGGGCGCGCTCGGGGTCGAGGTCGAACACCGTGACCGCCTCCAGCTCGGGGAGCTGTGACCGCAGGAAGCGGAGGATCTCGAAGTTGACGACCCCGCAGCCGATCAGCGCGACCCCGCTCCTGACCTCGCCGGGAGCGTCGGCGGTGAGCGTGGCCGCGGCCACGGCCGCGCCGGCCGCGGTGCGCCTGGCCGAGATGACCGCCCCCTCCAGCAGCGCCACCGGCCGTCCGTCCGTGACGGAGTTGAGCAGGATCGCGGCCGACGCCCGCTCCAGCCCGAGGGTCAGGTTCCCGGGGAACGACGCCACCCACTTGACCGCCGCGACCGGGCGCTCGCCCCCGACGTAGGCGGGCAGCGCGATGATCCGGTCGCGCGTGTTGCCGGGGAAACGCAGGAAGACCGAGTGCGGTACCGAGGTCTCCCGCCGCGAATGGGCCAGGTAGGCGTCCCTGACGGTCCGGCAGACGGCGTCCTCGGCGCCGTCCAGCACCGCCAGCACGTCGCTCCTGCGGAGGATCAGCATGTCGTTTGCTCCTTCCAGAGGTGGGCGATGTCGCCGAACCTCTCCTCCACCCAGACGTCGGAGTAGATGGTGTCCAGGTACCGCTCGCCCCGGTCGGGCAGCAGCAGGACGCAGTTGGCGCCGGCCGGGATCTCCGCGAGCCGCTGCGCGACCGCGCTCACCACGGCGCCCGAGGAGCCACCGCCCAGGATCGCCTCGACACCGACCAGCCGCCGGCAGCCGACCACGCAGTCCTGGTCGGTCATCCGGGCCACGGAGTGGGCGATGCCGTCGTAGTACAGCTCCGAGCGGATCGCCGCGCCGTGTCCCGGGATGAGCCGCCGGCAGGACGGCTCGCCGAAGATGGCGCTGCCCTCCGCGTCGACGGCGACGATGTGCGTGCCCAGCCCGTGGTCCGCGACGAACCTGGCGCACCCGTGAATGGTGCCGCAGGTTCCGGTGGCCACGAAGAGGTAGTCGACGTTCCCGTCGAGCTGCCGGACGACCTCCTGCATGATCGTTTCCTGGGCGCGGGCGTTGAGCGGGTTGGCGTACTGGTTGGGCCAGAACGCGTGGGGAATGTCGTGGACGAGTTCGCGGACGCGCCGGATCCTGGCGGACAGGAAGTCGCCCATCTCGTTGTCGGGCTCGCGTACGATGTCCAGCTCCGCCCCGTACGCGGCCAGGATCGCGAGGTTCTGGGCGGTCATCTTCGGGTCCGCCACGCAGATGAACCTGAGACCGAACCAGCGGCACACCTGCGCGAGCCCGATGCCGAGGTTGCCCGAGCTCGACTCGACGACCGTCGACTGGTTCGGGATGAGCTCGCCGCGTTCGATCGCACCCAGCACCATGCCCATGGCGGACCGGTCCTTCATGCTGCCGCCCGGGTTCAACGACTCCAGCTTGGCGTGGAACCGGGCCCGAGAGTCCCCGAAGAGGCGCGTCAGCCGCACCAGGGGGGTGGCACCGACCGCGGAGAGGACGCCGTCACCGATCCGCGCGCTCACCGCCGGAGTCGTCCGGCCGGGGGGCGCACAGTCGATGGCCTCATATCCTGCGCTCACCGTTCCGCTCCGTCAGGCAATTCAGAAGATATGCTCCGCGAGACATTGGCACCTTTCCGGACGGCTTCATTCTCATGGGTTTCCGGCGGCACCCGCCGGAACCCGCCGAACATATTTACCGGACCACCTCGAATGGCTGTCCACGGCAACGGGCCCCAAAACGTGGCCCGACCATAACCAGGGCGCCTCGACAGGGTCAATAGCGCAGTCCACGGAAATGGTCGTTGCCGCAAAAACTCCAGCCGTGCATGATAAGTCTCGGCACCGCCGAATTATCGCATCGTATTCACCGAATGAACGGGCCGCCCGGCGCATTAATGCCGTTATCAGACGATGGACGGGAGCTGTCCCGCCGGCGGGACAGTTGGGCGACGCGGACCGCCGGGGAGCACGCCATGGCCGCTCCGACCCCCGAACGCGAAGGAGAATGCCGAGATGACCACCATTTTGCCCGCTCCGGCAGGCCCGCTGAATAATGTTCGGCCGATGACCGGTGAGGAATACCTGGAGTCGTTGCGCGACGGCCGCGAGGTATATATCGGGGGCGAGCGCGTGCCGGACGTTACCACTCACCCGGCCTTCCGTAACAGCGCACGTTCCATCGCCCGGCTGTACGACGCGCTACACGAACCGGAGGCCGCGGATGTATTGCGTGTGCCGACCGACACGGGAAACGGCGGATTCACCCATCCGTACTTCAAAACGGCCCGTTCCGCGGCCGATCTGGTCGCCTCCCGGGACGCGATCGTCGCCTGGCAACGGCTCGTCTACGGCTGGATGGGCCGCACCCCGGACTACAAGGCCGGCTTCTTCGGCACCCTGGAAGCCAACGCGGACTTCTACCGCCCGTTCCAGGACAACGCGCTGCGCTGGTACAAGGAGGCGCAGGAGCGGCTGCTCTACTTCAACCACGCGATCGCGCATCCCCCCGTCGACCGGGACCGGCCGGCCGACCGGACCGCGGACGTGTGCGTCCACGTCGAGGAGGAGACCGACTCCGGCCTGATCGTGTCCGGTGCGAAGGTCGTCGCGACCGGATCCGCGATCACCAACGCGAACTTCATCGCCCACTTCGGCCTCCCGCTCAGGGACAAGAGGTTCGGCCTGGTCTTCACCGTGCCGACGAACTCTCCCGGCCTGAAGTTCATCTGCCGCACCTCCTACGAGCAGGCGGCGGCGGCACAGGGCAGCCCCTTCGACTACCCGCTGTCCAGCCGGATGGACGAGAACGACAGCATCATGGTGTTCGACCGGGTGCACGTGCCCTGGGAGAACGTCTTCATGTACGACGCCGGCGCGGCCAACTCCTTCGCCGCCGGATCCGGGGTCCAGGAGCGCTTCACCTTCCACGGCTGCGCGCGACTGGCCGTCAAGCTGGACTTCATCGCGGGCTGCGCGATGAAGGGCGTGGAGGCGACCGGCGTCTCGACGTTCCGCGGCGTGCAGGCCCAGATCGGCGAGATCCTCAACTGGCGCGACCTGTTCTGGGGGCTGTCCGACGCGATGGCCAAGTCACCGACCTCGTGGCACGGCGGCGCCGTGCAGCCGAACCTCAACTACGCCATGGCGTACCGCACGTTCATGGGCGTCGGCTATCCCCGCATCAAGGAGATCCTCCAGCAGACCCTCGGCAGCGGCCTGATCTACCTGAACTCGCACGCCGCCGACTGGAAGAACCCCGACGTGCGCCCCTACCTGGACCGCTACCTGCGCGGCTCGCGGGGCATCGAGGCCATCGACCGGGTGAAGCTGCTCAAGCTGCTCTGGGACTGCGTCGGCACCGAGTTCGCCGGACGCCACGAACTCTACGAGCGCTCCTACGCCGGCGACCACGAGGGCATCCGGGTGCAGACGCTGCAGTCCTACACGGCGAGCGGGCAGGCCCAGGCGCTGAAGGGCTTCGCCGAGCAGTGCATGGCCGAGTACGACCTCGACGGGTGGACCCGTCCCGACCTGATCGGCCCGGAGGGCCTGCCCGGCCACACGCGTTGACGCCGCCCCACGGAGACATCGCCCGCAACGGAGGAACCATCATTGGCCATCATCGCGCTTGAGCCGTCGGCCCGGCCCCGCCGGGAGTACCACCCGCTCGCGTGGAAACCGCTGTCGCTGATCGTCGCGGCCGTCGTCGTGCCGGTGGCGCTGCTCATCGACGGCTACGGCTACAACATCGACGAGCTCTACTTCATCGCGGCCGGCCGGCAGCCGGCCTGGGGATACGCCGACCAGCCGCCGCTCGTGCCGCTGCTGGCCGCGCTGACCGACGCCCTGTTCCCCGGTTCGCTGCTCGCGCTCCGGCTGCTGGACCTGCTCGTGGTCGCGGCCGGTGTCGTGGTCACCGCGCAGATCGCGCGGGAGATGGGCGGCCGGGGGCGGGCGCAGGTCATGGCGGCCGCCGCCTACGCGATCGCCTTCCTCGGCCAGGCGGGCAGGCTCGACACCGAGACGTTCGACGTCGTGCTGTGGATGACGGCCGGACTGCTGGTGGTCCGCTGGGTCCGGCTGCGCGGCGAGGGAAGGACCGGCCGGAGCGCCGACCTGCCACTGCTCTGGGCCGGCGTCGTCACGGCCGTGGCGTTGCAGGTCAAGTTCCTCATCCCGGTCTTCTGGGCGGCCCTGGCGGTGAGCGTGCTCGCGGTCGGCCCGCGCGACCTGCTGCGGCGGCCGGCGCTGTGGGTGGGGGCCGCGATCGCGGTGGTGGCCACGGTGCCCGGCCTGGTCTGGCAGACCGTGCACGGATGGCCGCAGCTCCAGGTGGCCGCCGCGCTGACCGGGGAGAACGCGATGCTCTGGGGCGGCCGGCCGATGTTCCTGCCGCTGCTGCTGCTGGTCACCGGCATCCCGGTCGGTACGGTGCTGTTCTGTTACGGCCTGTGGGCGCTGCTGCGCTGCCCCGACCTGCGTGACCACCGCTTTCTCGGGTGGACCGTGCTCGGCGTGATCGCCATCCTGCTCGCGGCCGGCGGCCGCTTCACCTACGTCGGCGGGGTGTTCCCCCTCGTCTTCGCGGCGGCGGCGGTACGGATGGAGCGGCACCGGCCGGCCCGCTGGTGGCGCTGGACCGTCAGCTGGCCGGTCTTCGCGCTGGCCGCGCTGCTGCCGCTGGTGCAGCTGCCGATCACCCCGGTCGCGGAGCTCAGGCAACCGACCACCCCGCAGGAACGGTCGGACATGCTGGAGGCCTTCCTCCAGCTCGGCTGGCCCGAGCTCGCGAACTCGGTCACCCGGGCCTACCACGCGCTGCCGCCGGCCACCAGGGACCGGACCACGGTCCTCACCCGGTACTTCTGGCAGGCGGGCGCCCTGGAGGTGCTGGGCACCAGGCAGGGGCTGCCGCACCCGTACAGCGGGCACCGCGGGTACGGCTACCTGGCGACCCCACCCGAGGAGCCGGGCCCGGTCCTGGTCGTCGGCGGGATGAACGACGAGCTGCGGTCGATGTTCTCCGGTGTCCGGCAGGTGGGCACCGTCGAGGGCAGGATCGGCCTCGGGATCGGCACTCCGATCTGGTTCTGCGAGGGCCGTACCGCGGCCTGGTCGCGGATCTGGCCGCTGCTGAGGCGGGAGGACGCCGCCCGGCGGGCCCGGCCGGGCTCCTGAAGGACCGCATGGGTGAGGGCGGGCCGCGATCGGCCCGCCCTCACCCATGCGGTCTCAGATCTCGAAGTGCAGCGCCACCTGCTGGATCCGCTCGATCAGGGCCGCCTGCTGCAGGCTGCCCTCCTGCTGCGGCCGGACGTCGCCGCCGTGCAGCACCGAGCGCACGAAGGCCCCGATCACGTTCGCGAACTGGTGGTCGGCCGGCAGGACGAGCTCCTCGCGGTGGTCCTGGCGCTCGATCCGCAGCACCGGCCGGTGTGCCTCCGGCGGGGTGAACACCCGGTCCAGCAGGATCCTTCCGGTACTCCCCGCCAGCCGGTAGCTGTTGCGGTAGGAGTGCTCCATGCCGAAGGTCAGCTGGGCCGAAACCCCCTGCGGCGTGCTCAGCAGCACGTCGCCCGACATCACCACGTCCCGCTTGTGGTCGTGCCTGAAGGCGGCGCCGACCACCTGGAGGTCGCCGCCGAGGAAGTGCAGCGCCGCGCGGACCGGGTAGCCCCCGAAGTCGACGAAGGCGCCGCCGCCGACGTCGCGCAGGTAGCGGATGTCGCCCTCCGGCTTGGGCGGGAAGGTGAAGGCGCTGGAGAACCCGCGCAGTTCCCCGATCGCGCCGTCGGCGACCAGCTTGCGCACGGTGGCGTGCTGGGAGTGGTGGAGGAACATGTAGTTCTCCAGCAGCACGAGACCGCGCGAGCGGGCGAGCGCGAACAGGCGGCCGGTCTCCGCGTAGCCGCTCGTCATCGGTTTCTCGACCAGGACGTGCACACCGGCCTCGATGGATCGCTCGATCCACTCCGCGTGCAGCAGCGCGGGCAGCGGGATGTAGACGGCGTCCACGTCCGGGCGGTCGAGCAGCGAGCCGTATCCCTCGATCGGCTCGCCCCCGAACCGGTCGGTGAACTGTTTCGCCCGCCGCATGTCCCGGCTCGCGATCGCGACGACCTCCACGGACGGGTCGTCGCGCATCGCGGGGAGGGTCCGCCGCCAGGCGATGTCCGCGCATCCCATGACCCCCATGCGCAGCCTGTCAGGGGTGCTGGCACTCATCGGAATCCTTCCAGCGTGCAGGCCCCCGGATTTATCCGTGAGGAGGAAGTCGACATCAGGGGAACTCCACTCGGCAGAGGACGGGACATCAGGTGGTCGGGCAGGGACATTGCGGCGGCATCGTCAGAACGGTCGCGGGGCCGTCTTCAGCTCCGCGTAGTGGGCGAGGCATTCCTCGTAGGTGCTGAGGAGCCCCTTCGACTCCGCTTCGGCCAGGGTGAGCGCGCCGGCGTCCTTCTCCGACATGATCGGAGGCTCGGTGAGACCCCAGGGGATGCCGATCTCCGGATCCAGCGGATCGATCTCGAGCATCGTTCCCGGGATGTACGCCGCCGAGCACACGTAGTTCATGCAGGCGTCGTCGGTCAGCGCCAGGAAGGCGTGCCCCAGGCCGTCGGCGAGGTACACCGCGATGCCCGAGTCCTCGTCCTGGCGGGTCATCTCGTACTTCCCGTACGTGGGTGAGCCCACCCGCAGGTCCACCACGACGTCGAGCACCGCGCCGCGCACGCAGGTGACCAGCTTGGCCTGGCCCGGCGGCAGGACGGTGCCGTGGATCCCCCGCAACGTGTTGCGGCGGCTGAGCGAGTAGTTCACCTGCCCGACCACGAAGGGGTAACCGATCGCCTCGGAGATCGTCTCGGCGCGGAACGCCTCCATGAAGTACCCGCGGCGGTCATGGTGCCGCTCCGGGGTCAGGCGGTACGCGTTGGGCACCGACAGCTCGGTTATCGACAGCGACTGGAACATGTGCGGAAGGCTCCTCGAGTCGTTCCGGCGATCAGACCGCCAGCTTCTCCAACAGGTGTACGACGTCCGCCGGGGCCGGCTGCGCGGCGATCTCGGCGGCGACCTCGGCCGCGGCCACGGTGAATCGGGCGTCCGCGAGGAGCGCCAGGCAGCGCTCGGCGACCAGCTCGGGAGTGACCTCCTCGGGAGACAGCCGCATTCCCGCCCCCGCGCCGACCACCGCCCCCGCGTTGTCGAACTGGTCGTCGAACTGCGGGAGCACCAGTTGCGGCCGGCCCGCGGACAGGGCGGTCAGGACGGTGCCGTGCCCTCCGTGGTTCACCACCAGGTCGCAGGTCGGCAGCACCTGCGCGAGCGGAAGCCTGCCGACCCGGTGGGCGACCGCCGCCAGCGCGGGCCAGGCGGCCACGACCTCCTCGTCCGCCGCGACCACGAGCTCGGCGCCGTGCCGGGCCAGGCGTTCCAGGACCGGCACGACCAGGTCGCCCAGCAGCCGCGCCCCGATCCGCGGCACCACCGTGCCCAGGGTGACGCACACCCGTGGCCGCCGACGCTCCAGGAAGACCCAGCCGGGCACCCGGGCGTCGCCGGTGTAGGGCACGTTGCGCACGCCCTGGTGCCCCGTCGCGTGCGGCAGCCGCATGCCCGGCGGCCACGGGTTGAGCACCTCGACCGGTACGGACGGCTCGACCCCGAGCTCCTCCCGCACGGCCGACCGGTACTCCTCCAGCGGCGCCACGCCCCACTGGTACTCCACGTACGGCACACCGGTGGCCGCCGCGGCGAGCGGTCCGGCGAACTCCGCGCGCTCGCTCACCACGAGGTCCGGCCGCCACGCCTCGAACAGCTCGTGCGCGCCGGGCAGGCACTGGCCCGAGATGCGGCCGAAGGCGCGCCCGTGGGCGTGCCTTCGGCGTTCGGCGTCGGTCGCCGAGGCGACCGGCTCGTCGCCGACCAGCTCGACGAAGTCCGTCGCGGAACCGAAGGACGCGGCGGGCAGTCCGGACCGCATCACGACGGCGGCGAAACCGTCCGTGGTGGCGACCAGGACGTCATGACCGGCGGCACGGGCGGCCCAGGCCAGCGGCACCAGGGGGAAGAAATGGCCACGCAGCGGCGCAGTCGTGAACAGCAGTCGCACGGTGACTCCACTTCGTCTCCTCGGCCCGCGCGTGGCCGGCGGTCAGCAAAGGCTGTGCATGCAGGCAAGCAGGCTGCGCGCCTCGATGTTGAGGTAGTGACCGTGCCGGAGCAGGTCCAGTAGCTGCCGGACGGTCATCCAGCGGAAGTTCGGCGGCACGTCGATCGGCATCGTCTCATCGGCCTCGATGATCTGGTACCTGGTGAGCGCCTTGTAGAAGCGCCCACCCTCCTCGGACAGCACGGCGTCGTAGTGCGTGACACCCGGCTGGGAGATCAGCAGGTCCCGGGTGAACGGGTCGTCGACGTCCGTCGGCTCCGTGCCCGGCAGGAGGTGGACGGTCGGCGCCATCTCCACCATGTCCATCAGACCGTACTCCGGCCTGGCCTGGACGAGCAGGTGCAGCACGCCCCGGATGGACCGTGCGAAGAACACCGCCCGTCCCTGGCCGCGGGGGTACAGCAGGGGCTGCGTCCAGCGCTGGACCTCCCGGGTTCCGGCCTCCGCCTCGACCGCGATGATGCGGAACCGCCGGCCGTCGTGGTCGGCGATCTCGTCGTCACCGCGCTTCCAGCCGGCGACGCCCTCCAGGGGGACCAGCCGGGCGGTCCAGTCGTAGCGGGTCTTCGCCTCGGTGAACCAGCTGAGGATCTCCCCCATCGCGTGCAGCGGCCGCGTCTCCGTGCCGTCCGCCTGGTGCTGGTAGGAGCGGACGAGCGCGTCCCTGAAGGCGTCGTCGGCCGGCGCGCCGTTCTCCTGCGGCAGCTCGAACGGCAGGCACGACAGCACCGTCCGCGCGTCCATGTTGACCAGGTTGTCGATTCGGGTCAGTTCGCGGATCTGGGCCAGGCTGAGCCAGCAGAAGTCCTCGCGGACGGGGACGTCCCCGGTCACGAGCACCACCATGTTGCGGTTGCGCTTGCGCCAGAACCAGGCGCCCTGCTCCGACTGCAGGACGTCCACCAGGACCTCGCCGCGGTCCGGCCCGATGAAGCACTCCAGGTACGGGGTGCCGGTGCCGCGGTGCACCCGGGTGTAGTTGCTGCGTGTCGCCTGCACGGTCGGCGAGAGCTGGAGCGTGTTGACGTTGCCCGGCTCCATCTTCGCCTGCATCAGGCAGTGCAGGACACCGTCGAACTCCTTGACGACGATGCCGAGTATGCCGATCTCCGACTGGTTGATGATCGGCTGCGACCAGGTGTCCACACCGCCGTCCCGCACCCGCAGGCCCTCGATCGTGAAGAACCGGCCGCTCTCGTGCCCGAGGTTGCCGGTGTCCGGTTCGAAGGCCCACGCGTCCAGCTCGGAGAAGGGGATCCGCCGCACGGCGAAGTGGCCGGCCGCGTTCCGTTCGGCCCACCAGTCATGGAAACCGGAGACGGACATGAGCGCGCCGTCGTCTGCTCTGCCGTCCGTTCCCGCGTGCGACGCGGCGAGTCGGGTCATGGTGGCGGGCCTCTTCCTGTCCTCGGTTCGTTCGGTCGGCCGTCGGTGCGCGCGAGCAGCGCTCAAACCGCGGCCAGTACGGCACGCAACGTGTCGATGACCCGCTCCTGATCGGTGTCGGAGAGCGAGGGGAACATGGGCAGGGAGAAGATCTCGTCGGCCGCCGCCTCGGTGACCGGCAGGGACCCCTTCTCGTAGCCGAGGTGGGCGAAACCCGACTGGGTGTGCACCGGCCACGGATAGCTGATGTTCAGCGAGATGTCGCGCGCCTTGAGGGCCTCGATGATCTTGTCCCGCCTGGGGTGGCGCACCACGTAGACGTAGTACACGTGGTCGTTTCCCGGCGCCGTCCTGGGGGTCACCAGTTCGGTGTCCGCGAACGCCTGCTCGTAGCGCGCCGCGATCGCGCGCCGCTTGGCGATGTAGTCGTCGAGCCGGGTCAGCTTGCGGCGGAGGATCTCGGCCTGCACCTCGTCGAGCCTGCTGTTGTAGCCGGGCGTGCTCACGACGTAGTACTGGCTCTCCATCCCGTAGTAGCGCAGCCGGCGCAGGTTGGCGGCGACCTCGGCGTCGTCGGTCATGGTCGCGCCGCCGTCGCCGTACGCTCCCAGCACCTTCGTCGGGTAGAACGAGAAGGCCGCCGCCTTACCCGTCGAGCCCGCGATACGGCCGTGCCGGCGGGCGCCGTGCGCCTGCGCGCAGTCCTCCAGGATCGGCAGGCCGTGCTTCGCGGCGATCGCCTCCAGGGGCGCCAGGTCCACGCACTGGCCGTACAGATGGACCGGGAGGATGCACCGGGTGCGATCGCTGACGACTCCCGCCACCTGCTCGACGTCCATCAGGTAGGTCTCCGGGTCGATGTCGACGAACACCGGTGTGGCGCCCACCGCGTCGATCGCCAGCACCGTGGGCGCCGCCGTGTTCGAGACGGTGATCACCTCGTCCCCGGCACCGACCCCGAGGGCCCGCAGTCCGAGCACGATGGCGTTCGTCCCGTTGTCGACTCCCACGCAGTGCTCGACACCGTGATAGGCCGCGAACTCCTGCTCGAATGCCCGGACACTCGGTCCCAGCACCAGCTGCCCCGAGCGGAACACCGTGTCGACCGCATCGAGGATGTCGTCGCGTTCCTTCTCGTACTCCGGCAGATAACCCCATACGAAGAGGGTCATCGGGGCACGTCACCTCCAATAGGCGGAGACCCGTTCGGCATGTGGCCGGGGACTCAGACGATGTGCTTGAGAAGATCCACGCCGTGCGCGTCCCAGCTCTCGCGATAGATCGCGAAAACGTGAACGTCCCGCACCCGGCCGTGGAAGTACATGTGCTTGGGCAGAACGGCTTCGGCCTCGACCATCGCCGTGTGCGGCTCGGTGAATCCGAGACTCTCGACGCCGGCCTCGACGGCGTGGAAGTACACCTTTCTGGTGCGCCACATCGCGAAGGCGAAGTTGACCGTGAGCGCGACCGCGTCCGTCCGGATCTCGTCCGGCTGACCGGCCAGGTGGACATCGGCCCGGAGGTGACCCGCCGGAGAGAGGTCGGACAACGTGCTGAATCCGACGATCTCCCCGGTGTCCTTGCGGTGCACCAGGAAACAGGCGGCCAACCCCTGCCCGAAGGTGTCCACGAACCTGTCGATCACCGGCAGACCACTGTGTCCCAGCCGGAACAGGATGTCGTAGACCTTGGCGGCGTCCTTGACACCCGCCGGCCGCAACTCGATCTGCCTGGACTCGGTGTGCGGAAAGAGCATTTCTCGGTCATCCTCGTTTCGGAGTCCGGGTTCCGGCGACATGAAATGGCATTCACCCGCCAGGCGGCACAGATTTCCGGACATCGATCGGGAAAACGTGTGCGGTCTCATACCGTAGGCCGTCCGCCCGTCCCGCCAGCGGGACAGGGCAGGCGCGCATCGAATCAACACGCCTTCTGAAGACCGGGGAGCCGAAACCCTTCGGGTGTTTACCAGGTCTACCACACCGGATCGTTCACCGGAATCCCGCTGACATTTCCGCCGCCATGGAAAAGCATGAGTCCGTACCGCGAACCGGTCTTACGCTATTGCCCCCGCCGCGACGCCGTGGCTACTGTCGTCGACGTTTAGGCGTCCACCTACAAAGCTCCGTTTCTGAGCGGGACCCGTGAAAGCACTTCGAAGCGGTGTCGATTCGAAACTCGCGTGGATATCACCGCGACCGCACGAAAGGACAAAAATACATGTCGGATAAGGACCTTGCCGCCGGCGTCGACCTCACCCTGATCGACGATGTGGAGCGAATGGTACGGGGCACGGCGGAAATGATCTGCGCCGAGCAGCCTGACGTGCCCCAGCCGGAGTCCCTGCACGACCTCGACTCGTTCTCGATGGTCCAGGTCCTGCTGGAGCTGGAGAACACCACGCAGTTGAAACTCCTGGAGCGGTTCGAGGGCTTCGAGGGCGAGACGTTCCGCGACCTCGCCGAGTTCATCGTCCGCTTCACGGCCAAGGACGACGACGAGCAGCGGCAGGACGCCTCGGAGGAGCTCCGCGAGCAGACGACGCCGGTATAGCGCCACCGGCCCGTGCGCTGTCCCGCCAGCGAGACAGCGCGGCGGTGGCATGACCGGAATCCGAGGCATCGGCCGACGGGCGGAGAAAACGCAGTCATGCGCCGCGCACGCCCAAAAAACAAGCGTCCAACAATCGGTCCCATTTACCGGAACCGCTTCAGACGACAGGCCGTTCATTATGCCCGGAGACCCCACTGACACAGGATCACGACATGCCTGACACATCGTATGCGGCCTCCCCGGAACAGACCCGAGAACCGCTTGTGCTACGCCCTCCGAGGCACCGGATCGAACGCCGGGCGATCCTCATGTGGACGCTCAACGCACTGATCTGGGGAATACTCGTTGTCAGTGGCCTCGGCATCGCCTACGCGCTGCTGCCCGACACCCGGCCGTGGCTGGGTCCGGTACTGGTGATTTTCGCGGTGATTTACGCGGTGAACATCGCGGTCATGCCCACCTGGCGTTATCTGGTACACCGCTGGGAGATCACCGACCAGGCCGTCTACGCGCTGAACGGCTGGATAACCCGCGAATGGCGGATCACCCCCATCTCGCGCATCCAGTCCATCGACACCAGGAGAGGCCCCCTGCAGACCATGCTGGGGCTG
The DNA here is from genome assembly GCF_040678965.1 of Streptosporangium sp. NPDC049248. Lineage (NCBI taxonomy): Bacteria > Bacillati > Actinomycetota > Actinomycetes > Streptosporangiales > Streptosporangiaceae > Streptosporangium > Streptosporangium sp. NPDC049248. Next base: position 41,116 of record NZ_JBFAQY010000044.1, read on the forward strand.
GCCACGCTCAAGGTGACCACCGCGTCCAGGGAGGGCGCGATCAGCATCGCTGGGCTGAACGCCACGGTGGCGGAGGAGCACTCGCACCGGCTCACCGAGATCACTCAGGCCACGCCGGGAGATGCCACGTGAGCGCCGGGAAGTCGGTGGACGAACCTCTCTCCGAGGTTCTGACACCTCCGCCCGCCGCGCCACCGCCTCCACCGACACAGGTGTCGGCGGGCGTGCCCGCGGCGGGGGTGCGGACGGAGGCTCGGGCGCCGGACGGCGAGGAGGTTCCGTGGCAACGCCTGAACAGCCGGTTGGCGTTGGTCGACGCGACCAGGTTCGTGCTCACCATCCTTCCCAGCGTGCTCGTCACCGTCGTCTTCGGGCGGGGTTTCGACGCCTGGCCGGTCCTCATCGCCAGCGCGCTGGGGGTCATCGTCAGCGTCATGGCCCTGCGACGCTGGCTGACCACCCGGTTCCGGATCACCGAGGACAGGGTCGAGATCCGCAGGGGACTGCTGGTCCGCAAGTACCGCTCGGTTCCCAGGGACCGGATCCGTACGGTGGACACCGGCGCGAAGCTCCGGCACCGGCTCACCGGGCTCCGCGTGGTGACCATCGCCTCCGGCGAGGCGCGCACGTCGTTCAAGCTCGACGCGGTCGCCAAGGAGCAGGCCGAGAGGATCCGCGACGATCTCCTGGGCGTCCAGCGGAACGACGCCGCCCAGCCCGAGGTCCCGGAGCGGGCGGTGGAGGAGACCCTCCTCGCCCGGCTCCGGTGGTCCTGGTTCTTCTACAACGTGCTCAGCGTCTGGGCCTTCCTCGCCGCGGCACTGTTCCTGTGGAGCACCAGCCTGACGCTGCAGATGTTCGACGTCGACCTCATGGAGATCATCCGTGACGCGATCGGGTGGGACGCCCTCGGGGTCGGCTGGTCGATCGCCGTCGGAGCCGGCGGCGGCTTCCTGCTCGGCACCGTCGGCCTCGCGATCTCCTTCGTCAAGGAGAGATGGAACTTCGAGCTGGTCCGCACCAGGACCGACGACGGCACGGCGCTGCTCACCAGGCAGGGACTCTTCCAGACGCGCGAGGTCTACCGCGACGACCGGCGCCTGCGCGGGATCCACATCAGCGAGCCGCTGCTCTCCCGATGGATGGGGCTCGCCGAGACGGAGGTCATCTCAACCGGGATGCGCTGGATTCCCGGCAGCGACGCCTCCAGCGCCATCCTGCCGCGGACACACGTCAGCGAGGCCCACCGGGTGGCGGTTCTCGTGCTCGGGGACGAGCACCGGCCGCTGCGGGCGCCACTCCGCGCGCACCCGCGTGCCGCGCTGTACCGCAGGCTGGCGGGCACCGTCCTCACGCTGGGGATCGTCGCCGGCCTGCTGGCCTGGCTGGGAGCGACGGGAGCCCTCGTCCGCGGGCTCTGGCTGATCCCGGTCTCATTGATGCCGGTGGGCGGAGTACTCGCCTTCGTCGCCTACCGGTCGCTCGGGCACACGATGGCGGGGCCGTACCTCGTGGCGCGGTCCGGACTGATACGGCGGGCGACCGTCGTGCTCCAGCACCGGGGAGTGATCGGCTGGACGCTGAGCCAGTCGCTTCTCCAACGCGCCCTGGGCCTGAAGACCGTCCGGGTGTCGAGCGCGGCCGGGGCTCGCTTCTACGAGATACCGGACGTCGCCGCCGACGAGGCCGTGACGTTCATCCATGGCGGAACCCCGGAGCTGGTGGCCGAGTTTCTCGCGGACCGGCCGGCCGGAGACCCGCCCCCCGACATGGGCCACGAGAACTCGTCCAGCTGACCTAGATCACCTACCTGGTGGACAGGGGGTAGAAAATGCGCACGACCAATCTCACGGACGGTTTCTCCGTGAGCGCGATCGGCCTCGGCTGCAGCTCCATGTCCCACGGCTACGGGCCGACCGAACGGGATGACGAGGAGTCCGTCCGGGTCATCCACCGAGCCGTCTCCTACGGCATCGACATCTTCGACACGGCCGACGTCTACGGGCCGTTCACCAACGAGCTGCTGCTCGGACGGGCGCTCAGATCGCATCGGGACGATGTGACGATCGCCACCAAGTGCGGTCTGGTGGTCATGCCGGACGGCAAGTTCCACCGCAACGGCCGGCCCGACCACCTGCGAGCCGCCTGCGAGGGATCGCTTCAGCGGCTCCAGGTGGACGTCATCGACCTGTACCAGTTGCACCGCGTCGACCCCGCCGTCCCCCTCGTCGAGACCTGGGGAGCCCTGGGCGAGCTGGTCACCGAGGGAAAGGTCCGGGCTCTGGGCATCTCGCACGCCACCTGTGACGAACTGGAACTGCTCCACTCGGTGTTCCCGATCACCGCCGTGCAGTACGAACTGTCGGTGTGGGCCACGGCCAACCGCGAGGACGTACTGCCGTGGAGCCAGAAGAACAACGTGGGGTTCCTCGCCTTCGCCCCCCTCGGCCGCGGATACCTGTCCGGCAGGATCGACCACTCGGCCATCGGCACGGAGGACTCCCGCAACCGGGACCCGCGCTTCCGTCCCGAGGCGATGAACGCCAACCACGCGATCGTCGAAGGGCTGCGCAGGGTGGGCGACCGGCACGGGGCCACTCCCGCGCAGGTGGCGATCGCCTGGACGCTGGCCCAAGGGGACAACGTGGTGCCCATCCCCGGGACGCGAAAGCTCCACTGGCTCGGGGACAACGCGGCCGCGGTCGACCTGCACCTCACCCCCGAGGACCTGCGCGACATCGACGACCTGCCGCCGGCGGTGGGCGAGATGAGCTGGGACCACATCCGTGCCGCGGGCGCCGACCGGCCGACGCGCCGGGCCTGACCGGGCAGCGGCGGCGGACGGCCCACCGGACCCTCACCACATCAGACGACGGGACACGAGAAATTGCTCTTTCCGCACACGGCGTCACGCCGCATCGTGCTCCATCCGGCGAGCAGCACCGACCAGGCGGACTTCGCCCAGGTCTTCGTGCGCACCGGCGTGGAGAGCATCCGCCCGGCGGTACGGCCCGCCCGGGGAACGATGAGGGCCCACGCCATCTTCCACGTCACCACGAGGAACACCGGCGAACGCCTGGGCTTCGGCGGGCTCCACGCGCTCGACCCGGCCGGGCACATCAGGTGCGCCGTCTACCTGGACCCCCGGCGGGCCCGGCTGGGTGTGGGCTCCGAGGCCATCCTGCTGCTGGTCAACTACGCCTTCGCCACGCTGGACATCGACCGGGTGATCGGGCAGACCACCGAGGCCAGCTTCGCCTCCTTCGGAATCACGGCCGGTGACCAGGAGATCGGCGCGCTGCGCGACCACATGTACTTCCGCGGACGCCACTGGGATCTGCACAACTTCCAGATCGAGCGCGCCGGGTGGGAGGAGTACGTCGACAAGAACACCGACAGGATGCTTCACCCGTCGCTGAGCTGGCGGACCGCCCCGGCCCGGCCACTCGACGTGTCCTGACGACGACGGTCACGGCTCCCCGGCCACGACGACGAAGGAGATGATGTGGCGACGACAGCCGCGAAACCACTGATCACCGTGCTCGGCGCCTCGGGCCTCCTCGGGACGGCCGTCACCCGCGAACTGGCGGCCAGGCCGGTCCGCCTCAGGCTCGTCGGGCGCCGGCCCACCACCGTCCCCCGGCGGTCCCGCGCCGAGGTGGAGGTCCACCCCCTCGACCTGACCGGAGGCGACGCCGTCACCGAGGCGGTCCGCGGCGCGGACGCGGTGATCCACCTGGTCGCGCACATGGGAAAGGCGAGCACATGGCGGGCGGCCGCGGCCGACCCCGCCGCGGAGCGGGTCAACCTCGGCCTGGTCCACGACCTCATCGACGCGGTCCGGACACACCGCCCGGAGCGGCCGCCGGTGGTGGTCTTCGCCGGCTCGGTCTCGCAGGCGGGGCGTTCCTCGTCCGCCCGGCTCGACGGCAGCGAACCGGACGAGCCGCTGACCGCGTACGACCGGCACAAGCTGGCCGCGGAGCGCGCGATCGAGGCCGCCGACGCCGAGGGGCTGATCCGGGGCAGCACGTTGCGGCTGTCCACTCTCTACAGCCGGGGGACGGACCCGACCGCGCTGGACCGGGGTGTGGTCTCGGTGATGATGCGCCGCGCGTTCGCCCAGCAGCCGCTGACGATGTGGCACGACGGTTCCACCAAGCGCGACCTGCTCTGCGTCGACGACGCGGCCACCGCGTTCGTCACCGCGCTGGACCAGGCCGAGACGTTGTCCGGGCGGCACTGGCTGGTCGGCACGGGGCAGGTGACCAGCGTCGCCGACCTGTTCTCGATGGTTTCGAAGGTCGTCGCGACCCGTTCGGGGCGGCCGCCGGTGCCGGTCATCTCGGTCGCGCCCGCGGAGCACTCCATGCCCACGGACGTGCTGGACTTCGTGGCCGACCCGTCGGCGTTCCAGGAGGCCACCGGCTGGACCGCCCGCGTGCCGCTGCTGGAAGGGCTGGAGAGCGCGGCGGCCGCCATCGTGCACGAGTCCGCCTGACCACCTGACCACCTGACCGAAGGAGGGGAGAGCCCCGTGCGCGTCCTGTTCGCGGTGAACCCGGAGAAGAGCATCTTCCAGTACCTCGTGCCACTGGCCTGGGCACTGCGCACCGCCGGCCACGAGGTGCGCGTCGCCGGTCAGCCCTCCTTCGCCAAGGTGATCACCCAGGCCGGGCTGACCGCCGTCCCGGTGGGCGAGGACCGCAGCTCGTGGCGGATCACCCAGAACAGGCAGGACATGCTCGACGCCCTGCGCGTCGGCATCATGGCGCCGTACGACGCCTTCGAGGATCCGGCCAAGGCCACCTGGGACTACCTCAGGCCGGGAATGGCGAAGGCGGTGCGGGGCTGGCACCGGGTGAGCAACTTCCCGATCATCGGGGGCCTGGTGGAGTTCGCCCGATCCTGGCAACCCGACCTCGTCATCTGGGAACCACTGACCTTCGCCGCACCGATCGC
>NZ_JBFAQY010000045.1:0-45013 GCF_040678965.1 Streptosporangium sp. NPDC049248
ATACCGGCCCACGCGAGTTACGGCTTGACGTGATTTATCCTGGCACGTTGGCCGCTCCCTCGCGACGGAACGACGGCTCGGAGTCGCGTTGGCCGCGCTGGCCGTGCCCCCGAACGCGCGGACATATCGACGGGGGACATCGCCCCGAGGTGCCGGTAGCGGACAGGGCAAACGTTGCGAATGACGACGATCAGGCCCTACGGGTGTGGCTGGCGCTGTGATCATTGCCGATCGGCTGGCGCGCTGGTGCCGGTGACGCGGGCGGTGAAGACACGGTGCGCTTTGCGCTCGGACGGCCCGGCGCCCTCGGCGAACGCGGCGCTCTGCGCCAGCGCGGTCTGGTGGAGGGTGAGCGGGGCGGTGAGACGAACGGAGTAGCCGCTACCGCGGCGGACGATCTGCCCGGCGGAGAGGGCCTGGCGGATGGACTGGTCGCCGGCGACGCGCAGATGGTCGACCAGCAAGCCGGGAAGGTCGAGGGTCACGTTCGTGTCCGGGTTGTCGGCGCCTGGTTCAGCGAGCTGGCTGGGGAGGTCGCGAGCGCCCGCGGTGTCCAAGATGCGGCGGATGGTCTTGGGGGCGACCCGGTGCTGGCGGGCCAGGGCCTTGACGGCGGCGCCCTGACGGTAGGCGTTGACGACGTCAGCCGCCTTGTCCGGGGCGAGCGCCGCGGGTCGGCCGAGGGTCTTGCCGCCGGCCTCGGCGGCGGCGACGCCTTCGCGGGTGTTCTCGCTGATCATGTCGCGCTGGAACTCCAGCACGGCGGCCAGGACGGAGACCATCATCTTGGTGCCGGGGTCGTCGCTGGCCAGGTCGATGCCGGACAGCAGCCCGGACTCCACACGCAGGCGCAAGCCTCGGCGGATGAGCACGGGGCGTAGGACCAAGATGTCGGCGACGGAGCGGAACAGGCGGGCGGCGTCGGCGATGCGGATGGTGTCGCCGACGGCGGCCTCGTGCAGCAGCTTGGTGAACCCGGCCCGGTCGAGGGAGAGCTGGCGGCTGGAGGTGGCGGGGTCTTCGTAGACGGGGGCACCGGTAGCCAGCAGGACGGCCAGGGCGTGCCGCTGGCGGGCGTCGGTCTGCTTGTCGGTGGAGTGCCGCAAGTAGATGCGGTCAGCCACGTCCGGCGTCCCCAAGGCGCTCGCTGGTGAAGGCACGAGCGATGAGCAGGGCCCGGCGCGCGCCGGTGGGGGCGTAGTCGCTCTGATCGCGGGTGTCGTCGCGCGCGTCCAGCTCGACCGGCCCGTCGGCCTCGTTGGCCCGGTCGAGCTGCAGGGCTTCGCGGTCCAGGAAGTCGGCGACCTCATCCAGGAACGCCCCGCCCCGCGCGCGCATGGTCGCTACGACGGCGCGGATCTCGCCGAGCTCCGCGCGGACCCGGGCGACGCGCTGCCCGTGGCGGGTGACGTCCGCCGTGGTATAGGGGATCTCCTGATCGTTCCAGTCGGTCTGCTTCAACAGGGCCATCGTGTTCCTCTTCGAGGTGAGCCAGGGGCGTCCGGTGAGTCGCTCCACTCCACCTTAGGGGGCGAAAAAGGGAGGCGTAAGCCTGGATCGGCTCCCATTGGATCGGCGCGCTGTTTCCACAGGTGACGATCGCGTCCTGATCGGATCCTGGCACGGGGGCGGAATCGTTCAATTCCGCCCCCTGCTGCGTTGACCTGACTTCAGCTTCGAGTGGGTGGGTTGAGCGGTCATCTTGCGGAGTTCCTGTCGTGGTACTGCCTGCAGGGCGTTCACCTCCTCCAGATTCCTGACGAAGGGGATTGCTCACCCACTCGGAAAGCGAGGGCGGCAGTCAGGCAGGCGACGGGTATGACAGGCAGCACGTACCGGTGGTCGAAGTCCAAAACCGCGACCGGGCCGATCAGCAGGCCCATCGCCACGGCCCACGGCAGCAGCGCCACGCGGGGCCGCCGGGCCGCGGCGGCCCCGCCCAGGAGAAGGATCAGGCCCAGAAACGGGCCGCGCAGGTAGGCGGCGTACTGGTAGGCGATGAGGAAATCCGCGTACGGGGAGACCGACGACAGGCCGCGGATGTCCGGGTCGTACTCCCGTTTCACCTTGCCGATCAGCGGCTGGTCGGGCAGCTCCCAGTGCCCGCTCTTGAAGCCGAACGCCGGGGTGGTGCGGTCGGGGTGCGGGATCGGGGTCCAGGAGAAGGCGATGGCGGTGTCGCGTGCGACGTCGCCCAGATAGTCCAGCGGCTGGGCGAGGATCGCCTCGATCGCGAACGAGCGGGCCAGGTCGTTATGCGTGAAGCGGTCGCCGGGCAGCAGGTTGAGCGAGGCTCCAGGTGCCCACACGTACTCGGAGGCCGCGTCCACCTTCGTCCCGTTGGGGCACAGGCGCGCGAGATCGGGCGGCGGCTGGATGCGGGCACAGTCGGCGAACGTCATCGTGCGGGCCCACAGGGCGACCCCATCGGCGCCGCTGATGGCGAAACGGCCGTGGTGCTGGGCGTACCAGGCGGCGTACCCGGCCAGGGGCACCGCACCGGCCAGAACCAGCGCAGCCAGTGGCCGCCAGCCCACGCGCCGCACAGCCAGTACGAGCACGACGAGCAGGAGCAATGGCAGCGCGATCGTCCTGGTCAGCGCGGCTGCGGCGAACAGCAGGCCCGCTCCGGCGGCGGCGCGCACGGACAACCGCGGCGACCACATCAATACGGCCAGCCCGGCCACGATCAGGAAGATGAACTGCGTGTCGGACAGGACAGCATGCTCGAGGCGCAGGAAGGAGGCGTCGAACAGCAGCGGCACCGCCGCCGACGCCGCCACCCAGCCGGGCGCCGCCCTGCGGCGCAGCACCGCATAGAGCAGCATGCCGGTGCCCAGGCCGATGACGTGCTGGACGGCCGCGACCAACTCCACGCTGTGGAACGGCAGCAGCGCCCGCAGCAGCAGCGGGTAGCCGATCGGGTGGAACGTCGCCGACGGAACCGGGTGCACTGCGGTGTCGAGGTAGGTGAAGGAGTCGTACCAGTAAAGCGTGACGGGACGGTAGCCGAGCATCGTCACCACCCGCAACACGGCAGCCAGGAGCAGCAACGCGGCGAAGACGCGGTGGTCGGCGAGGGCGGCTAGGCGGCGCTGCGAAGGCAGCGCCACGCGAGTGTCGGTGAGCACGCGAAATCCGATCGTGGGGGCATGACAGGAGTCCGCGCATGCCGAGGACAACACATGGCGGTAATGGTGGCGCGCGCTCAGTAGCGCGCGCCCTGGGTGGAAGCTCTCAGTGTCAGGCCGGGATCAACAGCGAGACTGCGGCACCAGGTTGCGCTGGGTGCTGGGCTCGGCACCGACCAGGAGAAGGGCCTGGCCGTCGGCGCTCATGACGCCGTCGTGCACGTACCAGTCGCTGGGGGCGGAGGGGCCCGAGGGCTTGCCGTAGGAGATGTACGACGGTGTGACGCCCCGCTCGCGCAGCAGGACCGAGATCTCGGTGACGCTCTTGTTGACGTAGTCCACGCAGTGCAGAGGCTCGCCGGGCAGGGCGATGCCGGGCGGCATCTTGTACCTCTCGCCGGGCAGGGCCCGTCTGCCGAGACTGATCTCGGCCTTCTTGTCGAAGTCGACCGGCACCTTCAGGCCGACAGGGCAGCTGGCGAACCGCTCGCACGACCCCGGGGCGTCGATTGTGGTGATCGGGCCGTCGCCGGGTACCGGTTTGCCGGATCTCAACCGGTCAATGTTGTTGATCACGACTATTTGGCCCGTCAGGCTCGCGGAGGTCGGTACCAGGTCGAGCGTGATGTCCAGGCCTCTGGCCCACAGCTCCCGCTGGTACATCTCGGGCTCGGCCAGCAGGTCCTTCACCGTGATCACGTAGTGGTCGTCCACCAGTTCGATGTCGAGCGCGGCGGAGGCGGGCGCCTGAGCGACGCCGAAGGACAGCAGGGCCGCCAGCGTGGCCAGCACCGGCACGGCCGCCCACCGGCACAGCCGTGGAAGGGCGAACCAACTGCGGCGGCGCTCGGGGATGGGGACAGAGGTGATCTCCTCGAGTAGCTCCCTGGCGATCGGCGTCGTGCCAGGACCGGGATCAGGCGCGATGCCGGCCACCAGGCGGTCGATCTCGTGCATCACATAACCCCCTTCGTCATCGCGACGGCACGCAAGCCGATGCGGGCCATGTCGACGCCGGCCGCGTCCAGGTGTCTGGCCAGCCGTTTGCGGGCCCGATGCAGCCGCAGTCGGGCGTTGGCCCGCGAGCACCCCACGACGGTGGCGATCTCGTCGGCGCTCAGCCCCTCCCAGCCGGCCAGCGCGAGGATCTCCCGGTCGTCGGCGCTCAGCCGCGCGAACGCTTCCTGCACGCCCGCCAGGCTTTCGCCGGCCTCGGTGCGCTCCGCCCACACGGCGAGCTGGTGACCGAGCCGCTCCACCAGCTCGCTGCGGCGCGACTCGGCGCGGCGGCCGTTGGCCAGCACCCGGCGGGCCACGCCGAAAAGCCACAGGCGCGCGTCCCGCCCCTTGGGGATGTCGTCCAGCCGACGCCAGGCCGTGGCGAACGTCTCAGCGAGGGCATCGGCGGCATCCTCGTGAGAGTCGGTACGTCGTCGGACATAGGCAAGGATATCGGTATAGCTGGCAACGTAAATCACCTCGAAGCGCTGCTTGCGGTCATGGTGGGTCACGCTGCCTTCTCTCATCCGAAAGATCCGACACCCCGTACCTGTCCGGACCCGCCAGATAGTTTCACCCCGATTTCCCTCCAAAATTGGATGTCCCGCATGTCGGTCACCGCGATCTTCAGGATCTCGTGCGGGCGTGCGGGCGACCAGATAACGATCGGACCCGCTCTACAGGATGTCTTCCTCCCAATCCGGCTCATCGGGGTCGCGCAGTTGCCGGACGCCAGCGGGACCAAGGTCGGGCTGGGCGAAGGAGTAGGTGCCGATCACGTTGATGTGCTGGCGGACGAACGGCGACAGCCGCGCGATGTCTTCCTCGGCCAGCGGGTAGCCCTCGGCTTTGAGGTGGTCGAGAGCGCGGTCCATGTAGAAGGTGTTCCACAGCGTGACGCAGTTGAGCACCAGGCCGAGGGCGCCGAGCTGGTCTTCCATGCCCTTGTAGTAGCGCTGGTAGATCTCGCCTTTCCTGCCGTGGAAGATCTTCCCCGCCAGTGCATGGCGGGACTCTTGCAGGTTGCGTACGCCCTTGATGTCGCGTCGGTAGGGCTCTTCCACGGCGTAGGTGAGGATGGTTGGGTCGGACCGGGGCGCGGTGTCAGCCTCGCGGCTGATCCGTTTCCCCGGCCCGCCCGCCGCACCCGACGTGCCAATCTCTCGGCATCGGGCGCTCCACGTGCCTTACCCGCTGGTCAGCCACCGATCCCGGTGGCTGCGGGCCTCGGAGTCCACGGAGTCGGGATGGTGCTCTCGCGGTAGCGGTAGCGGGTCACTTTGACGCTGGATGCGCCGGTGAAGACGACCCCGTTGTGGACGATCGTCCAGGTTCCCGGTCGGCAGAACCGGCGGCGCAGTTCACTCCAACTGAGCCGGGAGTGTTTATGGTGGATCCACTTGGCGAGGCGATGCCACGCATGGTCGTCCACCGCATGGAACACCTGTTTCGACACCCCGTACCTGAAGTAGTTCGCCCAGCCCTGCATCATCCTGTTCAAGCTGATCAGTAGCTTGTCGAGGTCCAGGTGCAGGGTTGACCTGTTCAGCTTCTTCTTCACCTTGTCCTTGATCGACTGGATCGCCTTCTTGGACGGTTTGGTGTAGACGAAGTACTTCTGCGTTCCTCTTTTCCGCTGCCTGCGGATGGTGAATCCGAGGAAGTCGAGGCCATCGTCCACGTGAACGACACGGGTTTTCTCCGGTGACAGGCGCAGCCCCAGCGGGGCCAGCACGCCTGCCACCTCCTCGCGCAGTGCCTCGGCGCAGTGTCGATCGCCCGACACCATCACGACGAGGTGAGTAGCCGGAGGGGATTTCACCCTCCGGCTCTCTCAGAACCGGACGTGAACCTCTCGACTCATCCGGCTCCCATTGCCCAGCCGTCGGGACGTGCGCCGAGCCGCCAGTGCGCGAACAGCCGTGGAGATCGCCGGGCGATCTCGGCCAGCCATGCCATCGCGCGCCGTTCTCGGCGTTTGAGCCGTTTGTACTTCCGGCCGGCCCACCGCACCAGGTGGTTGTTGAGCCGCCGGAGGAAGTAGAGCAACCGAGACTTGTAGAAGCGCCCGTAATAGTTGATCCACCCCTGCACGATGCTGTTGAACATCAGAGCAAGGTCGTCCAGAGATTTGTCACTGCGCCGGGCCATGTGCCAAGAACGGATCTCCGCGCCCATCGCCTTCATCGCCTCGGTGCTGACCGCGGGCAAGAACGACACGAAGTGCTTGCCGTACTTGTTCTTGGCCAGCCTGGGCCCGAACTCATACCCCAGGAACGTGAACCGGGTGTGCTCAGCCGAGCCCTTGCGGTCCGCGTCCTTGCAGTAGACGATGCGTGTCTTATCCGGATGCAACTCCAGACCGACCCGCGCCAGGCGATCAGAGATCGCGTCCCGCACGAAACGGGCCTGGCGTTCGCTGCCGCAGTGCACCACCACGTCATCGCAATACCGCTCGAATGCGATGGCCGGGAACTCCCGGACCATCCAGGCATCGAGCGCGTAATGCATGAACAGGTTGGCGAGCAACGGTGAGATCGCCGAACCCTGTGGGGTCCCGCGATCCCGGGAGACCAGCGTGCCGTCCCGCCGCTGCAGCGGGGCTTTCAGCCACCGCTCCACATACAGCAGGATCCACCTCTGGTCCGGTGAGATGTGGTGGGCGACCGCCTTGAGCACGAGGTCCCAGGACACGGTGTCGAAGAACGCCCGGATGTCCAGATCGATCACCCAGTTCGCACGCCAGCACCGCCGGCGACACGTTCCGACCGCATCCAGCGCGGATTTGCCCGGCCGATAGCCGTAGGAGTCCGGATGGAAGATCGGCTCGACCTTCGGCTCCAGGTACATCCTGACCACGGTTTGGGCGACCCGGTCGGCGACGGTCGGCACGCCCAGGACCCGAACCCCTTTTCCTCCCGCTTTGGGGATCTCCACCGCTTTCACCGGCGGCGGGAAATACGAACCCGAGGAGAGCCGATTCCAGATCTTATAGAGATTCCGGTCCCGGTCCTGCTCGAACTCCTCGATCGACTGCTCGTCGACGCCCGCCGCCCCTTTGTTGGCCTTCACTCTCTGAAACGCTTCCCAGACCTTCCATTTATCGATCCGAAACGGCTTGTCCTGCTGCTTTGGCTCACTCACCTGGCTCCTCCCGGCCCTGCCGGTTGACCACCAAGCGAACCCGGGCAACCCGGCCCCTTCGCTCCGCCCGCGTTACCGGGTATTTTCGCTACTACGAGCCGGTCCGTCCCTGCGCCCCGCACCGGTACTCGGCCCCTTGCAGTTTCCGCTGCTTGGGGTGCTCCCTTCGGCCGAGCGCTCCAACACGCGCCCGACACCGCCAGGGCGGTAGGTTCCCACGTTCCATACCGGTGCCTGAACCGAGCTCGCGCCACCTTTACGCCGGACACCACCTGGCCAATAAGCAGGCACCCGCCAGATTCGTCCCGGGGCAACAACTGGACCCCGGTTTCGATGTCGTCGATACGCTTTCGACGCTTCATCAGTGGTTCACTCACGTTCGCCTTCTCGGTTCATACCTGACGCCTCTTACGACGCCTTTTCCGCAACGCTCACCACCATGGCTTTTAACCGCAGCAGCTTGCGGTGGTTTGGAACCTCCCCCTGCAGGGCGATTCCGGAGGGCCTACCTCCATCACCGGCACAGCGCCGCTTCCGAAAGTCAGCGATCTTCTACATCACAACCTCCATCAGCGTTCGTGGCGCACAATCATCCGCATAGCGGACGATCCGCCAGTTGCCCAGACCTTTTCTTTTGCGAGTTCGCCGCCGCTTGTCGGTGCTCATCATCTCCCGCCATTGCCGGTCGAAATGTTCGTCCAGCGCCGACAGGGCGATGTTGGCCAGCAGCGGGGAGAGAATCCCGCCCTGGGGTGTTCCCGCCACGGTCTCGTCCGCTTCGCCAAGGGCCGTCATGACCCCGGACTTGAGGAACGCCCTCACCAGCGCACACACCCGCTTGTCCTTGATCCGGCCCCGCAGGCGGCTCATCAGCGCCGTGTGATCGATCTCGTCGAAACACGCCGTGATGTCCGCCTCCAGCACCCAGTGGTAGTTCCGAGGGCTGGAGGCGAGGAAATGAATCTCGGAGATGGCGTCGTGTGCTCGCCGGTTGGGGCGAAACCCATACGAACACGGCAGGAAATCCGCCTCGAAGATGGGTTCGAGCACCGCTTTGAGACTGGCCTGGACCACCCGGTCGGCGACCGTGGGGATCCCCAACTTGCGGAGCTTGCCGCCCGACTTGGGAATCACCACCTGCCGCACTTCGACCGGCTCGAACTCGCCCGATTTCAGCGCGCTGCGAATGCCGTCCAGGAACTCTTCCACCCCGATCCGGGTTTCGATATAGGCCACCGTGACCCTGTCGATCCCCGGCGTTCTTGCCCCGGCGTTGGATGCGACACGCTCCCACGCATGCACCAGGAATGCCGGGTCATGGACGAGGTTGAACAGGTCGCCGAAGCGGTGGGAGGAGTCCTCTCCCGCCCAGCGATGTAACTTGATCTGCATCCTCCGTACCGCGAGATACGCCGAATCGGGGTCCGGCCGTCTCACGGCGCCGGAATTCACCGGCGCGTCTTCGGACATTGCACTCTTCTCCTTAACTGGCACGCTGCCGTCCTTCCCCCTGTACCGGGCTCTCCCCGGCTCCGAGTACTACGACGGCTCCGCCCCGTCCGCGCCTTCGGCAGGCGTCGCGCCTATCCCCACCCGATCCCTCCGGCTGAGGGGCGGATGTGGACCGTACGCGGACGGTTCCCACGTTCACTGCTGTTCGGTCATGGGGTTAGGCACCCGGCTCTGCCCCTGCGGCCTCGCCACGGTTACGCCGTAGTCCTTCACCGTGGCCTCCCAGCTCAGACCTCCAATGCCCAGCCGGGAGTTCTCCGCCCTTCCAGGCGGATGCGCACCGCCACCCAGCCCATATCCGCCGGATTGGAGCTGGTTCAAAATGAAGAGGCTTAATGACACCGGTTCCTCGCGTATACCTTCCCCTCTCGTTCACCGGACCCGGCCCATCCGGCAGTGCTGGACCGACCCGACTTTGTCGAGGCTGCTCCCACCCTCCCCGGCGACCCCCGGCTCAGGCTGCCTCCAACTTCACCTCGCCGCTACGACGGCGAAGCGACGGCGGTCTTTCACCTCCGTCCGAACAGAACAGCGCCTCGTGGCGCACTGCAGGGTCTTGAAAGATCCGGCCGTAGGAGGCGATCGCCTCCCCGAGCGGGGTCGGGTTACCGTCGCGTTGGATCATGCGCATCAGGTCGTAGGCGCGGATCTCGCCGGTGTAGATCGACACCACGACGCGCAGGATGTCGCCCCAGTGGCGTCTGATCTTGTCCAGGTCGATCTTCCCGCGCGCGAACCAGGACAGGCTGCCGTAGTCGGCGTCTTGGATGCGCCAGCCCTTCTGGTCGGGGATGTCGGCCAGTGCGGGCCGGTACTGCATGCCCAGCAAGTGGACCAGGCCGAAGACGACGTCGCTGTAGGAGCCGGTGTCAGTCACCAAGACCTCCGGGCGCGGCCCACCATCACGCCGGAACGCCACGTCGATCATGTGGAGGGAATCGCGCACGGTGCCGGTGACGACCTTCGCCCCAAGCCCCACCCCACGGTCATTGATCATGTTGAGCCAGGTGACCCCTCGTGAGCGGCCAAAAAACTTCTTGTTCGGGCGGGTGTGGATCGAGGGCACCGGGACCACGAATCGCATCCCGTCGATCGCCGCGACCAGCCCGCCACCGAGCACCTGGGCAAAACCGATCTTGCCCTGCTCGTCGATGAGCGGGCCGTTGGCCAGGGTGTAGGTCTCGGCCGACAGGTAGTTCTGCGCCACGTGCGACAGCCGGCCACGCTCCAGCGCGGGCGTCCCGGCTTTCACCACCGGCGCGTACCCGATGTTCAGCGCCTGGGCCGTCAGGCAGGCCGCGACCGAGATGGGGAAGTCGGCCAGCTTGCTCACCCCGCCGGCGACTGAGACGAACGCGGCCTCGAACGCCGGAACCCGGCCCATCACCTCCAGCAGCAGCTCGGGCAAGTCGACCCGCGGCAGCATCGCGAGGATCCGCTTGCGCAGGTCGATCAGGGACGGTGGCTCCGGCAGGGCGGTCAGCTTGGCTACGTGCAGCCGTCCCTCCGCGTCCACGCTCACGTCCACCCCGTCGCACCCGGCCCGGCCCGCGACATCGTTGAGCGCAAGATGCAGTACCAGCGCGTGCTCGGCGAGCAATTGCCCAGGGTCCTCAGGCAGCTGAAGATCCACCAGCGCAGGCCCTTTGGCCGCCTCCCATCGCGCGCCGTCCAGCAGCTGCCCGCGTGGATCCCGCCAGCGTGCCGAGGCCTCGGCGTAGACGTCACGGCGCTTGAGGTGGCGGTGGAACTGGGTGAGCACGCACATGGCGTAGGCGTTCTTGTCCACGGTGCTGCCGTTCGGCAGGCGCTTGAACACCAACCGCTTCCAGGACCCGGTCACCAGCGCGGGATCGATGTCGGCATCGGTGACCTTCTTCTTGTGGCCGTCCAGCAGCCGAGACAGCTGTTTCATCGCCGCCAGCGCCCGCGCGCCTTCGGCGTTGGACCCGAACTCGATCACCGTGGTCAGCGTCTTGAGGAACCCCGACGCGGTCGCGATCCGGGAGGCCAGCAGCGCCCGCATCTCGCCGTCGGAGTCGGCGTCGGGCGGCGGCACCATCTCGGTCACCGCCGCGACCGCCTCCCGCAACTCCCGCCTGGGCACGATGGCGTCGATGACCTCCCACACCTGATCCAGCCGGAGTTCCTCGCCGTACTCGCTGACCTCCAGCAGCATCTCCACCGCCGCGGCGAGCGTGGCCGAGTGCTTGGCCAGCTTCGGATGCCGGCGGGCCCGCTCCTTGTTGGTCGCGCTCTCGGCCTTGCCGAGCAGCTCGGTGGTGACCAGTAGATCCAGCATCTCCAGGCAGTCGTCGACCGCCTTGCCCTCCAGGTAGATCACCGTGGCCAGCAACGTGGCGAGCTGGCGGGAAGGGCCGTGGCGGCGCAGGGTGGTCGCCGTGGCCTGCATGCCGTAGCGGGCCAGGTCCACCATCCGCCGGTGCAGCATCTGCGGTGGCAGCATCATCGCCCCCAGCCTGACCCCGAGGATCTCCGCGGCACGCTCCAGCGCCTTCTCCAGGTTCCTGCCCGAGGGCACCGCCGGGCCCTTGCGCCAGCGCTCCAGGTCCGAGGAACGTCGGCCCTTGGGCACCTCCAGCAGCATCTCCAGGATCACCCGCTGCCGCGGCGACAGCACCCCGCGCAGCGTGTCATAGAGACGGTCGGTGGCCTCATCCCGCACCCGGGCGACCAGCCGGGCCAGCGTGTTCACACCCGGGAGCAGCACCTTGTTGGTGCGCAGCCACGTCACCCCGTCATAGAAGATCGTCTTCTTGCCGTCGCCGGTGTTCCACGCCCGCGCGCTCGCCCACACGATGAAATCCGCTTCCGCCTGGGAGAACTCCTTCAGCGCGTACGCCTTGCGGATCGCCTCCTGGTGCTCGAACGGCGTGCTGCGCCGCTCGGTGTACTGGCTGATCTGCGAGACATCCTCGACACCGAGTTGCTCGCCGAGGTACACCAGCACCTCGTCGGGCACGTCCAGCGGGTCGGTCAGAAAGCGCCCGACGTAGCGGGCTGTCGTCAGCTGGAGGGCGAAACCGAGGCGGGCGTGTGTCCCACGCCGTTCGGCGATCAGCGCCCGATCCGCGTCGTCCAGATAGAAGAACCGCTCCAGCTCCGCCTGCGACGGAGCACCCGAGAAGCGGCCGTACGCGGCCGCCTCACCATCACTCAAGAACTCAACCGGCATAGACGCCGAAGGTAGGGCAGGCCAGGCAAGCAGGACGAGCGGAAGATCAAATAGTTAGCCGAGGGCACCCACTAACGGGACTTTTCGTTCGGATGCTCGTCATGCCCCGCGCCTGCGGGATCCCCGGAGTACAGGCGTCCTCCACGGGAAGCCCGGACACGGAAAGATCCGGAGCCGTGAGGTCCTGGTCGGCGAGGTCCCGGTCGAGTACGTCCCGAGGGAGGGCCTCTCCGGCAGGCCGGTGCTCCTGCGCGGCGGCGAGGAAGCGGGCGATGTGCGAGTAGACCTTGCGCGCCTCGGGGACGATGTCGGCGAGGATGGCGAAGACATGCGGCATACGAGGCCACTCCTCGTACATGACCGGCACTCCGGCCGCGCGGGCCCGCTCGACCACCCGCCGGCCCTCGTCACGCAGGACCTCGGTGGAGCCGGTGACGACCATCAGCGGCGGCAGGCCGGTGTAGTCGCCGAGGACCGGGGAGAGCAGGGGGTCATGGGGGTCGAGACCGGCCGTCCAGCGGCGGGCGAGCCAGTCGACGCGGCCGGCCGGGATCATCGGATCGAGCATCCGGTTGACCCTGCGGGGCGCACCGGTGAGATCCGTCCACGGCGACAGGCACACCGCGGCGGCCGGCAGCGGCATGCCCTGGTCGCGAAGCGCCAGCAGCGTGGCCAGGGTGAGGTGGCCGCCGGCCGAGTCCCCGCCGAAGACGATGTCGGCGGGGTCGTAACCCTGCCCCAGGAGACACCGGTAGGCGGCGATCGCGTCCGCGAGCGCCTCGGCCGGCCTGTGGACCGGCCCCTGGCGGTAGTCGACCGCCAGCACCGGCCGCCGGGTCGCGGCCGACAGGCGCCAGGTGATCGACCGGTGGGTGACCGGGGAGCAGACGAAGTAGCCCCCGCCGTGGAAGTAGAGCAGGACCTTGCGCTCGTCGAGCTCCTCGCCCGCGCGGACCCACTCTCCCGGACACGGCCCGGCCTCGTCGGGTGTCACGCGCACATGGACGGGCAGGCGGAGCGGAACCCGGCCCGCCAGAGCCACGATGCGCGAGGCCGCGACGAAACCGATGTCGGTTCTCAGCAACAGCTGGGAGGCGGGTTTGAAGGTGCCGCGCATGATCGCGTTGAGGGCCGCGGCCTGCCAGCTGAAGGGGTAGGCCGGACTGACGTCCACATTTATCTCATAACGCATGGGGGACCTCCACAAAAGGACATTCCCCTCAGAACATGCTTCTACTGGCGATTGTACATATCGACCAGATTGCAACTATGTATCGCACCGGTATCCAGCACACCGGGGGACATGACCGAATCCACGCGACATCCCAGCGAAAGCCCGCCATCG
This sequence comes from Streptosporangium sp. NPDC049248, assembly GCF_040678965.1. Lineage (NCBI taxonomy): Bacteria > Bacillati > Actinomycetota > Actinomycetes > Streptosporangiales > Streptosporangiaceae > Streptosporangium > Streptosporangium sp. NPDC049248. The sequence goes on from NZ_JBFAQY010000045.1 coordinate 13,328, forward strand.
GACCGGGCCACCACGCGCCGCCCGGATCCCGTGACCGGCTCGCACCCGCTCATCGCCAAAAATCCATTGCCCCTCCCCGGACCACCCAGGAGGATGGGAGGACCGTTCTGACGCCCACCGGGAGGCAGCCTTCCTGCTCTACGCGCGTATCGCTGGGTACGGCTTCCGCCGCCACTCCACCTACCGCGCCGCCGCCGGAGCCTTCACCTGAACTACAGCGTGGAGGCACCGTCGTTCACGGCGGGGAGGAAACGCGGGAAAACGGTGCCGTCCGGTAGCGGTGAGTGACAGGATCGGTGCGTGCTGGTGACGGAGCTGCTGAAACTTGCGCCCTCCCCCGAACAGGGGCGGGCCCTGCTGGCGACGATGCGTGCCTGTAACGCCGCCGCGACCAGGGCCGCCGAGGTCGCATTCGCTCACCGCACCGCGAACAAGATCGCCCTGCAAAGGCTCGTCTACGCCGAGCTGCGCCACGAGTTCGGGCTGTCGGCGCAGATGACCGTTCGCTCCATCGCCAAGGCCTGCGAGGCCTACAAACGCGACAAGACCATCAAACCGGTCTTCCGGGAGTTGGGGGCGGTCGCCTACGACCCGCGCATCCTCACCTGGAAAGGCTCCGAGGCGGTCAGTCTCCTCACGGTGAGCGGCCGGGTCGTCGTCCCTGTCCTCTACCGGGGCCGGTGGCTACAGAGTGCGGGGGCGACCTTGCGGGGGCAGGCGGATCTCGTCTACCGCGACGGGGTGTTCTTCCTCGCCGTGGTCGTCGAGGTCCCCGAACCGTCACGGCAGGAGGAGCCGCAAGGGTGGCTGGGGGTGGATCTGGGGATCGTCAACCTCGCCACCGACTCCACCGGTGAGCCCTACAGCGGCAAAGGGGTGCGGGCGGCGCGGCGGCGCAACGCCCGGCTGCGAGCCAAGCTCCAGGCCAAGGGCACCAAATCGGCCAAGCGGTTGCTGAAGAGGCGCCGTCGTAAGGAGTCGCGGTTCGCCCGGAACGTCAACCATGTCATCGCCAAGAAGCTGGTCGGCAAGGCCAAAGACACCCGGCAAGGGATCGCCCTGGAAGACCTTCAGGGCATCCGGGATCGGGTCACGGTTCGCAAGGCTCAGCGTGCCGACCTGCACTCGTGGGGTTTCCATCAGCTGCGCACGTTCGTGACGTACAAGGCCGCCCTGGCCGGGGTGGTCGTGCGGCTGGTGGATCCGCGCAACACCTCCCGCACCTGCCCCGGGTGCGGCCATATCGACAAACGGAACCGTCCCACCCGGGATGAGTTCTGTTGTGTTTCCTGCGGGCTCGCTGGCCAGGCGGATCACATCGCGGCGATCAACATCGGTCGCCGGGCAGTGCGTCACGCTGCCGACGACGCGGCCTGAACCGTACCTGCCAGGTACGGCGAGGAGCTGCAAGCTCGGTCTCTTTCAGGGCCGAGAAGCTGACCAACACCGTCTTCGGCATCCTCCGCGCCTACGTCCTGATCGCCCTCTGGCAAGCCCGCCCCGGCCTCGCCGGGTACGACCTCGCCGGCGCCGTCACAGCCGGCCTCATCCTGGGGGTGGCCGTCAGCTTCGCCCTGCGCTACCTGGTAGCGCTGTCCGCCTGCTGGATGGTCAACGACCGGGGCGTGCAGTCGCTGTCACAACGCTCTTCTTCAGCGGCTTGGTCCTGCCACTGAACCTCTTCCCGGGCGGCTCGGCACCCTGGCCGAGGCGCTCCCGTGGTCGGCCATGGTGCAGGTACTGCAGGTACCCGCCGACCTCTACCTCGGTAAGCGAGACGTCCTGGAAGCCCTAGGGTTCCAGCTCGCCTGGGCGGTGGCACTACTGGCCCTGGGAACCCTGGCCACGGGCACCGCCCTCAGGAAGGTCGTGATCCAGGGTGGTGTTCGGTCAGCGGACGACCCTGTGGTGGGATCTGCCACTGCGGGACAGTTTTGAACTGGTCCGACATCTTTACAAAGTAGATCAGAAAGATTTCCGGCGGCGGCTGACCGAGCTGACCGAACTCCTCGGCCTCGCCGGCTTCATGGGCACTCCGGTCCGCCAGCTCAGCCTCGGCCAGCGCATGCGCGGCGACATCACCGCCGCGCTCCTGCACGACCCCGTCGTGCTGGTGCTCGACGAGCCCACGATCGGCCTGGACGTGGTCAGCAAGGCCGCCATGCGCGACTTCCTGCTCCGCCTCAACGCCGAGCGCGGCACCACCGTCCTGCTCACCACCCACGACCTGGGCGACATCGAGAGGCTATGCCGCCGCGTCATGCTGATCGACCACGGCAGCCTGGCCTTCGACGGCACCCTCGACGGCCTGCGCGCCACCGCCCCCGGGGAGGTCTCCTTGGAGGACGTGGTCGCCCGCCTTTACTCCGCCTGATCCCCGGGAAGGCCGGTGGCCGGAAGCTCAGCGGTAGTCCTGCTCGCCAGACTCCTCGTACTCCTCCTCGTCCCGGAACCGCGGGGCCCAGCGGGAGGGCATCAGTACCGGCAGGAACAGCAGGACGCCGAGGAGGGCGTAGACACCGGTGGTCAGCAGCAGTCCCATGCCGCGTCCCGCCTGCAGGAGCAGCTGGTGGAAGGTGGGGTCGTCGGGAACCAGGCCCATGGCGCGGCGGACGTCCAGGGCGTAGACCACGGTCCAGGCGAGCAGCACCATCGACGGAACGAAGGTGGCCAGCGGGGAGACACGGCCGGCGACCACCAGGCCGACCAGGAGGCCGATCGCGGCCATCACCCCGAGGGCGATCCAGATCCTCGAGCCGCTCTCCGCGGCAAGGGGCGCCGGCCCCACCCCCGCCTCCTGCACCGCCCAACCGGCGCCGAAGAGCAGCACCGCCGCCATGACCAACCCGACAAGCACCCCGGAAACGTGCCGCATCCCTACCACCTCGGATTGAAGGATCTGTCAGGATCGCGGCAACCATAGCGACAAAAATCTTAAAACGGCAGACACCTCAGCGGCATGAGAACATATGGGGCACCATGCGCGCCCACCTCCCGCTACGCCTCATGCGCGCGGCCGCCTTCTCGGCCGTCTGCGTGACGCTCGCCGCCCTCGGCCACGTGGTCGCGGGCGGTTCCGGCCCGGAGCCGTGGGCGGTGGCGGGCGGCGGAGCCGCGGTCATGGCGGTGAGCGTGCTGCTCGCCGGGCGCGAGCGGTCCACCGCGGCGATCAGCACCGTGCTGTCCGTCCTGCAGCTGTCCTTGCACGAGTTGTTCCTCCTCGGTGACGCCACCGGGATTCCAGTGGCCCCGCACCCGCATGTCAGGGGGCTGGGCGAGAGTCTCGGCATGCTCGTCGCGCACCTCACCGCGACGCTGGTCACCGGATGGTGGCTGGCCCGCGGCGAGACCGCCCTGTGGGCGCTGCTCCGCTCGGCCCGGCACCGCCTCGGCGCGATGTTCCGGCTGCTACGGCTCCCGGCCGTGGCCGCGGCCCCGCCGCGTTCCGCCCGCACCCCGGTCACGCCCGTCCTCGCGCGTGCCGTTCTCCGTCACTCCGTCAGCCGGCGCGGCCCTCCACTCCCCGCCGCCTGACCCGCCCCCGAAATCCTGAAATCCCGAAGTGGAGAACCCCCATGCCGCTTTCCCATGCCCGCCGTCTGGCCACCGTCACCGCCGGTGTCGCCGCTCTCACCCTCGGTCTCGCCCTGCCCGTTCTCGCGCACGTCACCATCAATCCCAGCAGCGCCCAGCAGGGTGGCTTCACCAAGGTCGCCTTCCGGGTCCCGAACGAGCGTGACGACGCCTCCACGAACAAGCTGGAGGTGACCTTCCCCGTCGACCACCCGCTGGCGTTCGTCTCGGTCAAGCCGGTACCCGGCTGGAAGGTCGAGGTGATCGAGGGCAAGCTGCCCAAGCCGGTCACCACCGAGTACGGCGAGCTCACCGAGGCGGTCACGAAGGTCGTCTGGTCGGGCGGAAAGATCGACCCCGGCCAGTTCCAGGAGTTCGAGGTGTCCATGGGCAAGCTGCCCACCGACACCGACCAGCTCGTCTTCCCCACCACCCAGACCTACACCGGTGGCGAGGTCGTCAAGTGGGCGGACGAGCCCAAGGCCGACGGTTCCGAGGCCGAGCGTCCGGCCCCGGTGCTGAAGCTCACCCCCGCCTCCGCCGAGGGGGACGGTCACGGCACCGCCACCTCCACGGCGCCGTCGGCCGCGGCCGCGCCGACCACACCGTCGGTGGCCCCCGCCGCCTCCGCGTCCGAGAGCTCGGACGGAACCGCCCGCCTGCTCGGCGGGGCCGGCCTGGTGCTCGGGCTCGTCGGGACCGTGGTCGGCGCCCTCGGCCTGCGCCGTGGCGGCCGCGCCTCCTGATTCCACGGGACGGCCCCGGAAAGGTCCTTTCCGGGGCCGTCCCGCGTTCATGCGCCAGAGCAGGCCCGGCCCCGCCGGAGCCGGAGTTCAGGCGGTGATGTCCTTGCCGGTGAAGCGGGCCCAGGCGATGGAGCAGAAGACGGCGGCGTAGGCGGCGAAGACCAGCAGGCCCTGCCCCATGTCACCGGTGGCCACCGGGTCCCGCAGCACGCCGTCGAAGCCGCTCCACCACTCGGTGAGCAGGTACGGCTGGAGCACGGACAGCTGCGGAACGGCTCGCAGGACCTGGGCCGCGATGACGATGACCACGGTCGAGGCGATGGCTCCGACGGACACCTCGGTCAGGGTCGACAGGGCCAGCGCGACGGCGGCCAGGGCCGCCATGCCTGCGGTGACGTACAGCACGACGACACCGATCCGCAGCACCCCGTCGAGGAAGGGGATCGTCCCTCCCGACAGCAACGTGATCGGGCCCGCCGGGAACAGCAGCAGGCCGACCAGGAGCGCGGACAGCGCCACCGCGGTGACGGCGGCCAGGCAGAAGACGACCACGCACACGTACTTGACCGCCAGCAGGCGGGTCCGGCCCGCCGGGGCCGCGAGCAGGTAGCGCAACGTGCCGATGCCCGCCTCCCCCGCGATCGAGTCCCCGGCGACGACCGCGACGCAGACCGGCAGCATCAACTGCACCAGCAGCGAGAGCGCGGCGAAGGTGAGGAACAACCCGTTCCCGGTGATCCGCTCGAAGATCACCGGAGCGCCGGCCCCGTCCCCGCCGGTCCCGGCGAACATCCGCAGCGCGATGCCGATCAGCACCGGGATCACGGTGAGCACCCCGAGCATGGCGAGGTTTCTGGGCCGCCGGAACGTCAGGCCGATCTCCGAGCCGAGCAGCCGCAGCCACGCCCTGGGGGCGCTCACCGCCCGCGGCGGGGGAATCGGGCGCCCGGCCGTGGCCTGCCCCGCCGGCAGGGCCGGATCATGGCCGGGGACGGCGCGTGCGACGTTCCCGATGGACACGGCTTCCCTTCCGCTAACCGTCGACATCGAATCCCTCCCCGGTCAGGCCCACGAACACGTCCTCAAGGGTGGGCCGCTGGACGGCCAGGCCGCGGACGGCGACGCCCCCGGTGACCAGGGCGGCGCACACCCGCTCCGGCAGGCCCGCTCCCAGCGCCGCGCTGACGTCGCCGTCACCGAGACGGATCTCCGGCAGGCCGAGCCCGGCGAGCACCGCCGCCGCCTCCTCGACGTCGGGGGTCTCCACCCGGATCCTGACCGTCTCCGATGCCCGCAGGTCGGCGATGGGCCCCTGCGCGACCAGCCGTCCGGCCCGCATGACCGCGACGTGGGAGCACATCTGCTCCACCTCGGCCAGCAGGTGGGAGGAGACGAAGACGGTGGTCCCCTCGGCGGCGATCTCCTTGACCAGGCCGCGCACCTCGCGGGTGCCCTGCGGGTCCAGCCCGTTGGTCGGCTCGTCGAGGATCAGCAGTTCCCTGGGACCGAGCAGGGTGGCGGCGATGGCCAGCCGCTGGCGCATGCCGAGCGAGTAGGCCCGGTAGCGCTTGCCCGCCGCGGCGGCCAGGCCCACCCGTTCCAGCGCGAGCCCGATCCTGGCCGAGACGGTGCGCGGGTCGGCCGACGGGTCGGCGGCGTCGTAGCGGCGCAGGTTCGCCTCACCCGACAGGTAGGGGTAGAAGGCCGGCCCCTCGACCAGCGCCCCCACCCTCGACAGCACGCCGCCCACCCCGCCGGGCATCGGCGCGCCGAGCAGCCGCCACTCGCCCGCCGTCGGCGCCACCAGGCCGAGCAGCATGCGGATGGTGGTGGTCTTGCCCGAGCCGTTGGGGCCCAGGAAGCCGAACACCGACCCGCTGGGCACCGCGAGATCGAGGGCGTCCACGGCCACCTGCCCGCTCCCGAACCGCTTGGTCAGCCCGCTGGTGACGATGGAGAGCTCCGCGCCGGGCGCCTCTCCCCGGGCACCGCCCCCCGGATCCCCGCCGCGGGATCCGGGGACGTCCACCGCGAGCCCGGCGTCTGTCGGCGTCCGGCTCATTTCCGACCGGCCGCCTCGGACAGTTTCTCCGGGGTGACGGCGCCGACCAGCAGGCGGCCGTCGTCGGTCAGCAGCGCGGAGATCAGCTTGGTCTGGATGACCTTGCCACTGCCCCAGGTCCCGCTAATCGGCTTGGCCGACTTCAACAGGGCGTCGCCGATCGCGCCGATGCCCGCTCCCGAGGGGCCCTCGCCCTGGCCAGATCCCTGGCCGGTGAGTTCCTGCTCGGAGACGGGGATCACCGCGACCGTGGTCCAGCCCTCGCCGACGGTGCCGACCTCACCCCTGAGCTTCTCCGCGTTCTCGAAGCCCTCGCCCGGCTCCGGCCGCCGCTCCTTGAGGAGCTCGGCGAGCGACGTCTCCTCGACCTTGGCGCCCGCGGGCGGGGTGAAGGCGAAGTTCTCCGCGGCGGGCGGGGAGAAGGTGACCGAGGTGAAGCCGACCTCGAAGGCGGGCTCGGCCGCGCTCCTGGCGTAGACCTGGACCCGCAGCGGGACCAGGGTCTCCCCGTCCAGCGCCAGCTTGACCTCCTTGACCAGGGACGAGGGGTCCTTGGGGGCGAACGCGAGCTGGTAGGCCGCGCGGTCGGCGACCTTCTCGGTGTTGCTCACGCTGACCACCGTGTCGGCACCGACCCGCCGCAGCAACTGCTGGGCGAGCTGCTGCGGCGTGGTCGCCGTGGGCAGCGCCTCATGGGCGCGGGCCGCCTCCTCGCCCTGTTTCCCGCTCCCGGCCTTGACCCGGGTGGCCTTGTTCTCGTCGCTCTGCCACAGCCAGACCTGGTCGCCGTTGGTGATCAGGTCGGTCTCGCTCATCCGGCCGGGAAGGGCGAAGCGGACCTTGTCCGCCCCTCCGTACCAGACCTTGAGCTCGTGCGAGCCCGAGAGCAGGGCGACGGGCGAGGACCCGCCCATGCCCGGCACCTCCGGCAGTCCGGGCAGCCCGAGTGAGGCGGTCTGCATGACGGTGCCCGACATGGGTTTCAACCCGGCCCGGCCTGCCTGGGCCGCGCTCGCGAGCAGTTGCTCGGCGGTACGCTCGGGCAGGACGGGATCCCCCTGGACGGCGGCGATGACCGGACCGGCTCCGATGGCTCCGGCGATCAGCGCGATCGTGGCGGCCGGCACGGCCCACCTCACCGCACGTCCACGTCTCGCTCGTTCTGACATCTCATTCCTCCACGCTATGCCGTCGGTGCCTGTGAACAGCAGCCTGCGGGACGGCTCCTGTGCCGAGGCTGAGACAGACTGAGAGGGCTCACAGGATTCTCAGCCACCTCTCAGGCCGGGTGGTCGAGGATGGGAGCGTCCAAGGTGGGAGAAGGGGTGGATCATGCGGGTTCTCGTCGTGGAGGACGAGCGGCGGATGGCCGCGGCCCTGCGGCGGGGTTTGCAGGCCGAGGGGTTCGTGGTCGACCTCGCGCACGACGGGGAGGACGGCCTCCACCAGGCCAGGCACGGCGAGTACGACGTGGTGGTGCTGGACATCATGTTGCCCAGGATCTCCGGCTACAACGTCTGCAAGCAGCTGCGGGCGGAGGAGAACTGGGTGCCGATCCTGATGCTGTCCGCCAAGGACGGCGAGTACGACATGGCCGACGGGCTCGACCTCGGCGCCGACGACTACCTGACCAAGCCGTTCTCGTACGTGGTGCTGGTGGCCAGGCTGAGGGCGCTGCTGCGGCGCGGCGCGCACCGGCGCCCGTCCGTGCTGAGGGCCGGGGACCTGGCACTGGATCCGGCGCGGCGGCGCGTCACCAGGGGCGAGACACCGGTGGAGCTGACGCCCAGGGAGTTCGCGCTGCTGGAGTTCCTGATCCGCCACCACGACGAGGTGGTCTCCAAGACGGAGATCCTGGAGCACGTCTGGGACACCTTCGACACCGACCCCAACGTGGTCGAGGTCTATGTCGGCTACCTGCGGCGCAAGATCGACGTGCCGTTCTCCAGGAACGCGCTGCAGACGGTGCGGGGAGCGGGGTATCGGCTGGCCGGCGATGGCGGCTGACGTGGCGGCTGACATGGCGGCTGATCCCGCGCCCCGGCCCCGCCCGGCTCCCCCGGCCGAACCGCCCCCGGCGACCGGCGCGACCCCGGGGGGAAGGGGTCGCGCGGTCGGCCTGTGGCGGCGCCGGAGCCTGCGCTTCCGGCTGACCGCGGTCGCCTCGGCCGTGCTGGCGGTGGCACTCGTGGTCTCGGCGTACGTGATGATCGGCGTGCTCCGCAACGCGCTGCTGAGCACCATCGACGACTCGATCTACCAGCGGGCCAGGGAGGCGGTCTCGCTGGCCGACGCCGAGCGGCTGCCCAACGAGATGACCTCGCCGGACGGCACGCTCCTGCAGGTGGTCGACGGTACCGGGCGGATCACCCACACCACCGCCGGCACCGACAGGCTGGTGCCGCTGCTGAACACCGCCGGCCGTGCCGAGGCGATCGGCGCGGCCGAGGCGCGCTTCCTGGACGGAAAGCCGTACGGCATCCCGCACGTGCTGCGAGTCCGGGTGCTCAGCGCCGACCGGGGAAGGACGGTGATCGCGGCGCGCCCCTTCAGCGAGGTGCAGACCAGCATCTCCACGGCCGGGCACGTGCTGCTCGTCGGCACACCGCTGCTGCTGATCCTGCTCGCCGGGGTCAGCTGGGTGATCATCGGCGGGACCCTGCGGCCGATCGCGGCACTGCGCCGGGGCGCGGAGGAGATCACCGACACCGCCCGCTCCCATCGCCTGCCGGTGCCCGAGGCGCGCGACGAGGTGCACAGCCTGGCCACGACGCTGAACGCGATGCTGGCCCGGCTGGAGAAGGCGGACATCCGGCAACGGGCCCTGGTCTCCGACGCGGCGCACGAGCTGCGCAGCCCGCTGGCGAGCATCCGGCTCCAGCTGGAGGTGGCGCTCGGCCATCCCGAAGGGCAGGACTGGCAGGAGACGGCCGAGGGCGTGCTGGAGGACACCATGCGCCTGTCCCGGCTGGCCGAGGACCTGCTCGCGCTGGCCCGCCTGGACGAGCGCGGCGGCACACCGGCGCGCAGCGAGCCGGTGGAGCTGGACCAGCTGGTCCAGCAGACCGTCGAGCGGTACGGCCAGGCCGTCACCGTGCGGATCGGCGACGGCCCGATGGTGACGACGGGGGACGCACTGGATCTGGGACGGGTGCTGGTCAACCTGGTCGACAACGCGCTGCGGCACACCCGCACCGTTGTGCTGGTCGAGTTGCGGGACGAGGGAGCCGACGCCGTGCTGACCGTCACCGACGACGGGCCCGGCATTCCCGAGCTCGACCGGGAGCGGGTGTTCGACCGGTTCACCCGGCTGGACAGCGCGCGCAGCCGCGACGAGGGCGGGGCCGGTCTCGGCCTGGCGATCGTGCGCGAGACGGTGCACGCCCACGGCGGCGCGGTCCGTCTGGAGGACGCCGCACCGGGTCTGCGGGCGGTCGTACGACTTCCGCTATCTTGACCAAGGATTGTCGATCGCCTCCTTGGTCAGGTGATCGATCAGGATCTAACGTCGCATTCATGACTTCCGGTGACGGCAGCGGGCGAGAGCCGATCCTGCGGGTCGCGACCAGCCTGTTCGCCGCCCTGGGATACGACAGCACGACCACAAGCCAGATCGCCGAGGCCGCCGGGCTGAGCGTCGAGGCCCTCACCGAGGAGTTCGGCGGCAAGCGGGAGCTCTATCTGGAGATCATGGAGCGCACCTACCGGGCCGAGCGGGCGTCGCTGGAGGAGGTACTGACCGGCGCCTCCACCGCGACCCCCGAGCAGACGGCACTGCTGATCCACCGGATCGCCGACCACTACCTCGACTTCTGCCTGGCCCATCCGGAGTTCCCCTCGCTGTGGATGCACAGGGCGCTGTCGGACGCCAGCGACCTCACCGAGCTGGAACGGAGGTACATCCGGCCACAGGTCTCCTACGTCCAGAGTGTGATCACCCCCACCGTCGAGGCGAGGCACCTCGGCCCCGACGTCGACCTGGAGTACGTCTTCTGGTCGATGGTCTGGTCCGTGCACGGCTTCTGCCAGGGCGGGGTGCTCGACGAGAACGGCGACCGTCAGGGTCCCGAGGACCCCGACGCGCTGCGGCGGTTCCGTATCCACCTGCACCGGATGATCCATCGTGCCGCCGCCCTGCCCGGCTCACCTCCCTGACACCTTCCGGCGCGCCCGCGGGGCGAGAGCCCGGCGCCACGATCCGTATGATCCTGGGGTATTCCCCTGCGGCCTCTGCGGGCCGCGTCCCTTCCGGCACGCGAGCCGTGCGAGCCGTCCCCCGAGGAGACCGATGAGCCTGCCTGACAAGGGCCGCAGCACCGAGGAACTGCTCGCCGAGATCACCCGCCTCAGACGGGACGACCTGCCGGTGCGCGGCGGCAAGGTGACCGCGTACGTCTACGACACCGGGCGCCCCGAGGTGCACGAGGCCGCCGCCAGGGCCTACTTCGAGATGCTCGAGGTCAACACCCTCGACCCGACGGCGTTCCCCAGCGTCGTGGAGATGGAGAAGCAGGTCGTCGGCGCGGTCGCCGAGCTGCTCGGCGGAGGTTGGGGCATCTTCACCAGCGGCGGCACCGAATCGATCATGCTGGCGGTGAAGGCGGCCCGGGACTCCGGGAAGACCGCGGGCCGCCCCCGGATGGCGGTCCCGGTGACCGCGCACCCGGCCTTCCACAAGGCCGCGCACTACCTGGGGGTCGTGGTGGACGCGGTGCCGGTGGACCCGGTGACCTTCCGGGCCTCCCCCGCGGCCGTCGAGGCCGCGATCGGCGAGGACACCGTCCTGGTGGTCGCCTCGGCTCCGTCCTACCCCCAGGGCGTGATCGACCCGATCTCCGAGATAGCCGCGATCGCCGCCGCGCGCGGCGTGCCGTGTCACGTGGACGCCTGCGTGGGCGGGTGGCTGCTGCCGTGGCTGCGCGAGGCCGGGGCGAATGTTCCGCCCTTCGACCTGTCGGTTCCCGGGGTCACCTCGCTCTCGTGCGACCTGCACAAGTTCGGCTACTCCCCCAAGGGCGCGTCGGTCGTGCTGTTCGCCGACCCGGCGCTGCGGCGCCGGGCGTACTTCGCCTCGGCGTCGTGGCCCGGCTACACGGTGATCAACGCCACGGTGCAGAGCTCGAAGTCCGCCGGCCCGCTGGGCGGCGCGTGGGCCACCTTCCAGGCCCTGGGCAGGGAGGGCTACCTGGAACTCGGCCGCACCACCCTGGCGGCGGCCCGCACGCTCCGCGAGGGCATCGCGAAGATCCCGGGGCTACGGGTGCTCGGCGACCCCGAGTCCGCGCTGGTCGCCTTCGGCTCGGACGAGGTGGACGTGTTCGTGCTGTCCGACGAGGCCAGGAAGCGGGGGTGGTTCCTGCAACCGCAGCTGTCGTACGCGGGTATCCCGGCCAACATCCACATCACGGTGACCGGGGTGACCCTGCGGGGTGTCGAGGCGATGCTGGAGGTGATCGCGGAGGCGGCGGAGGCGGCCCGCGGGCGCGGCCCCGCACGGTTGCCCGAGGGGCTGGTGGAACTGATCGCGGAACTGGACCTGGACACGCTGGACGACGAGACCTTCGGCGAGCTGGCGGCCTCGGTCGGGGTGGATCTGGGCGGTTCCGGCCAGCCGGAGATGGCCGTGGTCAACGCTGTCCTGGACGCCCTCCCCGCCGACCGCCGGGAGGCGGTCCTGATCCGCTTCCTGTCCGTCATCTACTCCTGACGCGCCGGCGTCATCGCCGGAGCCCGGCGACGGTGGCCAGGGCCGCGCGGGCGGACGCGGCGTCGTGGACCCGGAACACCCGGGCGCCCTGCCAGGCGGAGACCGCCAGCGTGGCCATGGTCCCCGCGTGGCGCTCGTCCACCGGGAGCCCGCCGAGGGTCTCACCGACGAAGTCCTTGTTGGAGACCGCGACGAGCACCGGCCAGCCGGTGGCGACCATCTCGTCCAGGCGGCGGCTGATCTCCAGGGAGTGCCAGGTGTTCTTGCCGAAGTCGTGCGCCGGGTCGATGAGGATCGACTCCCTGGAAACTCCCGCGGCGACGGCGCGTTCGGCGAGGTCGACGGTGTAGCCGATGACGTCGGCGACCACGTCGGCGTAGGCGACACGGTGCGGGCGGGTGCGGGGGGCGACCCGTCCCGCGTGCGCGCAGACCAGGCCGATGCCGTGCTTGGCCGCGACGGAGGCCAGGTTGGGGTCGACCCCGCCCCAGGTGTCGTTGAGCAGGTCGGCGCCCGCCTCCGCGACGACCTCGCCGACCTCCGCACGCCAGGTGTCGACGCTGATGACCAGCCGGGGGTGGCGCCGCCTGACCTCGGCGACCAGGTCGGCCACCCTGCGGATCTCCTCCGCGGGGTCGACCTCGTCACCGGGACCCGCCTTGACACCGCCGATGTCGACGATGTCCGCGCCGCCGGCGACGGCACCGTCCACCGCCTCCAGGGCCGCCGCGAAACCGTAGGTCCTTCCCCGGTCGAAGAAGGAGTCGGGGGTGCGGTTGACCACCGCCATGATCGCGAACTCACCGGGCCGGAACTCACGGCCTCGCAGGTGCAGAGTAGTCATCGAGACCGAGCCTATAGCCCGGTGTCGGAGAGGACGGCGCTCCCACCTGCGCCGCCTCTGGGGGAAACTTGGAAAACTGACGAGCCTCGGGGCTCCTACGCGGCCGACCCACTTTCGGCCACGGACAGGAACTCCTGGGCGATGGCGGGCAGCCGCCGTCGCGCGTGAACGATGGCGATCACCCGGCGGACCGAGGGATCGAGGGTGCGGACCACGAGTCCGGCGCGGGCGGCCTGCTCGGCCATCCCCCGGTACCAGAGCATCGAGGCCGTACCCGAACGGACGGTGTTCAGCCAGTTGCCGCGCTCGTCGAGCTGCGTCGCCGCCACGGGGGCCACACCGTGCTTGGCGAAGAGCGCGTCGAACTCCCTGCGCCGGGTGCTGCCGGGGACCGGCAGCACCAGACGCATGCCGTTGAGTCTCCTCACCGGCACCGGGTCGGGCAGGTCCACGCCGGGCGGGGAGATCAGCACGATCTCCTGGCGCTCCAGCGGGTGGCTGACCAGATCGGTGGGGACGGGCAGGTCCGTCAGGCCGAGGTCGGCCCGCTGGTCCCTGATGGCGCTCACCACGCCGTCCCGTCCGTCACAGCGGACAATCTGAATGCGTACCCCGGGATGTTCCGCGGTGTACGCGGGGAGAAGGCGTCCGGCCAGCCCTGGTTCGAGGCTGGGTATCGAGGCGATGCGGAGCTCCGCCTCGGAGGTGTGGCCGTGCGTGGACAGTGCCTCGATCTCGCGAACGGCATCGAGTGCCTCCCTGGCCAGCTTGACCACCCGGCGCCCCTGTGCCGTGACGACCACGCCACGTCCGGAACGCGCGAACAACGTCATGCCGAGCTCTCGTTCCAGATCCCTGATCGCACGGGAGAGCGCGGGTTGCGCGATGTACAGCGATCTGGCCGCGTCGGTCATGGTGCGATGCTCCGCCGTCGCGACCACATAGCGGAGCTGCTGCAGATTCATGCCTCGAAGCTAGGTCACGAGCCCCGGATCGGTCCGGCACATCGCGGAGATCACCTCGGCTGATTTCGGAATGTAATCGAACGCAGCGACATCCGTGACGGATGATAAATCAGTATGCTTACGCCCCAAATTCGGCAAAGGTCCCGGCCGGTAGCGCGCATCGGGGCCCGGGTTCGCGGGGAGACAGCTTGGCGGCCGGCGGGCGGACCCCCTCCGACGCGGGGTTGGACGGCCCGCGAGGGCGGCCCGGGACCGTCCTCGGCCTTCACCGCACCGGCCCGGTGAGCCCCGCCCCGACCTCCCGGCACCCCCGTGACCACGGCTTTCCGGCGAGCGACGACCGGCGTCCGCACCGGCAGGGAGAAGCGCGGGGCGTGGCGGTGATACCCGGCCGGCACCGACCCCGTACTGGCGTCATAGGTTAAGGGGCCATTTACCGTAGATTGGTCATCTGTCTGTCGTGTCCAGGTATGGGGACTAGAATCCTGGCAAATTCCGTTCAATCGGGGAGCCTTGGCTGTTTTGCCAGGTGGACCGGGGCAAAACGTAGTAGGAAGCGGTGTGACGATGCACCTTGGGCAAGACTCGGGGGATCTCGCCGGCGAAAGCGGGAAACGGCGCCCCCGGCGCCGCGGCGGGAGCCGCGGCGGGGGTCCCGGTGCGGGCTCCGGTGCGAGCCACGGCGGCGCGCAGGGTCCGGCCGAAACGCAGCCTCCCCCTCCCGCGCCCCAGGTCCACAACGTGTCCGACGGTCCCCAGGACGCTCCCGACGGGCGGGGGACGCTCCCCCCACCGGCTCAGCCCGGCACTCAGCCCGGCACGCGAGGCCTCTCCGACGGGCAGGGGACGCCCCTCCCGCAGGCCGGGGCCGCCTCGGGGCCCGCCGGACCGTCCCGCCCGGCCGGGGGACGGCCCCGCTTCGCCAGGCCGCTGACGGTCGGCGCGCTGATCGGCTGGACCGCGCTGTCGGTGATCCTCCCCGGCGCGGCGCACCTGCGGTCGGGACGCCGCCGCGTCGGATACATTCTGCTAACGATCTTCGGTGCGCTGCTGCTCGCCGCTCTGGTCGGCGGGCTCGTCATCAGCAGCGACGGGAACACGGGCTTCGTCGCCCGGGACAGCACGCTGATGACCGGGGCGGCCCTGGCCATCGCCGGCGCGCTCGCCTGGTTCCTGCTGGTGCTCTTCTCCTACATCTCCCTGGGGCCGGAAAGGCTCAGCGGCCGGGGACAGATCGTGTCGGGCATCGCGGTGGGCGTGCTGTGCGTGTCGGTGATGGCGCCGTTCGCGCTGACCGCGAGCACCGTGCTGACCCTCAAGGAGGCCGCCAACACCATCTTCGAGAGCAACGCGGGCAATCCCACCGCCGCCCCGGTCAAGCACGAGGATCCGTGGGGCGGGCGCGATCGGGTGAACTTCCTGCTCATCGGCGGCGACGGGGCCGGGAACCGGGAAGGCGTGCGGACCGACAGCATGAACGTGGCCAGCGTGCACGTCGCGACCGGCAACACCGCCATGTTCAGCCTTCCCCGTAACCTCCAGCACGTCCGCTTCACCCCGGGCACCGCGCTCGCCAAGCAGTTCCCCAACGGCTTCATGCGCGAGTTGCCGAACGGCGGCCTGCTCAACGAGGTCTGGCAGTACGCCGAGGACCACCCCGAGGTCGTACCCGGCAAGAAGACGGGGCAGCGAGGCCCCGCGGCGCTCATGGACGCCATCGGCTACACGCTCAACCTGAAGATCGACTACTACGCCCTGGTGAACATGTTCGGTTTCGCCCACCTGGTCGACGCCATCGGCGGCCTGAAGATCAAGGTGGAGCGCGATGTCCCGTGGGGCGGCCTCTACGGCACCGCCGGGACCATCAAGGCCGGATACCAGAAGCTCTCCGGCGAGGAGGCGCTCTGGTACGGGCGCTCCCGCGTCGGCAGTGACGACTTCTCCCGGATGGCCCGCCAGCGCTGCGTCATCGGCGCCTTCGCCCAGCAGGCCACCCCCTCGGTGGTGCTCACCAACTTCGCCAAGATCGCAAGTGTGGCCAAGAAGTCCGCCAAGACCGACATTCCCCGCGAGTTGCTTGAGCACATCACCGAACTGGGGCTGAAGGTCAAGGACGCCAGGATCGTCAGCCTCCAGTTCGTGCCGCCGGAGTTCTACACCGGCTCACCGGACTGGCAGAAGATCCGTGCCGCGACCGCCAAGACACTGCGCCAGTCGGTGCGGCCCGCCCGCCGCCCCCAGGCCGCGGGGGTGACCGCCTCCCCCGGCGCGAGCGGCGCGACGCCCACCGCCACGCCCAAGCCCTCCAGGAGCACGACGGTCCAGCCGAGCCAGACCCCCACCCAGAACGGCAAGTCCGCCCAGTCGCTGGACGAGGCCTGCGGGTTCTGACCGGTCCGGCGACCACCCCGCGCGCGGCGGCCCGTCCTCCTCGGAGAGGAGGACGGGCCGTGCTTCTTCCTCGACCCCGTGCTCTTCCGGGGCCGTCGCGTCCCCGGCTCAACCGGCCCCGACGGTCCTGGCGGTCCTGGGCAGCAGGGCGAAGGCGCCGAGATAGACCAGGCCCGCCACGATCAGCAGTGCCTGGTAGCCGATGACCAGCGCCAGATACTCCAGGCAGCCGCCGACCATCGCGCCCAGCAGGTTGGCGCCGAAGGACACGGTGGCGTCGGCGGAGTCGGCGAAGCGCTTGGCGAAGACCACGTTGGCCGCGAAGATCGGCAGGAACGCCACGACCACGGCGACCACCGCGCGCAGCGGCAGCGGCAGGCCCAGCAGCCAGGAGTTGGGCACCAGCCAGGCCAGGACCAGCCCGGCGAGCAGCACACCGTACATCACGGGCAGCGACGGCACCCTGAAGCGGCGGGTCACCTCCACCGCGGCGAGCACGGCGATCAGCACCCCGCCGAACACGATCGCGTTCACCACCCAGGTGGTGCCGAACAGCAGCGCGAACCCGGTGACGCTCTTGGTCTCCAGCAGCAGGAACGCCACGCCGAGCAGGAAGAGGTCGGCGTACGGGCGCATCCGGCGGTACGGACCGGCGACGGCGCGGACCGCGAACAGGCTGACGAGCAGGATCAGCCCGAGGGTGATGAGGTAGATCTGCGGGATCGTCCGGTCCTTCAGGTAGAGGAAGGGCCGGTCGTCACCGCTCGGTGGCGGAGTGTCGGCGGTCGCCCCCGCCCACTCGGTGCCGCACGCCTGCGCCTCGGTGGTGAGGCCCGCGGTGATCACCGCCTGCTGCCCGGTCTCGCTGACGATGTCGACGCAGGGCTTGTGGCCGAAGGCGGCCTGCATGGTCGCGCCGAGGCGGTCGACCAGCCAGGTCTCGCGGTAGTAGTTGTACATCGAGAAGGCGCCGCCCGGCTTGAGGTGGTCCCTGGCCGCCTCCATCGCCTGCTGGGTGAACAGGTAGCTCTCCAGTCGCAGCGAACTCGCCCCGGAGACCAGGGTGAGCGAGTCGGGCAGCGCGAAGAGGATCAGGTCGTACTTGCCGGACGTCCTTTCCAGGAAGGCGCGGCCGTCGGTGACGTGGGTGGTGACCCGGGGGTCGTCGTAGGGCCTGTCCGGGTGGTAGGAGCGGCCGAGTTCGAGCAGCTTGGGGTCGATCTCCACCGCGTCCACGTGCTTGGCGCCCTTGGACAGCGCGATCGACACGTCGGTGCCGCTGCCCGCACCCACGATCAGCACGTCGTCCAGCCTGCCGGAGGCGGCCCGCTCGTACGGCAGGGCGTATTGGCGCTCCCACTCCAGACGGCTTTTCGCCGGGGTGGCCTGCTGGTGCGGGATGCCGTTGACGTCGATGTTCATCAGCGGCACGTCGTTCCAGTAGCCGCGCACGTAGGTCACCTTGTAGTAGGGCGACCACAGCGCTCCCGCCGTCAGCGTCTCCGTCGCGAGGGCACCGACGATGACCAGTGACGGGACCAGCAGCGCCACCCGGGCCCAGACCCTGCGGGGCCGGAGCAGCACCGCGTAGGCGATCGCGGTGATCGTCCCCCACACCACCGGGGGTGCGCTGAGGAACGACAGCGCGGTGAACAGCCCGATGCCGCTGAGGCTGCCGATCAGGTCGTAGCGGTAGGCCTCCAGCCGTTCGAGTTCGGGGAAACACCGTCCGACCAGTTCGGCCGGGCCCATCAGCACGATCGCCGCCGCGGCGAAGATCACGGGCAGGATCAGCCAGGGCGGCGGGCCGCTGGCGCTCAGGCTCGTCCAGTACAGGACGCCCTCGGTCTGGCGGTCCACGGTCACCGGGAAGAGCAGCACGACCAGGACCAGGACCGCCAGCACGATCGGCGAGTAGTAGGGCTGCCGGGTGCTGCGCCCCACCCGCAGGAAGCCGAGCCCGATACCGAGGAAGGACCCCAGCAGGACGAAGTTGGTGAAGTAACTCAGATGAACGATGTTCGACCCGGTCCACCGGATCAGGGCCAGTTCCAGGAAGAGCATGAAACCACTGGCCACGATCAGTCTGGGACGGGTACCCAGCCAGTGCGTGTGCCGGACATCGGAATGGGAGGTTGGCGTCGTCTCCGCCGCTGCGGTCATGCCGTCCAACGCTAGTGACCGGCACCCGCTCAGGGAAGGAAATCCAGGCTCACCGTTTGCACCGGTTAAGTGGCTTGGAGCCTGATAGAAGGTGATTTCAGCGGCTGGACGCGCTCCAGGTGGATGCAGGAATGTGGTGGGATCCGATCCCCCGACTCCCGGTGGTGCACATGCGAGTCCTGCTCCAGCTCCGCCCCTCCCCCGACGTCGTCGCGGCCGTCGCCGACCCCGCGGTGAGCACGGCGGCGGCCGACGTCGCCGACCCGCTGCCGGGGGTCGTCGTGGACCCCTCCTTCTCGCCCGTCGTCGTACCCCGCCCGGTGCCCGGCGCCGGAGGCGATCCTCTCTCGCTCAACCAGCCGCTGACGTTCTCCTTCGCCGCCGACGAGGCCTCCGTCCTGGTCCGCGGGGAGATCTCCGACGACGAGCTGTCCACCCGGATCACCCTGCTGCCCACGCTCCGCCCCGACGTCGTGGGGGTCTTCGCCGACCCGACGATCGAGCGGGGCCTCACCTGCGGCGGCACGCCCCCGGTGGGCGACTGGCGTGACGTGGAGCGACTGCTCCACGTCACCGAGCTGGCCGGTGACGGCCTCGACGGCTCGGGCGTCGCGCTCGCGGTGCTCGACACCGGAATCAACTCCGCGCACGTCGCCCGGCACCTCGGCCGCGACGTCACCGTCGACGGGCGGCGCAGCTGGAAACCGTCGGGGGTGCAGGGCAGGGCGGGTGAGTTCCCTGTCGACCACGGCACGATGTGCGCCTTCGACGCGCTCATCGCCGCCCCGAAGGCGTCACTGATCGACGTGCCCGTGCTGCTCTCCCGGCGCCCCGGTGGCTCGGCCCTGGACGGCCTGCTGTCGGACGCGGTGGCGGCCTTCGCCCACCTGCGCACCGTCCTGGAGGCCCAGCCCGCCGCTTCGCGGTCCCTGGTCGTCAGCAACAGCTGGGGCTCCTTCTCTCCCAGCTGGGACTTCCCCGTCGGCCACCCCGGCAACTACTCCGACAACCCGGCCCACCCGTTCAACCTGATCGTCTCCAGCCTGGAGCGGGCGGGCGCCGACGTGTTGTTCGCCGCGGGGAACTGCGGGCGCGACTGCCCCGACGGCCGGTGCGCGTACCCGGACCGGCCGATCACCGGCGCCAACTCCCACCCGCGCGCCCTGTCGATCGGCGGCGTCGACACCCGCGGCGAGCGGGTCGGCTACTCCTCTCAGGGGCCGGGCCGCCTTGTCGCCCGCAAGCCGGACCTGTGCGCCTACACCCACTTCTCCGGCTCCCGGGCCTTCGGCGACGACGAGGCGGACTCGGGCACCTCGGCCGCGTGCCCCGTCACCGCCGGCCTGGTCGCGGCCGTGCGCACCCGGTGGCCCTCCTCCCGCCTGTCCCCCGCCCAGCTGCGCACCCTGCTCCGGCGCACCGCCGACGACCGGAGCGACATCGGCTTCGACCACGATCACGGCTACGGCGTCGTCGACGCCGCCGGGATCCTCGCCTCGCTGCGACGCCGCGCCGAACGCGCGCTGTGAGGTCAGGCTCCTGATCGCCGTACGGCTGCCCGACGCGACGCTCACGCAGGCCAGGCGGTATCTGGAGCCGCCGGAGAAGGAGAACCCGAGAATTCCGTACGGTCCCCCGGCCGGCCTTTCGTCAGGGGGTCTCACGGGCGGCCGAGCCATGCCTGGCTCACGAAGAGGCCGCGAACACCGGGCTCGGGCGTCCTGGTGCCGGACGCCCGGGCCCGAAGGTTGACCTAGCGCTTGCTACGCCTTACGGTGGGGCGCACGCCGGATCGGGGCGAGAGATTGCGAGATCGCTGTGCGCCGACGCCTCATCGGGATGCTCAGGCCGTTCGTCCAGTGGCTGTCGGCGACGGACGCCTTCGCCAGGATCGCGCCCGGGATCGTGCCCAGAATGGACCGGGCCGCGCACCGCCTGACCCGGGGCAGGGTCGTGCTGAGCGACCAGATGCTGCCCACCCTCATCCTCACCACGACCGGCAGCAAAAGCGGCGAGCCGCGCGTCGCGCCGGTCTCCTGCCTGCCCGAGGAGGACGGCGGCTTCCTGCTGGTCGGCTCCAACTTCGGCCGCCCGAACCACCCCGCCTGGAGTGGCAATCTCATCGCGACCCCGGAGGCCACGGTGAGCTTCCGGGGCCAGGTGTCACCGGTCACCGGCCGCCTGTTGACAGGCGACGAACGGGCCGACGCCTGGGCGCGGCTGGTCGGTGCCTGGCCGGTCTACGACCGCTACACCGAGCGGGCGGCCGACCGCGAACTGCGCGTCTTCCGCCTCTCCCCTCGCCTCTGACCGGCCACGCCTACGGCGCCGTCGACACTCCCGGGATCCTCGCCTCGTTGCGGCGCCGCGCCGAACGCGTACCGTGAGGTCATGCTTCTGATTACCGTACGGCTCCCGCCCGACGCGACGCTCGCGCAGGCCATGCGGCACCTGGGGCTGCCGGCGGAGGAGGTCGACACCGGCTACGGCCTGGTGCCCATCGATCCCGATCAGGGCCTGTACGGGCTGCGGGTGACCGAGGCCGCGGCCCGCCGCGTCGACCCCACGGCGGGCGAGGGCCCCTACGCCGATCCGAGGATCGAGCCGTACGGCCCCCCGGCCTGATCCCCGAAGGTCGTCGTGTGCCGGGGCGGGCCGGGGGCGCGGCGCGTGCCGCCAGGCCCGGGTCCGTGGCGGAGGACCGGAAGGCGCGGTCGGCGCGGTATCCGGCGGTCTCGGCGGTCAGGCGTTCTCGCGGTTGAAGACGCGGGTGCCCACCAGGACACAGACCACGGAGAGGACCGCGGTCACGGCGACGCCCGCGACCACGGTCATCGTCGCGTAGCGGCCGACGAACAGCTCGCGTATGGCCTCCAGCACGTAGCGGAACGGCGTGAGGCGTGACAGCGCGTCCAGCCAGCCGGGCGCCATCGACATCGGCAGGAACGCACCGGACAGCAGGACCAGCGGGACCACCGCCGTACTCATGACCGGCGCGAACGCGTCGGGATCCATGACGAGCGCGATCGCGTTGGAGAGCGCGGCCAGGCCGACCCCGAGCAGCGCCATCAGGGCGAGCGCGAGCAGCACTCCGGGGAGCGTCGCGCGCAGACCGAACGCGTAACCCACCGCGATCAGCGTGATCGACTGGATCAGCAGGGTGAGCGAGCCGGCCAGCACCCGGCCGAGCAGCAACGAGACGCGGTGTGCCGGGGTGACCCGCAACCGGTCCAGCACGCCGGCCTGGGCGTCGAAGACGATGCCGAAGCCGGACAGACCCGCGCTGAACAGCCCGACCTGGACCAGCAGGCCGGGGATCAGCGTCTCCCAGGTGCCGATCGTGGCGAACAGCGGGCCGAACAGCACCAGGTAGAGCAGGGGTTGCAGGACCCCGAAGACGATTCCCGCCTTCTGCCGCAGGGAGATCCGGACGTTGTGCCGGAAGATCAGCCAGGTGTCACGGACGATGCCCGTCAAGCCGTTCACCGCTCCTCACCCGCCGCGCCCGGCCCCTCGGTCGTTCCGTCGGCGACCCGGGCTTCGAAAGCCGTTACGCCTGCCGGCCGGGAACCACCGGGCACTTCACCGCCCGGCGGATCGTCTCTCAGAGAGCGGCCGGTGATGGACAGGAAGACGTCGTCGAGGGTGCCGGTGCCCCCCTTGAGCTCGGCCGGGGTGCCCTCGGCGACGATCACACCGTGGTCGATGACGAACAGACGGTCGGCGAGCGTGTCCGCCTCTTCGAGATAGTGCGTGGTCAGGAAGACCGTGAGGCCGGCACCGTCGCGCAGGTCCCTGATCCGGTCCCAGAGAGCGGCCCGGCTCTGCGGGTCCAGGCCCGTGGTGGGCTCGTCGAGGAAGAGCAGTGACGGGTTGTGGACCAGCCCGAACGCGAGGTCGAACCGGCGGCGCTGGCCACCGGAGAGAGCCCCGCCCGGCCGCTCCCGCAGCGCGGTCAGCCCGAGTCGGCCGAGCACCTCGGCGACCCGGTCCCGCGCCTCGGCCGGGCGCATGCCGTAGAGCATCGCGTGGAGTTCCAACTCCTCCCCCACCGGGTTCGCCGGGGCGATCCCGCCGCTCTGGGACACGTAGCCGATGCTCCGCCGCACGCCCTTCGGATCGGTGATCAGGTCGTGCCCGGCGACCGTGGCACTGCCCCCGGTAGGACGGAGCAGTGTGGTCAGCATGCGCATCGTGGTCGTCTTTCCCGCGCCGTTGGGACCGAGGAACCCGACGATCTCCCCGGTCTCCACCGTCAGGTCGACGCCCCGGACGGCCTCGACACCGCCGGGGAAGGTCTTGCTCAGAGCTGATGTCTTGATCATTTGATCGCCTCCATTCGTAAAGTAACACCAAATTTGGTGTCACTGCAAAATTCACCCGACCCCATAGGATGACCTCATGAGCGAGGGCCTGCGTGAGCGCAAGAAGCGGGAGACCAGGGAGCGCATCTCCGACATCGCCACCGGGCTGTTCATGACGCGAGGCTTCGACAGCGTGACGGTGGCCGAGGTCGCCAGGGCCGCCGACGTGTCGGTCAACACGGTCTTCAACTACTTCGGCACCAAGGAGGACCTGCTCTTCGACCGGCGGCAGGAGGTGGAGGAGCTGCCGAGCCGGGTGGTGCGGGAGCGCGGGCCGGGAGAGAGCGCACTGGGCGCACTGCGCCGCGACTTTCTCGACGCGCTCGACACCCGGCACCACCGCTACGGCTTCCACGAGGGCAGCGACGCCTTCACCCGGATGATCGCCGAGAGCCCCTCACTCAACGCCCGGATCAGGAAGATGAACGAGGCACGCGAGCAGGTCCTGGCCAGAACGCTCGCCGACGAGGCCGACGCCGACCCCGACGACCTCACTCCCACGTTCGCCGCCGCCCAGATCTGCGCGGTGCTGCGCGGGCTGACGGCCCACGCCGTCCAGCGCATGCTCGCGGGCGAGAGCCTCGACGACATCGCCCCTGACCTGCGGCGGCAGGCCGAGCGCGCCTTCGAGCTCCTGGAGTCCGGCATCGGTGACTACTGCGTCAGGTCACCGAGCGTCCCGCACTGACCCGGCCCGGCTCCCCTGGCGGAACCGGACCGCCGTCAACGCGTTACGATCTTGGCTTGTCCTCGGCCATCCGATCCCCTCAGGAGCCACCCGTGCCGACGCGCGAGCGTCTCCGCGCCGTGCTGGAAACATCCCGTTTCCAGCACTTCATCACCACCGTCATCGTGATCAATGCGGCTACACTCGGGCTGGAGACCTCGGCCACGGCCGTCGAGCGGTACGGCACGGTGCTCACCGTGATCGACCATCTGGCGCTCTACATCTTCGTCGCCGAACTGGCCGTCAAGCTCTACGCCCAGGGCCCGCGGTTCTTCCGCAACCCGTGGAACCTGTTCGACGCCGCGATCGTGACGGCCTCGCTGCTGCCCACCGCGGGCGGGCTCTCGGTGCTGCGGGCGCTGCGGATCCTGCGGGCGCTACGGCTGATCTCCGTGGTGCCGAGCCTGCGCAGGGTGGTGACCGCGCTGCTCACCGCGGTGCCGGGGATGACCTCGATCGTGCTGCTGCTGGGACTGGTGCTCTACGTCGCGGCGGTGATGGGCACGAAGCTCTACCACGCCACCGCTCCCGAGTATTTCGGTGACCTGCCCACCTCGCTGTTCACCCTGTTCCAGATGATGACCGGGGACGCCTGGTCCGACATCACCCGCGAGGTGATGGACGAGCACCCGGAGGCGTGGGTGTTCTTCGTGGCGTTCATGCTGGTGTGCACGTTCGTGGTGCTGAACCTGTTCATCGCGGTGGTGGTCAGCGCGATGGAGGAGGAGCACGCCGAGGAGTCCGTGCAGGCGACCGCGGAGTTGGGCAGAACGGTGCTCGCCGAGTTGGCCGCGCTCCGGGCCGAGGTGCGGGAGCTGCGAGAGCAGATCCCCGCGGCGCGCGGCAGCGGTCCGGGTACGGCCGCGAACGGCAGGCCGGGAGGCGACGGCGCGGGGAGCAACGGCGCGAGAGGCAACGGTACGGGTGCCAACGGCGCGGGTGCCAACGGCGCGAGAAAGCCCGCCACCCGGAAGGTGGCGGGCCGACGCCGCTGACAGACGTCAGGTCAGCGCGAGTAGAACTCCACCACGAGCTGTTCGTCCACCGGGACCACGACCTGCTCGCGCAGCGGGCGACTCAGCAGGGTGAACCGAAGCTCGGCGTGGTCGACCCCGAGATAGGCGGCGACCCTGTCGTCCGCGTACACACCCTCGGAGGCGGCGACGAAGGGTTGCATCCGGCGTGACTTCTCACGCACCGCGACGACCTGGCCCGGCCTGACCAGGTAGCTGGGAATGTCGACCTTGCGGCCGTCCACGGTGATGTGACCGTGGGCGACGTACTGGCGGGCCGCGTAGATGGACGGGGCGAGGCCGGAACGTAGCACCAGGGAGGCCAGCCGCGTCTCCAGCAGCACCACCAGCTCGGCGCCCGCACGGCCACCGCCGCGCAGCGCCAGGTCCCAGTAGCGGCGCATCTGGCGCTCGGAGACGTCGTAGTACCAGCGCAGCTTCTGCTTCTCCATCAATCGCAACCCGTAGTCACCGGTCTGCCGCCGGTTGGTCTTGCGACCGTGCTCACCCGGCGGGTAGGGGCGCTCCTCGAAATATCGGACGGCCTTGCGGGTCAGCGGCACGCCCGCCCGGCGGGACAGGCGCACCTTCGGTCCGGTGTAGCGCACGCTCGCTCCTCTATGGTTAGGTTTACCTTAGTTAGGCAAGGCTAATCTTATACAGCAGTTTCTCCCCGACCTCAAGGAGAGCCGGTCCATGCAGCCAGTCACCGCTCCGCCGATCCCCGAGCGGGTCCGCAC
This sequence comes from Streptosporangium sp. NPDC049248, assembly GCF_040678965.1. Lineage (NCBI taxonomy): Bacteria > Bacillati > Actinomycetota > Actinomycetes > Streptosporangiales > Streptosporangiaceae > Streptosporangium > Streptosporangium sp. NPDC049248. The sequence goes on from NZ_JBFAQY010000045.1 coordinate 38,623, forward strand.
CCTCGCCGCCGGCGCCGCTCCCACCCACGTGTCCGTCGCCGGAGGCGCCAGCCCCGCGATGCCCGCCAGGGGGGGTGTGGACGGCGCCGGCCGGCCGGTGCTGCTCGTCCTGCCGGGCGATCCGCTCCATGGCGCCCGGGATGAGCCCGTGGTGACCGTGGACCTGACGTCGAATCGCTCTCTGGGGGAGCACGAGCTCTCGCGCGGCCTGCTCAAGGTGCAGGGATGGGCACAGCCCGTGCCCGCGGCCGAGGTGCGACGGACCGCTGTGGCGATCGCCGAGCGCTGCCCCGACGAGGCGCTGTTCGAGGTGCTGGAGGGGACTGACGGCCCCAGGCTGCTACGTGTCGACGTCGGCAGGGTGATCTATCTGACCGGCCCCGAGTCGGGTGTGCTGGACGCCGAGGAGTATCTCGGCGCCACCCCCGACCCGCTGATGAGCGAGGCCGAGCGCATGCTCCAGCACGTCAACGGCGCCCATCGCAGGCAGCTGGAGACCGCCCTGTGCTCCCTGCTCGCCGAGCCGGTGCCGGGAGCCTGGCTCTGGGAACTCGACCGCTTCGGCGCGACGGTCCGCTGCGGCGTCGAGGACCCGACCCTGATCCGGCTCCCCTGGCCCTCGCCCATGGCCGACGCCGAGTCTCTCGAACAGGCCGTACGCTGCCTGCTCTGCCACCGCTGACGGAGCGGCCGAGTAGGCCCGGTCAGCGGCTGGAAAAGGCCGGCCGAACGGCCGGGGAAGAGCGAGGAAACGAATACCCGTGACCATAGTCCGGTTCGGAAGCACGAATTCCGTTCGTTCGCTGTGCGCGCTTTTCGCTGGAAGCGGAGAACCGATCGTTTCGTTTTCACGCCGGGGCGGCGGTCTCATTCGCGAGGCGTGGATGTTTCGCCCTCGTCGCGCGACGCCCGAGGGCGGACACGATCCCGCCGCACGTGATGCTCACCACGCCGTCTCCACCCCTTCCCTCAGACCCGCGCCACGGACCGGATTCCAACGGCCCGCCCGTGCCGCGGGGGCGTCGCCACCGGCCGGTCGGCGCCGGGTCCGGGCATCGGACATGTTTACTCCCTTCCACAGCGGAGAAAGGGACTGCGTGGGCTAAATTCCACAAAACGGGAGGAACTACACCATGGGTGCCGACGACAAGCTTTCCAACAAGGCGCAAGAGGCCAAGGGCAAGATCAAGGAAGGCGTGGGCCGCGCCACCGGCGACGAGCGCCTTGAGGCCAGCGGCAAGGACGACCAGGCCGGAAGCCGCTTCAAGCAGGCCGGAGAGAAGGCGAAGGACAGCGCGAAGAAGGTCAAGGACGCCTTCAAGAGCTGACCCACGATCGCCCCGTGGCGGGGGTCCCGGCGTTCCGGGACCCCCGCCGCCATGTCCGGTCCCGTTTCGAGGGGGACGAACCGGGCCTTTAGGAGACGGGGCCGACCTCCGGCTCCGGGGACCCGGACCCGTCCCTGCCCTCCACCTCGTCCTTCGCGTCCTCGACGCCCCGCTCGGCCTGGCTCGCCCCCGCTGAACCTTCTTCTCCCGGGGTACGGCGCACATCGTCCGGGTCCGCCAGAAGCGGCCGCTCGGGGAAGGTGGTGTCCGCTCCCGACCGTTCCGCCACGATCCTGCTCTCGCCGTCGGCGCCTCGTGGACCGGCGGGAGGCAGGCCCTCTTCCGAGACGTCGCGCTCCACCGTGTTCTCGTTCACCTCAGGGTTGTCGGTCATGCCAAACCTCTCCCCTGGCCGGGTCCGAATATGTCGCCGGACAGGACATCGAGCCGGTGAGCGGGGTAGTGGGAACCTCGACGAAGGGAGCAAGGTCATGACAGTCACCCAATTCCGTGATCTGCCGCTGGCCGACCACGACAGGGAGTGGGACAGCGAAGCGGCCGACAGGCGCGTTCGCACGTGGGCCGGCGCGGAGGAGGAGCCCAATGCCCGCTACCGGGAGGCCCACCTCTGGTACGACGGTGACGAGCCGGACAACTTCGGAAGCTACAAGCTTCCCGTCGCCGACGTGATCGGCGGCGAACTCAAGGCGGTTCCGCATGCCGTGCACGCCGCGGCGGCGATCATGAATGGGGCGCGAGGCGGGATCAAGGTGCCGGCGGAGGACGTCGGCAGGATCAAATCCCACCTGGCCAAGTACTACGCGAAGATGGGCGAGACCCCTCCCTGGGAGCACTGACCCTGGGAGCATTGACCCGATCTCGCGCCTCACGTTCGGTTTCGGCCCGGCCCGACGGACACCGCCGCCACTCCGAGTCGGCCCCGGCAGTGCCTTCGACGTACGCGAGGGCGGGTTCGCGGCCCGCTCCGGCCCATGGGCCCATGGTCACCGCGCACGCCCGCCCCTGCCCGGCCTCGCCGGCACCACCGTGACGGCCCGTACGCGCCGCGGCGGGGCATCGGGCCGCGGCGACCGGATCGGGAGCGCGCGTCCGGTTCCGCGCACCGGTGTCCGCCCCGATTCCAGGCGGGTACCGGTGCCGCCCGAATGCCCCGACGGCGTCCGATCCCGCGAAGCCGGAACAGAGCGTGAAATACGAGCCCGGACGCTTGACGAGGCGGTATCCGGGTACAGGGAGCGTCCGCGACCAAGGAGAGAGTGTGACTTCCGAAGAACAGCTGCCCGAAGAGACCTCGGCGACCGGGAAGCCCATGGTCGGTGCGACCCCGCGCGATGTGGTCCACATTCGCCTGGGCTCGTTCGCCCTGGTAGCGGTGATCGCCCTGGGAGCGCTCGGTCTCGTGGCCGGTATCACCTGGCTCACCGTCGTGATGGCCGTACTGGCCGTGGCGGTGGTCGTGGACATCGCCCTCGCGGTGCGCCGCCAGTCGCGCACCGCCCCGAACAGGACGACGGAAGCGGGCTGAGCCGCCGCACGCGATCCGGGGGCCCCGCCACGCCCGACCTCGTGAGGCCGTGCTGACCCATGCGCGGCGACGGCATCGGCCGCGTCCCGGTGACGGCGGACGGCGGCCGCCTCGGCGCAGCCGATGATCAACCGGGCGAACGGGCACAGCTGAAATCACCCTCCGCGTGGCGCGCGGCATTGAGGCCCTGACCGGCAACGGCTGGATTAGCATGGCGTCGCCCACATCGCATGATCAACCTGCGATACGTGGTGCTCTCCCCCCTCACGCCCGGAAAGCCGAGGTCGAGGAGAGACCCATGTCCCGCAGACACGCCATCACCACGGGATGCCTCCTGGTGATCACCGCGCTCACGTCGGCGCCCGTCCCGGCCGTCGCCCAGGTCCGAACCGCGAACGCTCCCGCCGTCCCGGTCGCCTGGAAACCCCCGGCGGGCATGATCGAGGCACTCCAGCGCGACCTGCACCTCACCAAAGAACAGGCCCAGACCCGCCTGCTCAACGAGACCCGCCTGGCGACGGTCGAGGCGGACCTGCGCGGGAGACTCGGTGCGCGCTTCGCCGGCGCCTGGTTCGTCGGAACCGTCGCGCAGCGACTCGTGGTCGCCACCACCTCCGAGGCCGACATCCCCCAGATCGTCGCCACCGGCGCCCGCGCCGAGATCGTGAGCCGCTCCCTGTCGGACCTGGCCGCCATCAAGGAACAGGTGGACAACACGCCGGCCGCCCGCAAGGAGACCGGAGCCGTGCGCTACATCGACGTGCGGAGCAACAAGGTGGTCGTCCTCTCCAAGGACGTCGTGGTAGCCTCGAACGCCCTGGAGGCCTCCGGCGCGGATCCGGTCGCGGTGAAGGTCGAGCCCTCCAACGAGACCCCTCAACTCCTCGACGACCTCGTGGGCGGCAACGCCTACTACATCGGGACCACCGAGCGCTGCTCGATCGGCTTTCCGGTGACCCGCGGAACCCAGAACGGTTTCGTCAGCGCCGGCCACTGCGGCAAGCGGGGCGACACCACGAGCGGCTCCAACTGGACCGCCCAGGGTGTCTTCCAGGGATCGAGCTTCCCCGACAGCGACTACGCCTGGGTCTCCGTCAACGCCAACTGGACCCCCAAGCCCGCGGTGAACAACGGCTCCGGGGGCACCGTGCCCGTCGCCGGCGCCAGGCCGGCCATCGAGGGCGCCTCGGTCTGCCGGTCCGGCTCCACCACCGGCTGGCACTGCGGCACCATCCAGCAGCGCGACACCAGCGTCACCTACCCCCAGGGCACCGTCTACCAGTTGGCCCGCACCAGTGTCTGTGCCGAGCCGGGCGACTCGGGTGGCTCGTTCATCTCCGTGGACCAGGCCCAGGGAGTCACCTCCGGCGGCTCCGGCAACTGCACCGCCGGGGGCGTCACCTACTTCCAGCCGCTCGACGAGATCCTCTCCGCCTACGGCCTGACCCTGATGACCGTGGGCGCCACCACCACCCCTCCCGGCACCACCCCGCCGAGTACGATTCCGCCGGGCGCATCCCCCTGCAACGGCTACCCGAAGACCGTCGCCGGCAAGCTGAACGACGGCCAGTCCGTCTACCAGCCGAACAACAGGTACTACCAGACGGCGGCCCCCGGCCAGCAGTCCGCCTGCCTGGACAGCGATGACAACGTCGACTTCGACCTCTTCCTCCAGAAATGGAATGGCACGAGCTGGGTCACCGTCGCCACCTCCGACAGCCCCGGCCCCGACGAGCAGGTCGGCTACACCGGCACGCGCGGCTACTACCGCTACCGCGTGACCTCCGCGAGCGGCTCCGGCTCCTACACCCTGAAGTACAAGACGCCCTAGAGTCCGTGCGGTGGACGCCCCGTCGCGACGGGGCGTCCACCCGGTGTCCCGCTTCCCGGGAAACCCCACCTCACGGATGACCCGACCTCACCGATGACCCGCGAAGGCCTTCCCCCGAGGAGGAAACGATCGCCTGAACCCGTGTCCGGCGGTCGTCACCTCGGCGCAGCCGACGATCAACCGGGCGAACGGGCCACGAGCGGAACACAGCGACAGACCTCGGCCGAAATCACCCTCCGCGTGGCGCGCGGCATTGAGGCCCTGACCGGCAACGGCTGGATTAGCATGGCGTCGCCCACATCGCATGATCAACCTGCGATACGTGTTGCTCTCCCCCCTCACGCCCGGAAAGCCGAGGTCGAGGAGAGACCCATGTCCCGCAGACACGCCATCACCACGGGATGCGTCCTAGTCATCGCCGCGCTCACGTCGGCCCCCGTCCCGGTCGCCGCCCAGCCCCGGAAGGCGAACACCTCGGCCGCCTGGAAACCACCGGCGGGCATGATCGAGGCACTCCAGCGCGACCTGCACCTCACCAGGGAACAGGCCCAGACCCGCCTGCTCAACGAGACCCGCCTGGCGACGGTCGAGGCGGACCTGCGCGGGAGACTCGGTGCGCGCTTCGCCGGCGCCTGGTTCGTCGGAACCGTCGCGCAGCGACTCGTGGTCGCCACCACCTCCGAGGCCGACATCCCCCAGATCGTCGCCACCGGCGCCCGCGCCGAGATCGTGAGCCGCTCCCTGTCGGACCTGGCCGCCATCAAGGAACAGGTGGACAGCACTCTGGCCGCTCGCGAGAGTACGGGAGCCGTGCGCTACGTCGACGTGCGGACCAACAAGGTGGTCGTCCTCTCCAAGGAGGTGACGGTGGCCACAGACGTCCTGGAGAACTCCGGCGCGGATCCGGTCGCGGTGAAGGTCGAACCCTCCAACGAGACTCCCCGCCTGCTCGACGACCTCGTGGGCGGCAGCGCCTACTACATCGGGACCACCGAGCGCTGCTCGATCGGCTTCTCGGTGACCCGTAGCCCCCAGAACGGTTTCGTCAGCGCCGGCCACTGCGGCAAGCAGGGCGACACCACGAGCGGCTCCAACCGACTCCCTCAGGGCGTCTTCCAGGGGTCCGTCTTCCCTGGCAGCGACTACTCCTGGGTCTCGGTGAACGCCAACTGGACACCCACCCCCACGGTGAACAACGGCACCGGGAACACCGTGCCCGTCGCCGGCGCCAGGCCGGCCATCGAGGGCGCCTCGGTCTGCCGGTCCGGCTCCACCACCGGCTGGCACTGCGGCACCATCCAGCAGCGCGACACCAGCATCACCTACCCCCAGGGCACCGTCTACGGGCTGGTACGCACGGACGTCTGTGCCGAGCCGGGCGACTCGGGCGGCTCGTTCATCTCCGTGGACCAGGCCCAGGGAGTCACCTCCGGCGGCTCCGGCAACTGCCTGGCGGGCGGTGTCACCTACTTCCAGCCGGTCAACGAGATCCTCTCCGCCTACGGCCTGACCCTGACGACCTCCGGCGCCACCCCACCGGCCACCAACCCGCCGGGCACGTCCCCCTGCAGCGGCTACCCGAAGACGGTCACCGGCAAGCTGAACGACGGCCAGTCCGTCTACCAGCCGAACAACAGGTACTACCAGACGGCGGCCCCCGGCCAGCAGTCCGCCTGCCTGGACAGC
>NZ_JBFAQY010000046.1:0-41817 GCF_040678965.1 Streptosporangium sp. NPDC049248
CACCGGGATTCCCAGTGGCCACGCCAGGAATTTTGATGGCCATCAGCCAGGAGAAATCTGGCCGCTCAACTGGAGAACGGCGTGTCCGCTAGCACGAGGAGTACCGCACGCTCGGAGCCGTCGCGAAGGGACCATCCCCGCAGGCGCGGGGCCGACTCACGGTCAAGGTCGTGGGCAACAACTACACCGGGACCATCCCCGCAGGCGCGGGGCCGACCATGATGATCTCTCCAACATCAACCACCTGGGGGGACCATCCCCGCAGGCGCGGGGCCGGCGCCTGATTCCTGGCTTGACCTGCACAATCACGAGGACCATCCCCGCAGGCGCGGGGCCGACAGGAAGGCGAAGAACTGATCAGCTCGGTCGCTGGGACCATCCCCGCAGGCGCGGGGCCGACCCTGTTGGCCACCAGGTGGGGCGGCTGTCGGGTGGACCATCCCTGCAGGCGCGGGGCCGACCTCGGGGAGGCGGGTCTCCTCCCACGCGTCCAGGGACCATCCCCGCAGGCGCGGGGCCGACGTCAGCTGAGCCATGGCCGGGTCGCGGTGCGGGGGACCATCCCCGCAGGCGCGGGGCCGACGGGCTCCGAACGAGATGGGCCTAGGGTCCACGGGGACCATCCCCGCAGGCGCGGGGCCGACGCGGTGTGTCCGGTGGTGGATACACCACGCATAGGACCATCCCCGCAGGCGCGGGGCCGACCCCTTGCGCGCTCTGGGCCATCTGGCCGATCAGGGACCATCCCCGCAGGCGCGGGGCCGACGTAGAGCTGGTCCACGAGATCGCCATCCGTGACGGACCATCCCCGCAGGCGCGGGGCCGACCCACGTACCATCTTTTTTCGGCCTTCAGGCCAGGGACCATCCCCGCAGGCGCGGGGCCGACCTGCGTGACGGCGAGGCGATGTTCTGGGCGCCGGGACCATCCCCGCAGGCGCGGGGCCGACGGCCTGCTCTTCACCGCCGCGAACGTCCAGGCAGGACCATCCCCGCAGGCGCGGGGCCGACCGCTCCATGAAGAGGCTCAGTGAGACCGGCCGGGGACCATCCCCGCAGGCGCGGGGCCGACCCGATGATGGACGCCCACGGGTCGGAGCTGGTGGGACCATCCCCGCAGGCGCGGGGCCGACCTGCTGACCGCTGATACGCGCATCGCCCGCGCCGGACCATCCCCGCGGGCGCGGGGCCGACACGGTGAAGCCGACCATCGTCACCGCCCCCTTGGGACCATCCCCGCGGGCGCGGGGCCGACCCCGACGGGATGCCCCGCAGGCGGCCGTCCAGCGGACCATCCTCGCGGGCGCGGGGCCGACTGCCGCACCAACGCCGCCGCCATGGGCGAGGTGGGACCATCCCCGCAGGCGGGGCCGACGCCCTGGCGGCCGGCGCTGCGATCGGCACCGCGGGACCATCCCCGCAGGCGCAGGGCCGACACCGGCCCGATGGGCGCCGGCATGGGCGCGAGCGGACTATCCCCGCGGGCATGGGGAGCACTTACGTTCTCTGTTGAGTTGTCAAGGTTCGGTGAGGTCGTCTTTATAAATGGGCTTGGTAGGTGGTGGTGTGTCTGGCCTTGTAGAGGGTTATCGGGTTTGTGTGGGGGCGAGGCTGAGGAGGCCGCAGCCGTAGGACTTGGCGCGTCCGATGCCGGTGGTCAGGGCGGTGGTGAAGGCGGCAGGGTCGGTGACTACGAGGTGGCCGTCGTAGCGGACGGGGGCGATGGTGATGGGGTGTGGTTGTCGTTTCTTGCCGATCAGCCGGGGGATCGTGCTCGCGGTTACATCTGGGGGGCCTTGGCGGCTGGCGGGGATGACGAAGCCGTGTTGGTCGCCTTTGCCGATGAGCCAGGCGATCTGTTCGGCGTGTTGTCGCAAAGGGACGCGTTGGTGTTTTTCCGCGCCGTTTTCGACGCGGATGCAGCGGGTCGGGTTGGCCACGAGCCGGAAGGTGAAGCGCCGGCCTGCTTTGATCGCATCGAGTACGGGTTGCAGGGAGCGGACCTCGGCGCTCTTGAGGAGCAGCCCGTCGGGAAGGCGGGCCCAATCAGGGGCGGTATGGCTTTGGACGTACTGCACGATGCCGGCGGGTGCGACGGTGTCCAGGCGCCATAGGACGCCGTGGGCGCTGCGGTAGGTGGCGGTGGGCGGCAGCTCGGGGTAGGCCGACATCAGCGTGCGGTGCATGTCGTGGACGTCGGCGACATCGCGCAGGAAAGCCGGGGATTGCTGGTTGAGGGTGAGTTTGGTCAAAAACACAAGGTCTCTCCTGCGGAGATCATGTCGTCGGTCAGTGCGACCTCGCCCATGTGGACGGTGCGGGAGGCAAAGCGCCTGTTGCCGTGGGCGAAGCTGAGCGGCTGGTCGTGGCGGACCTGCGCGCCGATCCGGGTGGGCGGGCATTCCACGACGGTGCGTAAAGCGGGCCGGTTCGGCCGGTTTCTCATCCGGGCCCGGTCCTGGGGTGAAGGCTCCAGCCAGGGGTGGGTGGCCAGCACGTTCTCGGCGTTCGTGGCGGCCGGCTGCTGGGATGGGGTCAGCAGGGGGCGGGCGGGGACGTAGGCTTTTCGGCCGAACGACAGCCGCCAGTGTGGTTGTTTCACCGCCGCGGCCACCCTGCTCAGCAGGGGCCCATCGCCTTCCAAGACTGCCAGGAAGAGTGCATCAGCCAGGTAGTAGCGTTCGCTGACGACGGTACGGTGGCCGGTGCCGTGCGTGGTGGGGACGTTTTGGGTGGTGTGGTAGTCGCGTTCCATGGTGCCCTCGCGGTCCACCCGGATGGCCAGGCGCAGCCGGGCCAGTTCGGCCAGGGCCGCGTCGTTGTTTCGGTCGATGCCCAGTGCTGCCGCCACCAGGCCCACGACGCCTGATTTCGTTGGCTCAGCCATCGTGTCGCGGGTGATTCCGTGGGAGCGGATGCCCCATGACTGCATCGGCGCATCCAAGCACAGCGCAAGAGACATCGCGCTGGTGTTGCTCATCTGCCGCTACTCCCCGACGCCGGCGAGCAGGGTGGTGGTGAAGGCCTCAAGGCTGTGCACGTTGTGCACGCCATCGAGGTCGGGCACCTGTCCCGATACCGATGCCGCGCTCGCGCTGCGGATCTGGTCGGCGCCGAAGAAGCCGCGCAATTTGCCGAAGTGGTCGAAGAGGCGCTGGGTTGAGCCGGCCATGAGGTCGTCGTCGGTGACCGGCTTGAGGAAGGCATTGGCGAGGTTCCACGCCCCGTGATCACGCGTCACGCCCAGCAGGGTGTCGGGCATGGTGCGTGCCGCCATCGAGTTCTGTTTGCCGCTGGGCACAGCGTTGATGAAGGCCAGCAGCCAGGCACGGGTGGCGCGCTGGACCAGATCGAGGTCGCCGTGCAGGTTCGCGGTCAGCTGGGTCACATCGACGTTGGCGTAGCGGTAGTAGCAGGCGGAGTTGAAATCGATCGTGCCGAGCATGTCGGCGCCGGACTCATCGTGGGGTTTCAGATCGTCGACGGCGGTGTAGAAGTCGAACTCGGTGACGACGACGTGGGTGGAGATGGCGTGGGCGACCTGGGAGGCGGCCTCGACGTTGAGGTCCTTGTTGTCGGCGATCATCCGCCCGAACAGGGCGATGTCGGCGGCTCTGCCGGCGTCCAGGATGCGGCGCACCGTGGCCATGGCGTTCTTGTCGGGTTTGATCTTCGCCTGCTGGGCGGCGGTCTTGGCCGCGGCGAACGCCTCCAGGGCCTGCCACTCATCCAGGCAGTACCTGGTCAGCTGGTCGATCGATTCGCTGCCGACATACAGCAGGTACTGGGTGAGCCCCTTGCCGACATCGAGGCCGAACCCGAGTTGCTGCAGGGCGGCCATCGCCACCGACCCGGCCTGGTCGGGGTCGCGTCTTTCCTGGACGAGGCCTTCCACGACGCCGTCGAGCAGTCGTTTGGTGCGTACCCCCACCTCGGTGGTGTCCAGGCCGTACTCGGTGAACAGCAGCCGCGCCGAGCGCTTGAGGCTCTGGCTGGAGATGCGGCCGCGCACGTGCCCGCCGAACGTGGCCGTCTTGGGCTGGCCGACATCGTCGCGGTTGAGGTTACTGACCGGGAAGGACTGAAGCAGGTGCAGTTCGATGATCACTGGGTGGTCTCCGGAAGATCGGTGGAGGGCTCGCCTGAGTTCTTGGTCGTTGGGGCTGAAACGGGCAGGTAGTACTCCTCGGCCCACCGCAGGCGTACGCTGCTGGCCCGGTCGCCGCGGTGGTCCTTGCCGAGCAGGGTGACCAGGTCGTCCAGGAGGCGCCCGTAGTGGACCGGGACTTCATGGGCCGACAGCAGCCGGATGGTCTGGCGTAGATGGTGGGGGAGGGCTTGTTTGTCTCTGGCCAGCAGCTGGGTGAATCGCCGCTCCACCGCCGGGCTGCCCAGCTTCTTGTGCAGCCGGCCCATCGAGGCCCCCAGGGAGCGCGGCCCGGCGCCGCCTTTCCAGGGCAGCGGATGCAGCGCGAACAGGCCGCCCACCAGCAGCCATACCTGTTGCTCGGCGCTGTCGTGGGGCGGCTCGTGGCCGAACACGATCGCATAGGCCTGGTACTGCCTGCCCTCGACGAAGCTGTGTCGCAGGCGCGCCAGCGAGCGGCGCGCCTGCGCGGAGCGCCTCGGGTCTCGTGAGCGCAGCTCGTTGTCAAGACGGTAGAGATAGGTGACGTAGGCATCTCGCCGCATGGCGAGCGGATCAGGCATCGGTGTCCTCTGCTCCATTGCAGTAAGCGGCGAGCTGGGCGTGAAACCGGTGTTCGGCGACGGTGAGCCGGGTGCGAAACAGGCCGTGGTGTTTTCCCAGAGCGGCCATCGCGCGGCCCTCGGCGGGGGAGCCGGCGACCCAGCGGGCCACGGCCACCAGGGCCAGCTCGGTGACGTGCCGACCCCACGCCCGAGTGGCGGGTGCTTCCGATCGGCCGGCGTTGCGGGCATCGCCCACCTCGATCAGGAACGTTCCGAACGGCTGAGACAGCCTCGGCCAATACAGGCCATCGATGTCGGCGACGGAATTGTCGCGAAACTCATGGTGGTAGCCCGATCGCAACGCGCGAAGCGCTGAGCCGGCCTCATCGGCCAGGGTGATCGCGCAGCCGATGATCGCGCCCAGGCTCTCATCACGCGCTCGAAGGAGCGCAACGGGGGCGGGAATCTCCTCCTCCAGCCAGGTCTCCACCACCGATGCCTTGGCATCGAGACGTTGCCCGAAGACGCGCAGGGTGTAGACGGTGTCATCGGGGAGGTAGCGGCGCTCGGCCAGGTCGGCTATCTGGTCGAGCGTGCCGGGACGCTGGCGGTTCTTGCCCTCCTCCCACAGGTCGGTCAGCAGAAGTTCGACGCTGTGACGCCAGATGCCCCGCAAAGGATGCAGCCGGACCCCCAGCAGAGGGGCGTCTCGCTTGAAGCGGCCTTTGGCGTCGCGGGGCTTGCGGAAGGCCGCCATCATCTCCTCATCGGCAAGACGCGCATCCAGCCGCGTTCCCGGAGTGATGACCACGCCGTCCACCAGCGTGTCCTGGCCGCTCCCAGCCGCAGACAGCAGGACCCGCCGCGACGGCCAGGTCAAAAGATCGGTCCAGCCGCGCGCCGTGCGCTTGTCCGGTCTGGGGGAGGGCCCGGCCTCCTGTTCCCACACCGGCGCGTCCTGGGGGGTGGTCATGGCGGGCTTTTCGCCCTCGGGGCGGTAGATGAGGGCGTTGAGCAGCAGGGTTTCTTTGAGGGTGCTCCCTTCCACCAGCACGACGCCGAACCAGTTGCACGGCGCGCGCTCAGAAGACTTGTCCTTCTCATACGGGGTCTTCATGCCTCCCGGATCGAAAGCCTGCAGGGCGACCAGCCACCGGGCCGCCTCCGGCGCAGAGAGCGTCACCTGATCGGCGGAGGTGGTGTGGTCGAACAGCGTCACGTTGTTGCCGACCGCACGATAAGAGACGAGCTTGGCCGCGGTAGCCGGAGCCAAGGTCACCAGGTCGGCGCACTGCATGAACGGCAACCGGGGATGAAACAGGTCGAAGCGGTGGCGGTGACGATCCAGGTAGGTTCGCAGCGCATCGGCGGGAAACTGTTTCGCCGCCCACAGTCGCCCCCAGTCGGCCTCGCTTGGCGGGCCGTAGGCGCGGTGAAAGACCGCGAGCAGGAGCCGGTGCAGCGCCGCCGTCATCGTGGGCGTCTCAGCGGCGAGGCGCCGGATCGTATGCGCTGCGGCGATGACGTCTTCGAGCCCCATGAGCCTGGCCTGGCCGTCGAGCCCGACGACGGGAATCCACGGCCGCGACAGCAGATCAAAAGACGCAGCCCCCACCTCGTCGGCCGGCGGCGCCGGGGCGGCTTCTTCCAGGTGCAGGCCGCGCTGGTCGTGATAGACCAGCACGCTCCCCCCCACGGCGCATCGGTCCTGGGCCAACAGCAACACCCGGTGCTTATGCAGCCAGGGACAGCGGCGGAAAAGCTGCGGTACGGGTGTCGCGGCGATGGCCCGCACCACGGCGGAGGGCAACTCGCCCGGCGCGGCCAGCTGAACGGAGGCATCCAGCAAGGTCTGCAACGTGTGCGCGGGCGGAGGATCAGAAGCGGTCAGGTCGATCACGACGTCGTCGTCGCCGACCGCGATGGTATGGCCGTCGGGGGCCACGCGAAGCAGCACAACGTCGACGAAGACGACGTCCTCGTCGTCGGGGGAATTCACGGGGTGTATCACCTGTCTCGCGTTCGGCCGGTGTGCTTGCTGTGCCTGGTCAACTCGCTCAGATGAGCCACCGCGCTGGGATGGGGCAGATACATCAGCCGGGCGTTGCGTTCCGCCGTCTTCCGCTTGCGCTCCAGTTTTTCGGCCGCCACACGCCAGGCCTCTTCCCACCCGGCGGGGCACGCGATCGCCTCCGGCGCCCCATAGAGCGCATCGACCAGCCCGGGCACCTCACCCGGCAGGTCAAGGCTGGTTCGGTGGTGCAGTAGCGCCCAGGTGCGCAGCAGCGTCATCGGCGCGTAAACCGTCTCAAGATAGGGCGGGAAAAGCGGCCCGGTCTCGGTGTCGACCACCCCGGCGATCGCCAGGACGGGCTCACCACGTGCCGCATCCCGGCTGTGGCGGTGCAGCCGGCCGGCCCGCTGGATGAGCCAGTCCACCGGCGCCAGGTCGCTGAGCATGGCATCGAAGTCAAGATCCAGCCCTTGTTCCAGCACCTGGGTGCTGACCACGATCGCTCCCTGCCGCGGCCGCTCCCCCCCTTCCCCGAAAGCCGCCTGAAGCTCGGCTTCGACCACGCGGCGAGCGCCGACGGCCAACCGGCCATTGATCATGATCAGTCGTGGCCGCAAGGCTTTTGGCTGGGCGGCGATGCGCTTTTCCACCGCCGCATGGGTGGCCGCCGCCCGGCGCACCAGATTGTGCATCACCACGACTGACCTGCCACCCGCTGCCTGCCCGAGCGCCCAGTCGACTACGTCCTCATCACGGACCCGGCTCAACCGGAGCGTGCGGTCAGTGTTGAGTTTCGACACCCCCGCCGCCCTGGCCACCGGTCTGCCTGTGCCGGCCAGGCTCACCCGGGGGTAGCCGGCGCACGGCTCCATCGCGGGCACCTCCCGCGGTAGGCAGCGCAACAACCCCGACTGCCAGGCGGCCACCAACTCCTGCCGCCGGCCCGAAGGAAGCGTCGCCGACAACATCACCACTGATGTGCCCAGCCGCCCCAGCCAGGCCAGCAGCCGATCAAGCAACGTCGACATATAGGTGTCATAGGCGTGCACCTCGTCGATCACGACGACCTTGTTCGCCAAAGCGGCCAATCGCACGAAGTCATGACCCGATCGGATGACCGCCTTCAACGCCTGGTCGATCGTGCCGACCCCCACAGGAGCGAGCAGGTTCTTCTTGCGGGTGAACCACTCCTGGGCGCCGACATCTCCCTCCTGCTGCTCGTCGTACCCAACCCCGGTAGGCGTAGTGGCCCGTTCACTCAGATGATCTTTGGCGGTGGAGTGGATCAACCGGACCGTGACGTCATCCCCGAGCTCGGCTACCAGCTCCTCCAGCTCGATCAGCATCTGGTTGCTCGTCGCCTGAGTCGGCATGGCGACATAGGTGCCCATCAGGTCGTTCTTGGCCATCAGGGCCGCTGCGGCCTGTAGCGCCGCCTTCGACTTGCCCTCCCCGGTGGGGGCTTCCACGATGATCAGACTGGGTTCGTCGCGGTCCAGAGTCATCTGCTCGACGAGGACCTGCACCGGCCGTGGCGGCTTTCCGGGAAACAGCTCACCGAACCGCGCAGGTGGAGTCCAGGGGCGAAGTCCGAGCCTGTCCACGGCCAGGACCGCCAACTCCTCTGCCTGGTGGGCGTAGGCGGGAAGGTCACGGCCATCGGCGTAGGGGAAGTTTTCGGTGTCTGAGGCGATCCAGTCGCTGATCGTGGTCAGGGCGGCGAACCCGACTGCGGCCCCGACGCTCACGTGCACGTCCTGCCAGCGGGTTTCGCTGGGCTCAGCCAATCCGCGCACCGCCAGAACCTCGCTGACCAGGTCATCGCGCCAGCCCCTCCAGCGGTGTCCGCCGTGGTTGTTGACCTCGCGCCGCGCCTGCCTCACAGCGGCCCCGTCAGGAAAATGACCGTGATGACCGCCCAGGGCAACGGCGAGAACCTCAGCGGTATCCGGGGACGCCCCCCACCGCAGCAGAAGGTCTTTGAGGTGCAAGGTCGTCACCAGGCCGTGCGGTGTGTCGATACGCCGCCCCAGCCCCGCCCTCTTGCGCACCGACCTCACATCGGCCGCCGCGGACGCGTCGAACCTCGCCACGGCCAACTCCACCTGCAGTCCTTGAAACGTGGGACTGTACTTCCCAAGATCATGAAGACCGCACAGGGTGGCGATCCACCTCTCGGCCTGCCCGAGCGGCTCGAACGCCGCACGCAACTCCTCCCGGCACCGCGGCCCGAGCACAAGCTCCATCAGCCGCTCAGCCACCGCAGCCGTATCAAGAACATGCCCCATGAGAGGGTGGCACTGACTGCCGCCCGCCTTGGCCCAAGCGGCCCACAGGGCCGCATCAGTGCTCATCGGATGATGCGGTGGAGCAGGTCGAAGGTCTTCAGGAACTGGATACCAGCTGTTGCGAGTGCGGCCAGGAGCGGTATGAGGGGGCCGCCCGTGCTGCCGAGCGCATGATCAACCACAGCCCAGGCGGGCGCAGCGGTACAAAAAGCAAGAGCAGTCGCGGCGCACACGATGGCCGGCATGCGTACATCTACCCGGCCGCCAGAGCTTGGCCCTTTCACTCTCTCGGACTCGTCTAGCATGGCAACGCTTCCTCCTATGTCTAATGGGGTGCGGAAGCAGAGTGGCCTCCGTTGCACCGGGGGCCACTCGTCGTTTCGGCGCACGTCGAGATCACGCAACGCCATCTCGACGTGAGAGAGCTTGTGGACTGCATCCCCGTAGACACGGGGACTCCTGTCGGTGAGCCCGCTTACGAGGGGTCATCTCCACGGTCGGAGATCAAGGCTCAGTGCCTGCCTTGCAGCTGCCAAGGGCTGATCGTAATGCCCCGGGCAAGATTTTTCCGCGCTTTCAAAAACAAGAATGAGCTCATTGTTGAAGAGGTGGGTGCTACCGCTTACGACTTGTTTTCGCTTGAGCAGAGACCAAAGGAATCTCCCAGCGACACCTGCCCGGCTAGCCATGCGAAGCCAGTCGAGGATCCGGCACCTGCTGAAAAGCCGGCACCTCCAGTCCGGCCGCGCGTGTGACGTCGGTCAGCGACTCCACCCGGCAGGCGGATGCCAACGCGGCCTTCCCGACATCGCGAGACCCCGCCTATCAGGCACCAGCCATCGCCCATCAGTAGCATTTGCGGAAAGAGTGTCCCGGCGATCAGTTGCCGCACCTGCATCGCAAGCTGGCGATCTCCAACGATCCGGCCACCACACCGTTGTGGGCCAGACGCCGCCACAACGGCAACCACCCATCATCACGGTCATGCTTGGCCTAGAAACCGTACGCGTCGCGTCCAGAAAACCATCGAAATGATCAGCTAACGCCTCCTTGTCGAATATGCACCTATTTAAGCCATTATCTCCAGCAAAAATTTGCGAACCGCAAATCATCCCACCCGCAACACCAAAAGAACTAAATAGCCAAATTTACTATATAAATCCCTTTAGTGTAGTTATGTCCGTAAGCGTTAGCATCCGGGAGGTCTTGACCGGCTGAGCGGTTACGCTTGCTCATACAGAACCCCAGGCGCTATGGCTTGCCCATAGGTCACCGATCGAGTGTCTTGAGATACTTGATAACTTAATCAAGGTTGGAAATGTGTAGAATGTCGCATTTCTTAACTGTTCGTATCCACGATCACCCCGATGATCCTGCAGGTCAACGAATGTGCTCCCCGCGCCTGCGGGGATGGTTCGTCGGGCTCTGGCCCCGTCGCCACTGGTATCAAGTCGGCCTCGCGATTGCCGCTCCTTCAACAAGAAGCGTGGCGACAGGCCGGTCGTGCTGCACACCGCGACCTTCGAAGGCCGGCTGCGCATCACCGATCCGGTGGTCTTCACCGAGCGGCTGCTGGGTGGCATCGGCCCCGCCAAGTCCTACGGCTGCGGCCTGCTCACCCTGGCCCCGCTCCCAGCCCGCCCCCTGCCTCTGAGCGGTCGCCGTCTTGCGGAGAGCAGGTAATGGCCGACATCTGGTGGAAGGCCCATCCGCACGACCTGCACCGCATCGCCGACCGCGTCTCCAACCTCTACGTCGAACGCAGCCACATCGACCGCGACGAGAACGCAGTCGTGATCATCAACAAGCGAGACACCGTGCGGGTACCGGCCGCCATGGTCGCCGTCCTGCTCATCGGCCCCGGCACCCGGGTCACCCACGCAGCCATCCGCCTGCTCGGCGACTCCGGCACCGCGGTGTGCTGGGTCGGCGAGCAGGGCGTGCGCATGTACGCCTCCGGCCTCGGCCCCAGCCGAGGCTCCGGCCTGCTACACCGCCAGGCATGGCTCGTCACCCGGCCCAAGGAGCGCCTCGGCGTCGCCCGCGCCATGTACGGGATGCGCTTCCCCGGCGAGGACGTCTCGACGATGACGATGCAGCAACTACGCGGCCGCGAAGGCGCCCGTGTCCGCAAGCAATACCAGCTGCACTCTCGCCGCACCGGCGTGGCATGGACCGGCCGCGACTACCGCCCCGGCGACGCCTTCGCCACCGGCGACGACCTCAACCGTCTGCTGTCGGCCGCCAACGCCGCCCTGTACGGCATCTGCCACGCCGTCATCGTCGGACTGGGCGCCAGCCCCGGACTCGGCTTCGTTCACACCGGAGCGGCGACCTCCTTCGTCATGGACATCGCCGACCTGTACAAGGCCGAGTACACCATCCCGCTCGCCTTCGACCTGGCGGCCAAAGGCCTGACAGAGGAGCGCGACGCACGCCTGGGCCTACGCGACCGGATCGCCGAGGACAAACTCCTTGGCCGTATCGTTCGCGACGTCAAGGGTCTGCTGAGCCCCGATGGTGTGGAGATCCCGGATATCGAGGTCAACGAGTTGTGGGACGAGAAGCTCGGCACCGTCGCCGGCGGCGTCAACTGGGCAGGCGCGGAAACGACCTCGATCGACACCACGATCGAGGAGATCATCCCTGCTGTCATGGGCGAGGAACACATCGCGGTCATCGGCCCGGAACTCGAAGAACAGCCACATGACCGGCCTGCAAACGGCCGCGAACCGAGCGACACATGACCGTCATCGTCCTGATCGCCGCCCCCGAAGGGCTACGCGGTCACCTCACCCGCTGGATGGTCGAGGTCAACGCCGGAGTCTTCGTCGGCAACCCCAGCAAACGGATTCGAGACCGAATCTGGGAGCTACTCGCCTCCCGCGTCGGCGACGGCCAAGCCGTCCTCGTCGAGCCCGCTGCCAACGAACAGGGCTGGGCCATACGGACAGCGGGCAAGGACCGCTGGTACCCCGTCGACTTCGACGGACTGATTCTTTCTGCCCGTCTTCGCCGATAAAGTAGCTGGTCAGCAAGT
Organism: Streptosporangium sp. NPDC049248; assembly: GCF_040678965.1. Lineage (NCBI taxonomy): Bacteria > Bacillati > Actinomycetota > Actinomycetes > Streptosporangiales > Streptosporangiaceae > Streptosporangium > Streptosporangium sp. NPDC049248. Next base: position 12,034 of record NZ_JBFAQY010000046.1, read on the forward strand.
GTCGGCCCCGCGCCCGCGGGGATGGTCCCTCCGATGCTCTAGCGCTCGTCGCGGAGATCAAGCCGGCCCCGCGCCCGCGGGGATGGTCCCTCACCCGTCACCGGCACCTATCGCCATCAGTGGTCGGCCCCGCGCAGCACCGGCATCTTCCCGGCCGCATTGCCCAACTGCAGCCGATACCGGCCAGGGGCGACGGGTTGGCCGTCGACTAGAAGGCGCTCGTCGTCGGTGTAGATGATCGCGTCGGACACGATCAGCACGGGCAGGTTCTCCTCATCAGTCATGCTCTCGACGATGGCCCACGCGCCGGCCTCCCGTCCGGCGCCTGAGCACACGAAGAAGGGCGGGAGCTACAAGGAGCCCCCGCCCGCCGAGTGATTACGGCGTAATCACCGGGCTGTCGTCGCCGACAGCAACTCCACGAGCGTCTCCAGGTCTTCCAGCGACAGCCGTTCACGAAGCGCCGCCGCGATCGATGCCGGCGGCCCAAGAGTGATTACGCCGTAATCGCTGTGTCCCCTCGATGTCTTCGCGCCCTTCCCCATCCGTGGCGATGGTGCGGTGTCGACGGACGCGTCTATGGGATTGTGCCCACCTCGGACAGGCTGTGCGAGGTCGAGTTTCGGAGCAGGTACTGGCAAAACGGGCAAAGCCTGTTCTTGTGGGGGCAGTTTCCCGATCTCCCGTGCGTCCTCGATCCTCAAGGTTCCGTTAGTGATCGCCTGCTGCAGTTCCGGGATGAGCTTGAGCAGTACGAGCCGCTGTGACACCCAGCCCTGTGATTTGCCGAGCAGTTCGGCGACGCCACGCTGAGAGAGACCTTCCTCTTCCATAAGGTCCCTGATGCCATTCGCTTCCTCCAGCGGGTCCAGGTCGGATCGCTGGATGTTCTCGATCAGAGCGTCGGTGCGACTGCCGGAAGCAGACTCTCGGACCTCCACCTTGACCTCGTCCAGCCCAGCAAGCTCGGCTGCGTGCCGTCGCCGATGACCGATGAGGATGACAAACGGTGCATTGCCGATCTTCTCGGTGTGATGCGGATGCGCGGTGAGCCACGTAGCTCGGGGAACGACTACGAGCCGCTGCAGGATGCCACGCTCTTTGATGGTCGCGGCGAGACCTTCCAGATCCCGCAGTTCCTCCCGGGGGTTGTCCGGGTTGTCCGCCAAATCTTTGAGCTTGACCGTGTCCGGCCACTTCGGGGCACTGGCCAGTTCGGGTACGGCGGCCTTGCCGACCCTCAAACTTGCCAGGCTCGTGCGCTGTCCTGCCATCAGCCGTTTCCGTTCCGCATCCGCTCGTGCTCCAGCGCCAGTTTGTAGAAGTCCTCGCGGGCTTCCATCGCAACCCGGTTCTTCGGATATTGAGTGACGACGAGACCCTCAGCCGGAGCGCGAGTATGAACCTTGTAGTGCCGGACGACTGTGCGGGCGAGCGGCCAACCCTGGGCGCGGACGAACTCCAGCGTCTCCTCCAGGTCAGCGCGACCATCACGCGGATCCCAGTTGTTGGCCACTACGAGGTACGGGATACCGCGGGGCTTCACGACCTTCTCGACGGTGTTGAACGTCGGGTCGAACGCTAGCGATTCTGGTTCTATCGGGATGAGCACGTCATCGGCGCAGGCCAGAACCCGGCGCAGCGCCTCGGCGAAGCTTGAACCGTCGAACGGATCGTCGGCATCTTCGTCGACGGTGGGAATCCAGCCGGGGGTGTCCACCCAGACGTGCTTGACGCCGGGAAGATCTCGGAGGTTCGACAGATCTTCGATGTCATCGGCGTTGGCTTGCACGAAGTCGAAGGGCAACGCTCGAGCGGCGGCCTTGTCCGGATCGGTCTTGGCAAGCTCTTCGGCTGCCTCGACGACCCGGTTGGACCACCAGACAGCCGATCCCTGGGGGTCGATCGAGACGACAACGGTGGCTTCCTGCTCGCCTGATGCGTCGGCTGTGACGGCGGCGAGATTCATCGTCGTCGTGGACTTGCCGACGCCGCCCTTCTGATTGAGGACGACATGGACCTTTGCCATGAGAGCTCCTATTCCGTGTGCTTCCCAGCGACTGCACTGGTACTTCGGATGGCGGAGTAACTCTCTCAGATGATCAGGTGATTACGCCGTAATCACCTTTCACGGGCGTGTGGTGCCGGTGACTCTTGTGCTCAAGGTCGTGCGTCAGCGAGTTACACGACCGCCCCCTTGAGTCATTCCGGCTCGTACGAGCTGCTCTCGTGTGTGCTGGAGGAGTACCTGACGCCTCTCCGCCGCTGTGGCAAAGCGAGGTGACCGACAGCCTCTTGAATGCAGCGGGGCCCGCCCAGTGGAGATGGGCGGGCCTCGTGTCTGTGAGGTGATGTGTCAGTGCAGGCCATTTCGTACGTCGATGACGATCACGGTGATGTTGTCGGGACCACCGTGGTTGATGGCCAGTGTAATGAGGTGATCAGCTACTTCTTCTGGATCTTTCGACGAACATAGAGCGTCTTGGATGAGCTCACGAGGAACGACTGAGCTCAGTCCATCCGAGCACAGCAGGATCCGGTCGCCGGAGCGGAGCTCTCGAGCGGTGAGATCGGGGGAGCGGCCATCGGCTCGGCCATCGAGGAAGCGGGAGATACGCCCGGGCAGGTTCGGCACGCTGCTGGCGTCGGCCACTAGATTCCCGTAGGTGTGGTCCTCGGTGATCTGGACGAGCCCCGGAGCCCCGCTGGTGCCGGAGTCAGCACTGCGCAGCAGGTAAGCGCGGGAATCACCCACGTTCGCCAGGACCGCCGTCGACCCGGACCACAGCATCGCCACCAACGTGGTGCCCATGCCTGCCAATTCAGGTTCGGTTTCTATCCTGCGGTGCAGGGCCTGGTTGGCTGCGTAGACCGCCTGTCCCAGGATGGTGATCGGATCTGCTGGGTTGCTCTGACGGTCGTGAGGTCGCAAGGCTTCGATCACGGTGGCGCTGGCGATGTCGCCAGCGATGTGGCCACCGAGGCCATCGGCAACCGCGAACAAGGATTGACCTGCGTAAAAGGAGTCCTCGTTGCGTTGGCGCACGAGCCCGACATGGGTGCGAGCTGCGGCTTCAACGATGACGGTCATGGCGGCATCACCTATCCGTCTCGGTGTCTTCGGGCCATGGATCTTGGGCGGATTCATCGCGGTGTAGAACGTGAACGGTTTCGACCCGGTCGCTGGCCACGATGTACTCCGTCACCTCTATCGGCTGGCCGTCGCGCCCCGACGTGCCCACGCGCACGATCTCCAGCACGGGCAGGGTGGTTGGAATCTCCAGGAGGCTGGCCTCGTCTTTGGTCGGCATCCGGGCTCGGTGGATCTCCATCCAACTGATGGGCCAGTGGCCGGCCTTCTCCAGTCGATACAGCCAGTCTCCAGGTCCCGGAGCTTGGGAAGCGACCTCTGCGGCGTCAGCGACCCCACGCGGATGGATCCACGAGATGTTGATCTGGAACGGAGGCTCCGACTCGGGGCCGGTGACCCGGAAACGGCGCATCACCGCCGTACCCACCGGGACTCCCAGCAGTTTCGCGATACGGGGATCAGTCAGCGGTTCGGAAGCCGCGACCGGCGGGATGTGGTGCTTCCACACCTCTTGGCCGGACGCTGACGGGAACGAGTAGCCGGGATTGTCAGTGGCGACGTTCCGCTTCACCAGGTTCCCCCGCGGCCTGCGCAGCCGCATCGTGCCCTGTCGGACCATGGTCCCCCGCCGGGGGATGGATACCAGTAGACCCTCGGCCTCAAGTTCGCCTATGGCGGCCGCCACGGAACCTCGGGCTGCTTTGTAGTGCGCAGCCAGGTCAGCCATACGAGGGATGGTCTCGCCAGGTTGCCATTCCCCACTCTGGAGGCGTCGCCGCAGGTCCTCAGCGATCTTCTTGTATCGCGCTGCTCCAACCATGATCCCCTCCCTCCTTCCAAATCATTTGTTTGAACATATTGACAGGTGGGGGATCCTGCAGGCAACATTCGATTTGTTTGAACAAATCATAGTGCCCGTGCGATCCCCTGCCAATGTCCGGTTTGGGAACGCGAGCGGCCCCAGCGATTCGAGCGCTGGGGCCGCAGAGGGCCGCCCGTCTCTCCACTTGGCAGCAGGAGGAACGACCCGTGATCAAAGAGCCTACCGACCGTGCCCGCTTGCGGGAACGGTTGATGACTCCCCGGGAGGTCGCACGTCTTTTCGGCGTCGAGCCCAGCACAGTCATCGACTGGGCCAAGACCGGGAAACTCCGGTCGACCCGCACCCCCGGCGGACACCACCGTTTCCACCCCGCCGACGTCGATGCCGCCCTGGCCGAGCTAATGGTCGAGGCTGACGCCCCTGAGGTGGTGAGCGTCTGATGACCACCACCTCCTACCACTCGCGCTACCCGCAGTTGGCCGCGATGGCCGGCGACCGGCCGCTGGCCGATGTGCACCTCGACATCTCTTTTGAGCGGCCGACCTACCACGGCTTCCGCGAGTTGAAGGTTCGGCCAGGCGTCATCGACGACGCGGCGGTCGAGCTGTACGGCTACAGCCAGTGCCATCTGCTGGGCCGCGCGATGCACAAGCGCAGCGGCTGGCCGATCGCCCTGGTGGAACTCGCCGAGCCGCCGCACCGCTGGGTGCACGTCGGGGTATTCACCCCCGCCGGGCGCGTCCTGGACATTCACGGTGTGCGCACGGTCGACCAGGTCGTCGCCGACCACGACCAAGAGCACGACCTGCAGGTTCACGTCCGCCATATTCACACGCTCGACGACCTGTTCACGCTCATCGGTATCGGTGAGGAGCACTGGCAAGCCGGGAGCGACGAGACCGACACCCCGCCGCTGGCCGTCGAACTCGCCGGTGTCTTCGCCGACGTGCTGCTGGCCCAGGCCGAGCTGGTCGGGGCGGTGAGCGTCTGATGGCGACTTTCCAGATTGTTTACGACGTGCAGCTGTGGCCGGCTGACAGCCCGTCCACGCCGTTGATGGCGGTGTTGGCCTACAGCGTGGCCGACCCGCATGCGGTGCGGTTGGCGTTCATGAAGGGCCGCCGCGAGACGGTCGCCTACACCTTCGGCCGGGAGGTGCTGGCCGCAGGCTTGTGGGCCCCGGCGGGCCAGGGTGACGTCACGGTGGCACCGCATGAGGAACTGGCGGAGTACTACCTGCTCATCACGCTGCGCCCCGAGCACGGTTACCCGTTCGAGGTCTACGCGCGGCGGGAGCTGGTCGCCGACTTCGTCACTCAGATCTACCGGCAGGTTCCGCGTGGCGATGAGCGCGTCGACGTCGACAAGTGCATCGCGGCAATCTTCGCCGAGGTGACGCCGTGACCACCGTGCTGATCAACAAGACCGCTCTTGGCTACGACGACCTGGTGCTGCTGGTGGCTGAGCACGCCGAGTTGCTGGCCGCGGCCCGCGCCACGGTCGCGGCAGCTGCGCTCGGCGAGGGCGACCCGCTGATTCACCTGCGGCACGCGCTGGCCGCGCACGGCCAGCTTCCGCCGGAGGGGGCGCGGCCGGTGGTGTTGCTGGCGCGCTGCTCGGCGCCGACGGTCCTGCCCCGCTGTTTGATCGGGGAGGTGTCGTGATGGCGGTCACCGTCACCGAGGCCTTCCAGCGCGTCTTTCGCGGCGAGGCCGCGCACGTGTCCGCGGCCCGCACCTGGACGCTGGCCTGCCTGCCCGCCACCTACCGCCGCGCCGACGACGTCGCGCTGGTGGTGACCGAGCTGGCCACCAACGCCGTCCTGCACAGCGCTTCTGCTCTGCCGGGTGCGACGTTCACCGTCCGCCTCGAACTGCGCCAGGACGGAGTCGAGGTCACCGTCACCGACGCCGGAGCGCCGCTGGTGCCCGCTCGGCGCCCAGATGCCGATGAGTACGGCCGCGGCCTGGCCATCGTGCGCGAGCTGGCCGAGGCGACCATCATCACCGCCACTCCCGCCGGCGGCCGCGCCACCTCCTGCCGCTTCGACCCCTGTGGCAGGAGGTGACCTGCCATGGCCAACGCCCGTGAGCGCAGAGCTGAGCGGCGGGCCCGTCAGCGCGACTTCCACCTGCGCCGGATCAAGGCCGCTCCCAGCCTCATCGAGAAGCTCGATGCGGCGTTCGGGCTGCTGCGCTCCGACCTGATCAACACCAGCAACACCGACAAGGCCCAGGCCGTCGGCCTGGAGACCCTCGACTACCTGATCGCCCAGAGCGACCGCATTCCCCGGAGATCCGCATGAGCGACACCCACACCTTCCCCCACCCCCACCAGCAGGCGCCGACCCCTGAGCAGGTTCCCGCGCCGGGCAACGGGCACGGTGGCGCGGCCGCGACGAGCATGCCGATCGGCCGCCACGCCCCGCACCCCGCCCCGGCGGCCGCACCGGTCCCGGCGTCCGGCGGGCAGCACCCCTACCCGGCCGCGCCCACCGCCGGCCAGGAGCAGGCGGCGCCGTCGCTGAGCGCGCCGCAGCAGCGCCCCGAGCTCCCGCCTCCGCCCCTGGGCCCTCCGGAGCCACCGCGGCGCGAGCCGGGGATGTGGGTGCAGTGGTGGCAGGCCTGTCGCACCGACAGCGCGGTCCGCAAGGCCCGCGGGCAGGGCCGGTGGTGGCTGATGCGCTGGATGAACGAGCAGCCCACCAGCGTCGCCGACCTCCTGGATTTCTATCTGCACCAGCGCGACGAGCGCGCCGACGGGCGGCGCGGCTGGGGGCTGCGGACCGGAGTCCCGATCGTCAACGGCGTCCATGCCGCGTTCTACCGCGCCTACGGCCTCACCCTCGCGCTGGCCCTGACCTTGGCCACCTACGCGCTGGGCTGGATGGGCCAGCGGCCCGGCCGCGCTCTGCTGCTGGCCATCGCCGCTGTCGTCGTGCACATCAACCTCTCGACCTGGCTCGGCGCCGGGTCCTGACCACCCACCACCTGAAAGATCATGAAAGGAGTTCCTGTCATGGGACAGATCTTCGCGGGCCTGACCTTCACCGCCGTGTGCCTGGCGATCGCGATCGCGATGATGCGCCGCGGTAAGGCCCCTCGCATCGCTGCGATCATCATGTTCGTCGGCGGATGCGGCCTGGTCGGAAGCTGGTTTCACGGTTTTGCCACCAAGGTCGCCTCCGTGCTGCCGGGCGCACTGGTCGGCTTCGTCGCGTTCTTCTGTGCGGTCGGCTTCGTCCTGGACTGCTGGGGCAAGCAGAACCACGCCGGTAAGGGGACCGCGATCATCGGGTTCTTCGTGCCGCTGCTGCTGGTCGTGATGCCCGTCAGCCTGTTCGGTATCGACCCTGATGAGCTGGTCGAGGGTGTGCGTGACATCACCCAGCAGTCGCAGATGATCACCACCGGCGGCAGGAACTAGGCGGCCTGTGATGGAGCCGATCACCTTTCTGCTGTGGATGTGGCTGACCTGGGGGACGGTGCGCATGTTCACCGGCGCCAAGGACGAGGCCACCGCCCCGGCGCCGGGCAGCCCGGCGCGCACCGCGCGCGCTGGGCGTGCCAGGGCCGCCACACCGGCAACCACGGGCGGCACGAAGGCTGAGCCCGCTGAGCGGCCCGCTGGGTGGGCTCAGCGCGCCGATGCCGCCGCCCGCGCCGCGCGGACCACCGACTGGGGCAACCCGGGCTGGTGGCTGCGCGCCGCGCTGGCCGCGGCCTGGACCCCGGTGGCCGACCTGCGCAAGGGCCGCAGGTGGTACCAGGACCGCAAGGAGCGCCGCCGCCAGGGCGAGGCCGAGGTCGACCAGCCCCAGGCCGACAAGCCGAAAGCGGACGAGCCTCAGAGCGACCGGCCCGAGCCTGAGGTCAACGAGCCGAAAGCCGACGAGCCCGACACCGAGCAGGACCGCCAGGACAAGCCCGAGGCCGACGAGCGCCAAGGCGAAGGGCCCAAAGTCGACGACTCCGAGACCGGGCGGGAGCGCCGCCACGGCGACGAGTGCCAGGACGAGGAGTCGGAGCCGTGGTGGCGCCCCTACCAGCGTCAAGCCGATGACGGCGGTGACTACGAGGTCGAGGTCGAGGTGGTCCGGTCCCGCCCGCCTGGTGAGGCGCCCGCGCTGGAGCGCCCCCAGCCCTCCCTGACCGCCGGTACCACCACCGGCACCGGTGGTGGCGCGGGTGCCGGCGGCGGTGAGCGGCCATCCCAGACCCCGCCGGGCCCGTCCGGGCCGGTGGTGCAGGTAGTCGACGCAGTCCGCGTCGACGAACTCGAAGAGGGGACCTCCGACATGTCCAAGTACGTCGCCATCCCCGGCGCGTCGAATGCGCCGAAGACCAGCGTCGAGACCGGCGGCAACACCCATGACGACGCGGTGCATCTGGCCAAGCAGATCGTCAAGGCGGTCAAGATGACGACCGACCCGGCGACCGAGGCCGAGGCGATGATCCGCGCCTCGCTGCGCGCGGCCTGGGCCGCGGTCGACCAGCTGGCCGCCGCCGGCATCTCCGGTCAGGTCGTCGACAAGTGGGCGAACACGGTCATCGCGTTCGACGCCGCGCACAAAACCGCAGCCCGTCTCGCCGTCGAGCTCAACGCCGCCCATGAGGCCGCCGTGGACGCCGAGCGGCTGCAGCGCCGCCTGGGCGACCGGATCCAGGCCGCGGTCGAGGCCGCGGGCAAGTCGGCGGCCAACTCCACCCGCTACTACGGCAAGTCCTAACCCGCCCCGCCGGGCGCCCGCCCGCTACCCGCTGCGGGTGCCCGGCCCTGACCCCTCGTCGAAGGAGGGACACCAGATGATCACCACCACCGACCACATGGCCGACATCACCGACCAGACCGAGGCCCCTTCTTCGCTGAACCCCCCCACCCCGCCCCCCGCCGCGCGTGCTGAGCGACACACGCTGGGCGCTGAGCTGCACCGCGCCACCAAGGGTCTGCTGTGGGCTTCGCGCAAGGGCCTGTACCCGCCCGCGGTGATGGGCGGCCTGTATGGCACCTGCGCCGTGCTGCACGAGACGGGCGTCCACCCGCTGTCCACGCTCGCCGGAGCGGGCGCCGCGGTCGCGGCTGCGGTGACGGTGCGCGGCGTGCGCACCTGGCTGGGCAAGGCCACTTGGCGGCCCCGGTGGGCGGCCGGGTGCCTGGCCGCGGCCACCGCGTGGAGCACCGCCGCCGTCGCGGCCGGCGCCGGGATGGACACGCCCATGCCGACTCTCCTGGTCGTGGGCGGGGGTCTGCTAGCGGCGCCGTGGTGGTGGATCCACCGGCTGCGCAGCACCGAAAAGAGCGCGCCCCGCACCGGCCAGGCGCCCGCCGCGTTGACCGCTGCGGCGCCGCAGCTGGCGATCGAGGCCGCACCCGCCCCGCACACCCACCAGCTGGCCTGGAGTGGGCACGTCGGCGCCGACGGCCACACCCTGGAAGGCAGCCGGCTGATCGACCCCGAGCCGATCATCGACCACAACGGCTCACCCAACGGCATGGCGTGGATCATCGACGGCGGTCCGGCCCGCCACACCTACAGCCGCATCCGCCACGCCATGGAGGAGATCAAGGCCACTTTGGATCGGCCGCACGTGGATGCGCTCATTTACCTGGATCAGGACCCCGAGCAGTACAAGACGCGTGGCCGCCTGGTGGTGCTGGATCGTAACCCGCTGATCCAGGAGAACCGCTGGCTGCGGCCCGGCCTGAACCCGGGCACCGGCCTGGTGCCGATCAGCGTCTACCCCGACGGGTCCGGCTACTGCTTCTACGTGCTGTATCAGCCGGGCTGGGGTACCCCGCACGACCTGGTCGTCGGCGTGCCCGGCTCGGGTAAGACCAACATTTTGCTGATCATCGCCGCCGAGTCTTTGTGCGCGGGGTCCGCGGTGATGCTGTTCGACCCGCACGGCGGCAAGGCCTTCCCTGAGCTGCTGCCCCGCGTCACCGGCTCCTTCCTCGACGATGCGCACATCTACGCCGGGATGCGCGCCCTGCAGGCCGCGTACGAGGAGCGGCTGGAGATCCTGCACGAGGTCGGCGAGAAGAACATGGGCCCCGAATTCGGCCACCCGATCCTGCACGTGATCATCGACGAGGCGAGCAAGAAGAGCGTGCTGGGCCACCCCTTCATCAACTCCCTGCTAACCGATGTCGGCAAGGAGGGCCGCAAGCTGTGGATCAAGCTCACCGTCGCCACCCATGACCCCTCAGTGGAGGAGGGCTTCCACGGCAACAGCACGCTGCGCAAGCTGCTGCTGGCCGGCAACGCCCTGCTGTTTCGCGTCACGTCGGCCGAGGATGCCCGGATGGTGCGCAAGGGCGACATCGAGGTCGCCCCGCACCACCTGCCGCCCTTCTTCGACGCGGCCCAGACCATGCCGACCACCGGCCTGGGCTACATGCTCACCGGCACCCCCTCGGAACTGCCGTCGCGCACCCAGAAGATGGTGGCCGAGTCCTTCGCCGCGCACGTGCCGGTCGGCTCGCCGCTGGATGAGCGCACCGGCGCGGCCTGGCAGCGCGGCTATGACGCAGCGATCGCCGAGCTGGACCGCCTCGCCGCCCAGAACCAGGCACCCGCCCAGGTGGGGGTGACCGCGCTGCACGCGGTGCCGGACGGCAAGCCGGCCGCTGCCCCGGGCGCCAAGGAGGCGCTGGTGCAGCTGTTTCGCGAGCACGGTCAGCTGACGATGGCCGACATCCGCGCAGCCGACATCTGCAGCATCTCGCGCTCGTTCGCGTTGCTGACCCAGCTGACCGAGGAAGGCGTCATCGAAAAGCCCGAGGGATCGCGCGGCGTGTACGTCCTGAAGGCCGCCTCATGACCGCCCGCCCCGAGCGGCACTCCGGTGACCGTCGGTACTCCTCCTCAACTACTCCTCCACTACTCCTCCTGCCCGACCCCCGCAGGAGGACAAGCAGCCGGGGAGCGACACGCGCCCGTGCGCACGTGCGCGCGCGAAAGTACTCCTCCACCCCCGATCTGACAACTACTGACCGTGATTTCTCTGCGAAGGAGGTAGGTCCGTGAAGACCCCCGCGAAGACCCCCGGACAGGCCGCTCAGCATGGGCTGGGGCTCTGGTGGAGCATCCTGATTTTGAGCACCACGGTCTCCATCACGTTGAACCTGTGGCACGCCCTGACGATGAAAGCCGACGCGGCGCTCATCAAGGACGCCTGCCAGGTGTCTGCGGAGTTGTGTAAGCGGGCGGCCCGGGTCGCTGACGAGGTCGTGGGCCTGCACCCGGTGCTGGGCGTCATCTTCGCCATCGTGCCCCCGGTGTTCGCGGGATTGCTGTCGCACGGCCTGATCAACCCGGTCATCGGGGCGTGGATCAAGAACGCGATCCTTGGCCTGTTCGGGATCAGCATGGCCACCTCCGTGGTGTCGCAGGCGGCCGTCATGCAGCCCTACGGCGGCGGCTACATGGCCGAGTGGTCGATCCCGCTGGTGCTGGACGCCAGCGCGTTGATCGCCTTGCACGTCATTACCAAGTCGGTGGGACTGGCCCACGAACTGGTCCGCCAGGTCGACGCCGAGGCGGAACTGGAAGCAATCCGGGCGGAACAACGGCCCGCGATCGAGGCGGAGGTCCGTGCGGAACTCACCGCGGAACTGGCCGCCGCCGAGGCGGAACTACGGGCGGAACTGAGCGCGCGTCAGGCGGAACTGACCGCCGACGCCCAGCGGAACTACGAGGCGGAAATAACCGCCGCGCGCACCCAGATCCGCGCGGAACTCGGGGCGGAACTGACCGCCGTGCGGACGCGCCTGGAGCAGGAGGCCGCTCAGCGCCAGGCGTCGCTGGAGGCCGCGTTCGACACCCGTCTGGCCGAGACCAAGGCCACCCTTCGCCGCGACGCCGAGGCCGAGATTGCCGAGCGCATCCGGCGCGCCGAGGTCGAGACCGAGGGCCGTATCCGGCTGGAGTTGGCCAAGGACGCCAAGCCCAAGACCAAGACCGACACGCCCGCGAAGAAGACCGATGAACCCAGCCTGAACAGGCACGACAAGGCGCGCATCCTCAAGGAGAAGGCGCGCATCCTGCTGGCGGAGATGCCCGAGATCACCGGTGCTGAGCTCGGGCGCGCCCTGGATGTGAGCGATCGCTACGGCCGCGATCTGCTGCGCGAGATGAGCGAGGAAAAGCAGCAGGAGCCGGCCCCGGCCCTCGTCCCGGACGTCCGCTTGCGCGCCGTCCCCTAGGCGCCACCGCCGCGTGGGCGGAGCGGTCAGTTCCGCCCCGCCAGGCCGCCTGTTCCGCCCCGTCGTTCCGCTCGTTCCGCCCTCGTAGTTCCGCCTCTGCCTCCGCTCAGTTCCGCCCTTGGTTCCGCCTCGCACGGCCGTTGGTTCCGCCTTAGTTCCGCCCGTTAGTTCCGCCCTTAGTTCCGCCTTCCGGGGCCGTTGGTTCCGCCCCGGAGTTCCGCTTCATCCGCTCCCCGCCCGCTCGATATTTCGGAGGATGACATGAGCGCCAAGACCCCCCGCGCCACCGCGCACCGCCGCCCCGTGCACCGCACCAACCCGCCCGCCCCCGCCACCGGTCACCCCGGCCGCCGCGGTGGCCGTCCCGTCTCGACCGCGCGGCGCCCGGTCGCCCCCTCCTGGGGAGCGCGGACCGCGACCGCGCTCAACGCCACCTACCAGGAAGCGGCGCGCAAGGCCGGGCAGCGGATCCGCGCCACCGGCGCGGTGCGGCCCGAGCCCGGCCGCCGCTGCGACAACATCGGCCTGCTGATCGCGCTGAGCGCGCCGCTGCTGGCCCTCGCGTTGTGGACGCCGCTGACCTGGCCGCTGCTGTCCTTGGTGCAGGCCGTCGTCGTGGCGGTGCTCGGCTCCCTCAGCGCAGCGGCGCCACTCGTGGCCGCCGTCCTGGGCTGGCAGCTGCTGCGCGGCCCGGCCAGTGCGACCGTCCTGGGCTGGTTGCTGGGCGGCTGGGCCGCGCTGACGGGCGCGGCCACCGGCATTGTGCACCTGGCCCACGGATTCCCGGAGGTCGCGCAGCTGGCCGGTGCCGGCGGGCTGGCCGGGTTCATCGCCGCCGCCCCGCTCGCGCCGCTGCCAGCCGCGCTCGGCGTGCTGGTGCTGCTGGTGGTGGCGGCCGCCGCGCTGCTGGCCATCACCGCGACCTCCCCCCGCCAGCTGCCGCACCGGATGCGCCACTTGCGCCGGCGCCTGACCCACACCACTCCCCACAGCCCGGCCGCCGCGCAGTCCGCGCCCGAGCAGGACACCGTCCCGGCGGCCGAGATCGACCAGGAGCCCCCGGCGACCACCGAGGTCACGGCCGTCCCCGAGGTTCGCCAGAACGAGGAGCAGACCCCGGTCGCGCCGGTGGTGCGGCCGGTCGACCCCGACCTGGTGCAGGAGCGCGCCCCCTACGACAGCCCGCTGCTGAACGACGCCCCAGCCCCGGCCCCTGCTCCCTCGCCCGCCGAGTTCGTCGGCGACGCCCCGACTGTTCGACCCCGTATTCCCTTCACCGATGTCCCCCGCCCGCCGAGCCCGTGGACGCTGCCCAGCCTGGCCCTGCTGCGCCCGGGTTCCGTGACGCGCCCGGCCACCGCCGCCAACCAGGCCGTCGTCGAGGCCCTGAGCGGGGTGCTCACCGACTTCAGCGTGAACGCGACCGTGACCGGCTTCACCCGCGGCCCGACCATCACCCGCTACGAGATCACCCTCGGCCCGGCCACCAAGGTGGAGAAGGTCACCGGCCTGGCCAAGAACATCGCCTACACGGTGAAGTCTCCCGACGTGCGGATCCTGAGCCCGATCCCGGGCAAGTCGGCGATCGGCGTGGAGATCCCCAACACCGACAAGGACCTGGTCTCCCTCGGTGACATCCTGCGCAGCGCGACCGCGCAGAACGAGGCGCACCCGCTGATCGTGGGCCTGGGTAAGGACGTCGAGGGCCGGGTCATCCTGGTCAACCTCGCCAAGATGCCGCACCTGCTCATCGCCGGGGCGACCGGCGCGGGCAAGTCGGTGTGCGTCAACGGGCTGATCACCTCGATCCTGATGCGCGCCACCCCCGAGCAGGTCCGCCTGATCCTCATCGACCCCAAGCGGGTCGAGCTGGCCGTGTATGCGGGCATCCCGCACCTGATCACCCCGATCATCACCAACGCCAAGAAGGCCGCCGGCGCCCTGGAGTGGGTCGTGGGTGAGATGGATCGCCGCTACGACGACCTGGCCGCCCACGGGTTTCGCCACGTCGATGACTTCAACAAGGCGGTGCGCGAGGGCAAGCTCGTGGCGCCGCCCGGCAGCGACCGCGTCCTGGAGCCCTACCCGTACCTGATAGCCGTCATCGACGAGCTCGCCGACCTGATGATGGTCGCCCCCAAAGATGTCGAAGACTCCATCGTGCGCATCACCCAGCTGGCCCGCGCCGCCGGAATCCACCTGGTCATCGCCACCCAGCGCCCCTCGGTGGACGTGGTCACCGGCCTGATCAAGGCCAACGTGCCTTCCCGGCTGGCCTTTGCCACCTCCTCCCTGACCGACTCGCGCGTCATCCTCGACGCTCCGGGGGCCGAGAAGCTGGTGGGCCAGGGAGACGCGCTGTTCGCCCCGATGGGCGCGGCCCAGCCGGTCCGGCTGCAAAACGCGTTCGTGTCGGAGAAGGAGACCGCCGCGGTGGTCGCGCACTGGTGCCGGCTCCCGGCCACTGCGGCACCCGCCGACCTCATCCCCGCCGCCTCGGCCGCAGACGCCGAAAAGGGTGAGGCCGGCGAGGAGGCGCACCTGCTGATCGGCGCCGCCGAGCTGGTCGTGACCACCCAGTTCGGCTCCACCAGCATGCTGCAGCGCAAACTCCGCGTCGGCTTCGCCACCGCATGCCGGTTGATGGACCTGCTGCAGGCCCGTGGCGTGGTCGGCCCCGCCGACGGCGGCAAGGCCCGCGAGGTCCGCATCACCCCTGACCGGCTGGAGCAGCTGCTGGCCGACCTGCGTACCCCCACCGCCTGACCACTGAGCGGAGGTTGCGGGCACCCGCCCGGTTACCAGGCCGGGCGGGTGCCCGGAGCAGCCAGCTCCCCCCTCAAGAAAGAGAGGTCGACTGATGGGCATTTACTTCGGCCCGCACACCGGCAACCGCTCGGCCACCTACTCGGCGGAGCTGGCCGCCGAGCTCACCAAGTACGGCGGCCGCTCCTCCACCGGCGCGGCGGGCCTGCTGACATACATGGGCGGCCAGACGCGCCTCGACTCCTGGGACATGTGCCCCGAAGAGGCCGAGCAGGCCGCCCGCTCCATCGAGCAGGCCGCCCGCTCCATCGAGCAGGCCGCCCGCTCCATCGAGCAGGCCGCCCGCTCCATCGAGCAGGCCGCCAAGAAGCTGCACCCCGGCGACCGACGTGTCGCCGAGCAGATCGCCGCTGACGCGTGGGAGGCCGCCAACTCCGGTCGCCCCTGGATTGTCAGCTGACCGGCGGCTCCCCGCGATGACCACTCCACGAACTGAAAGAACCGAAAGGGAACCCGACATGATCGACTCCGCCCCTGCCCTCTCACACGCCGACCGCACCCGCTACTGGTACAACCGCCTCGGCGACATCTTCTCCGACCTGGGCGGCCTGTACACCTTCCACGGCCGCGACGACCGGTTCGGCGACGAGATCGCCGAGCTCGGCATGACGGTCTCGCAGCTGTACGACGAGATCGAGGAGGGCAAGCTCACCGAGGCGCAGGCGCAGCAGCAGGCCGCCGACCTCACCGGGCGCCTGGCCGCGCTCACCGCGCGGATCTACACCGACGGCCGCCCCTTCACCGCCACCGACGACGACGCCGCCCTCGTGCTGGATGCGACCCTGGCCGCCTACGACGACGCCACCCCGCTCACCCTCGACGACCTCGACCACGTGTCGGCCATCACCGGCTACAACACGCGCTGGCTGAGGCGCGCCTTGGCCGAGCGGACCGAGGAGGGCCTGCTGGCCGTCGACGCCGTCGCCGGCACCTGGCAGGTCCTCGACCCCGAGGGCTTGCGGACCCGCGACCAGATCGACACCCCCACCGAGCAACTGCCGGCGGGGATGTCGGATGAGCAGGCGCTGAACCTGGCACTGGCCCTGTGGGCCGACGGTAAGCCGTTCAGCCCCGTTGAGCTGGACGGGGTCTTGAGGTTCACCGGCCAGTCGTGGACCTGGCTGCTGGCCCGCCTGGGCGAGCGGGTGGTGACCGGCCTGCTGGCCTACGACACCGCCACCGGCTACCAGGTGGCCGACCCCGCCGCGCTCAAGGCCCTGGTGATATCGCCTCGCCCGACCAGCGCGACCGACACCGCTCCCCCCGCACCCGCGATGCCGACGGTGCCCGCCCTGGCCAGCCAGCTGGACGAGGTCGACGCGGTCGACCCCAGCGACGCTCTCGCCGACAACGAGCCCGGCCCGGGCCGGGCGGCCGCCCCGGGCCGTCCCGCCGTCCGGTCCGGCCGCATCGCGTGGTTCTTCTTCGCCCTCGCGCAGCTCGCGCTGGTCTTCGCTCTCCTGCCCACCACCCCGGCCCCGGCCCCGCTCACGGTGGCCCTGGCCGCAGCGCTCGCCGCGACCGGCTTGCTGTACCGGCACCTGGCCCGGCGCAGCAACTGACTCCACCCATCCCCATTCCGGAAGAAAAGGACCGACCTGTCATGACGATCCGCCCCTCCCGCCCGGCCTCCGCGCTGCTGCCCTTCGTCGCCGCCCTCGCGCTGAGCGTCGCGTGCGTGCCCGCCGACGCCGCCTGCGCCACCACCACAATCAGCACGACCAGCGAGGTGGCCACCCCGCCCGAGCCCATCACCGACGGCAGCTATCGCGACGGCGCGGCCATCGAGGAGGCCGAGCAGAGCGAGGCGCCGCCCGAGCCGATCACCGATGGTTCTTATCGCGACGGTTCTGCCACCGAGCAGGACGAGGCTCCGCCCGAGCCCGTCAGCGACGGCTCCCCGGCCGACGGCGCCGACGAGCAGGGCTGCTGACCCGGTGAGCACCGAGACGATCACCTGCGGCTGCTGCGGCCGCTCAGCCAGCGTCGACGCCCGCTCGGCCGCGGCCCAGTACGCCTACGGCGACGACGCGGCCGCGGCCGCCATGCGCCACCAGATCGTGGTCGCCGCGGCCAACGGCCACGGCGAAGCCCGCCCCCTGTAGCACCCCACCTCATTCCGGAAGGAGAGCACCGGTGAGCACCACCACCCACGACACCCGCGACGGCCGCGAGATCGCCGACGTCGTGGTCACCAGCTTCGGCTACGGCCACAGCCCGGCACCCGAGGCAGACCTGACCCTGGACGCGCGCCGTCACCTGCGCAACCCCCACCACGACCCGGCCATGCGCACGCTGACCGGCCTGGACCGGGTCGTGCGCGAGCACGTGCTGGCCACCCCCGGAGCCCAGGCCACCATTACCACCGCCATCACTTTCGCCCGCGACCTGCACGCTCAGGTCAACGGCCAGCGGCTGGTCACCATCGCCGTCGGTTGCGTCGGCGGCCGCCACAGAAGTGTGGCAATAGCCGCTGAGGTCGTCGCTGGGTTGAACGCCTGCGGCCTCGACGCCCTGGTCGCTCACCGCGACGTCGGCCGGCCGGTCATCCAGACCTGAAAGCCCGGGACGGGCGCGCACCACCGTGGTCGATCCGCCAAGACAGTCCACGCCGGGCGCGCCCGCTCACCTCATCTCACCCGTGCAAAGCAGAGAGGCACCACTCATCATGACCCACCCCAACGCCGTCCACCTCGACCAAGGGCTCACGGTGGCTAAACTCCACCCGGCCACCGTCGCCCCAGCGCCCTCCGCAACCGTGGTTGCCCGGTGTGACAACCACAGCGTCGGCGTACTGATCAGCAACGACGCCGGCGAGTACCTGATGTTCGAGCGCGCCACCTGGCCGGTCGGCATCGCCGGCGCCGCCGGGCACGTCGACACCCACGGCACCATCCTGGACGCGGCCCGCGCCGAGGTCGCCGAGGAACTCGGCCTGGTCGCCTGCGAGCTGACGCTGATGCTGTCGACCTGGCGCGACAACCGCTGCCGCCGCACCCCTGGCCCGTCGGGAACCGGCCACCAGTGGTACGTCTTTCGCGCCACCGTGCGCGGCGCGCTGAACCCCAGCACCCGCGAGACCCGCAACGCGCGGTGGATCGGCCGCACCGAGCTGCAGGCCCTGGCCATGCGCACCGCCCTGTACGCCAGCGGCCGGCTGACCGAGGAAGAGTTCGTCGCCGAGCCGGGCATCGAGCCGGTCTGGGTCGACTGGCTGTGCGCGGCCGACCTCATCGCCTTGAGCGACGCCGACCGCGCCGCGATCAACGAGCTGGCCACCCACGGCTGCCCGCCCCCACGCGCCGCCGACGCCGACAACGTTGGGCAGGTCCAGCCCGACACCGACGCCCCCTCCCAGGTCGAGGACAACCCCACCGGCCAGGACATCAGCGCCCCGGCCGTCGACCACACCCGGACGCGCAACATCCTGAGCCACGAATCAATCACCGTGCGCGCCGAGCTGACCCGGGTCGATGCCAAGGTCGCGCTGCTGGTGTCACTGGCCGCCGGTGGCCTGGCCATCACCTTGACCAACTCCACCGCCGTGGCCACGGTCGCGCTGGTGCTGCGCTGGATCGCCGGAGGCCTGTTCGCCGCAGCCGCGGCCACACTGCTGGCCGCCGTCATGCCGCGCATCCCCCGCCGCGGCGGCACCGGGTTCGTCGCCGTCGCCCACGCGGCCTCCCCCCGCGCGCTGATCGCCCAGCTCACCACCAACGACAGCGACGGCAGCGGCGGCGGTGGCGGGCAGGTGGAGCGGCTGGCGGCCGATGTGTGGCAGCTGTCGCGGCTGACCTGCACCAAGTACCGCATCATCCGCGTCGCGGTCGCCCTGCTGATCGTCGCCGTCGTCGTGCTGGCCCTCTCGCTGCCGCTGGCTCAGGGGTGAGCGCGATGAACGCGACCACGATCGAGTGGACCGATACCACCTGGAACCCGGTGCGCGGCTGCACCAAGGTCAGCCGCGGCTGCGACCACTGCTACGCCGAGGCGATCAGCACCCACTGGAACGGCGCGGGATCCTTCGACACCGTGCGCCTGGTGCCCGGCGAGCTGGACGCGCCGCTGAGCTGGCGCAAACCGCGGATGGTCTTCGTCAACAGCATGGGCGACCTGTTCCACGACGCGGTACCCGATGAGTTCATCATCGAGGTGTTCGCCCGCATCTGGTGGGCGCCGAGCCACACCTTCCAACTGCTGACCAAGCGCCACGCCCGGATGGCCGCCCTCCTCCCGCGGATCGAAGCGCACCTGCGCGCCCGCGAGAGCGACCTGGCCCTGGTGCACTGCCCCACCCCGCTTCTGTGGCCGCTGCCCAACCTGTGGCTGGGCGTGTCGGTCGAAGACCAGCACTGGGCCGACATCCGCATCCCGGCCCTGCGCAAAACAGCGGCGGCTGTGCGGTTCTTGTCGGTGGAGCCGCTGCTGGGCCCGGTCGACCTGTCGCGCCATCTGGGCGTGGAATGGATGGAGTCCTTCGAGGGCTGGGGAGCCGAACTCCTGGCGTCGATGGCCGGACGGGTCGGCCCTGATAGCGGGCTGCACTGGGTCATCGCCGGAGGCGAATCCGGGCCCCGCGCCCGGCCCGCGCACCCGGACTGGTTTCGCACCCTGCGTGACCAGTGCCAAGCCGCCGGCACGCCGTTCTTCTTCAAGCAGTGGGGCCAATGGACCCCGGACCTGAACGGCCGCGGCCGCCTGGTCGACGTGCTGCCCGATGGCCGCACCATCGAGACCTGCTCGGACGACGTCGGCCAAGGCGCCGTCACGATGCGCCGGGTCGCGAGCAAGCGCACCGCCGGCCGCGAGCTCGACGGCCGCACCTGGGACACCTTCCCCACCACCTCACAGCGGGAGGTGATCACCCGTGGCTAACCACCACCACACCCCCGCCCGCGGCTGCTGCCCCGAGCATGCGGCCTTCCGCCGGCGCGCGGTGGCCGCCTTGAACCTGGCCGTCGCCGACGACCCCGACGGTGCGAGCGCCGCCGTCGGGGAGCTGCAGGCCCACCACGGGTCCGGCGCGATCACCGCCGCTCTGCTGACCTGGGTCGACGTCCTGGTCACCCGCACGCCGGGCGTGGATCACGCCAGCTGGGCCAACCCCGAGACCGCGGCCGCGGCCGCCGACCCGGTCATCTCCTGGGCGATCCAGGTCATCACCGCCCGCCTGACCCGCGACCGGCCCGCCTTCGAGGAGCTGCGCGCCGCCGTGCACGGCCCGGGTGCTGTCGAGGCCCACGTGATGAGCCTGCTCACCCTGATCGCCACCCACCTGCGAGCCGATGAGACGAGGAGTTCCTGATGCCTGTTACCCCCTCCACCCGCTTCGCTCCTGCCGCTCTCGCCGGAGTCCCCGCGATGGTGGCGCCCTCGGCGCTCGCGGCCGCCGACGGCGAGGCCCAGGTGCTCACCCTGCTGCGCCAGGGCACCCCGGTCCCCGCCGTCAGTGACGCCACCACCTGGCCTGCGGCCGCGATCCGCAAGCTCGCCGCCCGCAACAAGATGCTGATCAGCGCCGACGGCATCGCCTACTCCCCCGATGCCGCCTACTACGCCCGGCAGGTGGAGACCATCGGCCAAGCCAGCCTCGCCGAGTTGCTGAAGCTGGCCGAGGCCTGCGTCGAGCCCAAGGTCCGCCAGGCGCTGTCGCGGCTGCGCCATGATGCCCAGCTGTTGCGTGAGCACCTGATCGCCCACGAGCGCACCAAGGCCGACCTGGTGGTCGCCAAGCAGGCTGCGGCCGAGGCGGGTGAGGAGATCGAGCGGCTGGCCGCCCAGCTGGAGGCGGCCAAGGGACGGTTGCGTGAGGCAACGCAGACGATCGGCCGCCACGACCGCCAGACCGCCGCCAAACTCACCCGCGCCAGCACAGGCACCAAAGCGGGTGCGGCGGGCACGAGCGCCGCAACGCCACGCCGCTACCAGCCCGGCGTCGACTACTCCACCCCCGAGGCCCGCGCCTGGGCCAAGGCCAACGGCCACGGCGAGGCCCTGCCCGTCAGCGGCCGGTATGTGCCCGACCACGTCATCGACGCCATGCGCGCCGCCCAGCCCGGCCAGGGCGACCAGCCGGTGCGGGGCCAGGCGCAGCCGTCGGCCGCTCAGGAGGTGGCCGCCTGATGAACGACACCACCACGCCCTCCTCGGTGCCGTTCGGGCTGCCGGCGGCGGCGTTCATCGCGGGCGTCGACCCGGGCACCGGCATGCACGCCATCCCGCACGACTACGCGGTGCGCGCCCTGGCCGAAGGATCAGGAGAAAGCGGCGCCCTGTGCGGGCGCCGTGCCCTGGTCGCCACCCGCGTCGGCGCCTTCGACCGGGCCACCCTGCCCACCTGGGCCACGGTGTGCCCGCACTGCGCCTGGGCCGTCGCCGCCACCGGCGCGGGCGCCGTCGAGCGGGAACTGAACACGCTCACCCCGACCGGCGCCGACCGGGAAGCACTGAAGCAGCTGCTGGACGATCCGCTGATCATCCGCCACCTGTGCGAGGCGATCATCGCCGCCGCCGGGCAGCCCGACGCCGAAGGCTTGGACGACGCCGTCATCGAGCTGCTGGCGCACGCCAGCACGCACGCCCCGGTACTGCTGCGCTCCTGGGACTGCGCCGCCGAGGAATGCCATCACCCGCCCGGTGAGTGCCCGTGCGCGGTGGCGTGCGCGGCGTGCAGTCTGCGGGCCGGGTCCTGGGCCGGGGAACAAGAGGGCACCTACCGGCGCGAATGCACGATCAGCGCACCGTGCCAGGTCCTCACCACCCTGGCCGCGCACCTGAACCCGCCCGCGCCGAACCCACCACTCGACCCGCCGGCCGACCAGGGCCACCACGAGGACCAGGACGAGCGCGCCGCGGACTCGGGGCAGGCCTGGTGAGCCGCCGTCGCAAAGTCTTCTACGACCCGACCGGCAGGAAGTTCGGCGGCCTGCCGACCTACCCATGGAGGTTCGCCCCTGACGGGCTGGCCACCCGCCGCCAGCTGCGCGTCGCCGGGCTCCGGCCCGGCGGCCAAGCCCCGTGCGCGCAGGTGATGTGGCGCTCGCGCCGCGCGGCCGGCGGAGTCGCGGTGGCCTACCTGTACGACGTCGCCGCGGCCAAGCCCCGGCGCACCCCGAGCCCAAGACAGCTGCAGGCCCTGGGCAAGGCGATGCGCGCCCGGCGCACCTGCCCCGACTGCCGCATCGAGCAGCCCTACTGCATCCCCACCCGCTACGGGGCCTGCCTGCCCTGCCACGGCTGGGAGCTGTCCGCATGACCACCCCACGAGAGGACCACCCGATGTACGACGTCCACCCTCCCGGCACTGTCGCACTCGACAATCCGGAGGTCGAGGCGGCCATGCGCACCGTCGACGCCATGCGGCCGTCCCGGCAGCGCGCGCTGATCCGCAGCACCTACCAGGCTGTCCTGGCCTTCCAGCGCACCGGCGACGTCGACCACCTGCGCCGGTTCGCAGCCAGCCTGGTCACAACCGTGCGCCTGCACGGCATCCCCGCCGTCGTCACCGCCCCACCGAGCCGAGCCCACTCGATGGGGCGCCGCTGTACATCACCGACGTGCTCAAGCGGCTGAACGCCGGTGCCTGACAGCTGCGACTGCACGCCCAGACCGACCCCGAGTTCTGAGAGGACCCCTATGCCCCTTCACGACTTCGACCCGCCCGGCGCCGTCGCCCACGACGACCCCGAGCTCAGTGCCGCGATGGCCGTCGTCGACGGCCTGCGGCCGAGCGAGCAGCGGATGCTGATCTGCAACGCTGTCCGGGGCGCCCTGGCCACCCAGCGCACCGGCGAGGCCGAGCACGCCACCCGCTTCATGCGGGACCTGTTAGCCACCGTGCACCTGCGCGCCATCCCCGCCTACGTCCAGGCGCTGAGCAGGGAACGCAAGCGGCCCGCTCGTGGGTCTGGCCCGGCGCTACGCGTCGAGGATGTGCTGCGCAAGCTCCAGGATTCCCGGCCCGGTGCCTGAGCGTCCGCCCCCCTTGGTGCCGCCTCCGCCCGCTGATGTCGCGGGCGGGGGCGGCGCCGTGCGCCGTCTGGCGCCGACAGGCGGGGCCGTACCGCTCCCTTGTGCCAGTGCCGCCCCGCCCGCCGACGGCTCCGGTATCCCCCTGAACAGCGAGGACACACATTTGATCTTGCCCTCAGGGTGTACGCCGACGGACGCGCCGCACCTCCGCCTCGTATCCGCCCGCCTCTGTCTGCCGCTGTCAGCATCCTGTGCCTGGGATGCGGCTTTCGGCGTGTTCGGCGTGTTTACGCCCATGTCAGCCGCATTTATGGCAGTGTGCCCCACAAGATTCTCTGACAAAGATCATTTTTCTTTGACAAGAAGGATGTCAGGAAGGGCGGCCGAGCTGGTAGGGACCTTCTGGTGCCTGCCTGTCCGCTTGTGGACGTCGACGGGCCATCTGCTCACTCTCGTGCGCGAATGCGACCACGGAACGCGACACGCCGCAGGAACCACGGGCGTGCCAGCCCACAAGCACTCGGAGATCGTGGAAAGATGCGGGACTGAATACCCCGCTTTAAACCTCAGGAGCTACCCAGGCAAAAAGAAAACGCCCCCAGAGGGGGCGCTTCTCAAGAGACAACTTCACACGACACACCTTGGACGTTCAGCTCCGATGCTTTGGCCGGCGAGCGAGCTGAGCGGGTTAGGCGTGTCTATTCACGTCTGGAGACGACGATAGCAGTCCAGGCGCTGGGCTCAACACGCCTTGGCGACGACACGCCGAGTGAGCTAACAGCCACCGCTCCGAGCACGACCCTCAGCACGACCCCGCGCGCCGCTTCGATCTCGACCCGGTTGTGCGCTGTTAGTGCTGCTCAGGCACGGCGTGCGCATTACGCCCACTACGAGGGTGCCGACCAACTGCCCCGGGTGCCGACCGCCTTGTGGTGGCGCCTGATGAGCGTGCTGCAGACCCGCGGCGAGCGGGTGCATCCGTGCGCGCTGCGCATGGCCCGGCACCTGACCCACCACGCGGACGCGGCCGGTCACCTGGCCGACATCCCTGCCGTCTTCGACGCCTACACCGCCCATCACGGCTTCGCCTCCCGGGCCAGCGGCCATCGGATCGGCTGGACCGACCTCATGCGCCTGGTCGAGGCCGGGCTGGTACGCCAGGTGTGCGCGGCCGCGCCCGAGCGCCAGGCCCGCTACGTGCTGGCCATGGACCTGGCCGTGCTGCCCGACGACCTTCCCTCAGACCTGAAAGACGAACTGCGCCGCCACATCGACAACCCGATCGCCGCGGCCAAGGGCAAGCAGACCCGCGCCTCCATCGATGCCAACCTGTCAGAGTGCGAGGTGATCCGCGAAGGCTCCGCCACCCGCCCCCAAGCGATCAACGCCGCTTCTGGCTGTGGACGACTTCACACGTCTCCTTATACACGAGAGGGACTTTCCCCCTCCCACCCGTCACGGCTGTCACAGCCGTCTCGGCGGCCGCGTGAGTTGCCGTTCGGGTGCAAAGATCGCGCCGAGGAGAGGGCCCACGCCGTCGATTTCGTGCTGGGGCTGCAGCCCCGGTGGGCCCGGCAGCGCGACGGGCAGGTCCTGGGCGACCGGGAGGTGGCCGAGGTGTCGTATCTGGTGGCGCTGCTGCTGCGGCACATGCCCGAATCCGAGGCCGCCGAGCTGTTGTGTGAGCAGGTGGCCAGCGCTTCTGACCTGGCCGGGGTGCTGCGCTGGCGCATCGGCAAGGTGCTGGGCCGGGCCCGGCGCGCCGCCCGCAACCTGGCCAACCTCATCCTCGATGAGAACGGCTCGGTGCACGCGGCCTGGCTGGCCGCCAACGCCGAGCGCAACACGGCCAACGCCCCGCGCCGGGCCGCCCTGATCGACCAGGCCCGCCGCCGCGCCCAGGAGTTGCGCGGCCGCGGCCACCACGACGCCCCGCCCCGCCTGTACCCCTCAGATCCCAAGCGCCAGGAACGCCCTGCGGCGCCTGCTGCGGCGGGTGGGGCGACAGAGGCCGATCACGCGCCGATCGTTGCTCAGCGGCCCGTTCAGCCGCCCCGGCCGGTGCTGGTGGAGTCTGAGGAGATCTTCCAGCGCGAGGTCCTGGCCCGCCACGCCCTGCCCTCCGCCCCGCGCTGGGCCGCCGAGCCCGAACCTGCCTACGGCCCCGACGACGCGGCCGCCCTGGCCGCCGAGCGGGCCTGGCTGGTGCAGGTGATGGCCGCCCGATCCCAAGAGGGCCGATGACCTCCTCCGTGGTCGTGGCCTTTCAGGACGAGGTTGGCTTTTCGTAGCCCTCGTCTTGCCCGTAGACGGTGGTGTCGGGATCGTCTTCGGGTTGGCCGGCCGGGTCTGTTGGCGAAGGAGCGAACTCATCGGCGAAGTCAGGCTCGTCATGGAGGTCTTGCTGATTCGCCCGACGATCCGCTAGCGGAGCATCCTCATGGTCAGGTCCGGAATGCGACATGGTTTCCCCCGGAATACAGTCGCGCCCATGCGGTGAACAGGCGACAAGCGACCTCAGCCTGCCTGCCTACCCTCGCCTGACCTGCCCAATCCCTGCCCGTCGCTTGCAGGGCCGCCACGAAAAAACACGTCTTTCCTTGGGGCGGTGACAGGAACACGCTCCTTCATGAATCTACTTTGTAAAGGTCTTCGGGCACGCACAACTCACCGCCCAAAGACCCCTGCGGCACCGCGCAGGGCCGGGCTTTTTAGCATCAATGAGATGATCTGTACTCGAATGTCAGGTATTTGAGGGAGGGGCAGCACCATTCATGGTGCTGGCGCTCCTGGGGTGGGTAACCGGCGGGCTTTACTGTGTAGATTCGCAGCAGAGGGGCAAGCGCCGACGACCTTCAGCCGCCCGCAGGCAGGAGGTCGAGGGTACGGGTGAGGGCGGCGCGGCCCCTGCGCAGGGCCGCGGCAGGGTCGGCCCCGGCCGGTCCCTGCCAGCGGAGATAGACCATGGTGGAGCCGTGACGCACGGCCACGGCGATGTGCGCCACGGAGTCGTGACGGGCAGGATGGCGCTGCGAGTCAGGGCGCCGCACGGCGAAAGTATCGATCTCTCCCGTCCAAGAACCCCTGGTGAAGGGCTCGAGGCGGCGGTCGATGCTGTAGGACAGCGCGTCGTCGGAGTCGCAGGGCTTCACCCCCTTGCCGGTCGAGACGCCCCAGCGGGCCCAGCGGATCGGCCGGATGCGTGCCTGTTCGGCGCTCTGCTCGTCGGCCAGGAACAGCACGTCCTCGCGGATGGAGACCTCGCCGATCA
Organism: Streptosporangium sp. NPDC049248; assembly: GCF_040678965.1. Lineage (NCBI taxonomy): Bacteria > Bacillati > Actinomycetota > Actinomycetes > Streptosporangiales > Streptosporangiaceae > Streptosporangium > Streptosporangium sp. NPDC049248. Next base: position 38,224 of record NZ_JBFAQY010000046.1, read on the forward strand.
GACGGCGCGTGATGGCCGGAGCACCGCCGTGCACGTTCTCGTCGAAACTTGACGGGCAGACCAGATCATGCAAGAGACCAACAGGGTCGGGCCACGGCCTCATGTCCTTGCCGTAGACGGACGGCGGAGGCAGGGCCGCGGCCATCATGGTCGAGGTGGCCCGCGAGGTGGCGCCGGCCGGGGCGGGCGCGGAGGGGGCGCCGCCCACGGCGGCCAGCACGGACGCCGCCGCCTCGGTGCCCTGGAGCAGCGGGCTTTGGCCTGGCCTGCCGCCTGCCTCGAACGCCCAGGCCCACGACATCTCGGCCAGCAGCGCGCCGCGTGCGGCCACGATTGTCACCCTGGCGCCCGAGTCGCCGTACTCCGTCCAGCTCTCTGTGGTGACCAGGGTCCGCACCCCGTGCCACCCCCAGCGATCGAAATCGGCCACGTCACTGATCGCATCGCCCTCCCGAGGGCGGCGGCCACACTCCTCGGTGCCGCGCCGGGTCGCCGCGACCAGGCGGCTCGCCTGGTCGGGCGAGGTGATCCAGAACCGTACCTCCAGCGGATCGGCCACCTCCGGAGCGTGCAGCTCGCCGGTGTAGGCGGGCACGCCCTCAGGCGGCAGCCGCGCTTCGATGCCCTGCTTCTGCTCCGGCCAGCACCAGTGCAGGAGAGGCGTGTCCAGGCTCATCGCAAAGGGGGCAAAGGTGAGATCCGGCAAGAAGCTCTCGAAGACCTCGTCGTCCAGGCGGTCCCGCAGCCGCTCGGCGATCTCCTCGGCCGAGGCCGCCGCGTCCGCGGGCATCGGCAGCACGGGCATCTTCAACTGGTCGAAGCCACCCAGGGTGAACAACAAAGTGACGGCCGCAGCCGCGATGCGCAGCCCAGGACGCCTGGAAAGATCCACAACGGACATGATGCCGTACACCCGGCCAAGTTCACCGGGAAGCGATCAAGGAGCTCTTTCCAACCTGGCCCCTCCTCCCGAACGTGTCCGGGGTTGAGGAACCCAGGAACAGCGGTTGGCGCTGAGAATGATCTTGGTGTGGCAGGCAGGGGTCCCGGTAGTAATCGCCGAAAATCCAACGGATATCCCCCTGACCTGCTCTGATGTGAGGGCATCGCATGGCTGGTGTGCCGGTTGGTGGGCGCGACGGGCTAGGCCGAGGATGCCGCTGACCTCGCCGGGGTGCTCCACGTCGACGCTGGCGAAGCGATATCCGTTGGATTTTCCGCCGTTGCTACCGGGACCCCACCTGCGGTGATGCGTCTCCCTCCTGGCCCTCCACTCGGGTTCGAGCGCGAGCCTGTGACCTGTGGTTTCGTTAGGTTCTGGGAACCTGCCATCCCGTTACCTACGAGAAGCTCAAATCTGGGAAGTAATCGACCACGACCCAGGCACGACCGCAGGCATGGACGGCCGTTGGCTCCCGCGCGCTGCTCGGATACCTGAAGGAGGGCGACCGCTGGACCGGCAACCCGGTGACCGGGCTGTAGCTCAAACGGTGGCCTGAGGCATTGCAAACGGTGGCATGGCGCACCACCGACGAGCATGTCAAGGTGGAGCCGAACCGATTCTGGCGAAACTCGATAATGTGGAGACAACAAGAAGCCCCCGACTGGTCGCGAGCCGTGCCGGGGGCAACTTGCGGAATATTCGGGCTCAGGTAGGCGGCCGCCTACTTGAGCCCGTTGCCGTTCACCAGCCAGTCCACCACGATGAGGACCGCACGCAGGGCGAGCGTGCCCCACTCCAGCGGAGGTGACTGGTTCGGGCGTCGCCGCCGACCTTTAGCAGCCATCGATTTCCCTTCTCTGAGCCGCCATTGCGGACGAGGGCCGGTCGCCCCCCGGGGGTTCGACCGAGTAGGGAAGGCTGCCGCGTGAAGCGGCTACAGAGGAGCCTAGGACAATAAGCGCTGTTTGACAGAGATCCGGATTTTCCAAGGTTAACCATCTTGGAGATCCCTCTCCCGAGCCCCGCGACCAGGGGCCATCCCGAAGGAGTTTCGAGCTGACCCGCGGGAACGCTGCTTTCCGGCCGGATCAGTCCTCACCGAACAGCGCGGATAGCCCGGAAAGCATCTGCAGCAGGATGTCGACGTTGCCGATCGCGGTGACCAGGCACTCGCGGGCCGCCTCGATCTCGGCGACGTGCTCTTTGACCGTCTCCACGTCGGGCACCTGCCCGGCGCCGGCCACGCCCAGCAGCCGCTGGAGGCCCTCGGCGGCGTGCGCGGCGGCCAGCGGGATCGGCCCGGTGGACGGGTCCTGGGCGATCAGCCGTAGCGGGCCGGACACCCGCAACGCCTGCCAGCGCAGGAACCCCACCAGCTTCTCCGCGTCGTCGGCCACGCCCGCGGTCACCAGCTGCTCGTGGTGCGCGGCGGCCAGGCCCTTGGCGCCGGCCCCGGCGGTCTCGGCGAGCATCGCCTCGACCTGGACCGCGCCGAGCAGGGCGTTGGCAAGCCGCATCTGGTACGGGTCCAGCCCGCCGAGCCGGGCGGCTTCGGCCGCGTGTTCGGCGGCGGTGTTGGTCCCGCCATACAGGCCGAGGGCGGCCAGGGCGGCGCCCCCGGTATTGCTCGGCGACCTGCCGCCAAGCGGCCTACCGGGCCCGGCACCGAGAGGCCGACCTGGTTGACCGGCTGGCCGAGGTACGTGGTGATCTGGCCGGTGACGCCGACCAGATCGCCGATGCCGTCGACGACCTCCTGGAGCTCGTCGACCAAGAGGACCCGGCTCCGGGCTGGGAGGTGCGGGCGGTCGCGCTCGCCGATGCCGTGGCCGTTCGCGCGGCCGAGCTGGCCCGTCGCGCCCGCGAGCATGCCCAGGTGGCCGGCGACCTGGCGACGCGCCGTCGCTGAAGTGGTAGCCACCAACACGAGGTAACCAGGCTGGAGGCCGAGGAGTTTTTCGGGGTGCGAACCGCGAGAAGAAAAATCTACAAGAAATTTCTGCGGCTTTCGGAGCGAGATAATTGCTCGCGTTGTCTGAGGTAGAACGCTTCGACAGACCCGCGTTTTCTACAGTCATTTAGCGTTTACCTGCATGTTTGCCGATTGCGAGCGCTTCTGACCTCTTTTACTCTCACTTGCATGGCCCACTCATCTGGTGGATTTCGCCGGACAGTTCGGTAGGCACCCGGCGCCATATCGGGAGAAGAGAGAGAGAATGAACGGGGAGTCCCCCGACGAAAAACCGCGGCCTGACGCCGAGGCCGACAGGGCGGCCGCGCGGTACTGGAGGGCACGCATGTACCTCGTCTACCTGAGGGGCGTGGTGTGGGTCCTATGGGTGGCGCTCAGCCCGGGTGATGCTCCCCCCGTGGATCCCTTCATGTAGGGGAAGGGTTTCCTGTCAGCCGTGGTTCCCCAGCCGGCGGGCAGGAGACCCCTTCCGCGAGGGTATTGGGGGGCAGACCAAGTAAGCCGGAAAAGGGCAACGGTGGTCGGCACACCGGACAGAACATTCACTCTGTCCGGTTCCCGAGACGGTGTCTGACCAGGTCAGTGCAGTGAAACCGCTGCGGGAACCAATCCGGCCCCACGCCGGGCACGGCTATCCACAGCCGAAATCTCGACTTCCGCCTCTACCGCCCGACCAGCC